>NZ_CP048433.1:1214109-1517636 GCF_010509075.1 Collinsella aerofaciens ATCC 25986
CCTCGTCGCCGCTCTTGGCGTCGGCGGCATCGCCATCTCGCTGGGCTTTCAGGACACGCTGTCAAACCTTATCGGCGGCATGCAGGTGACCTTTATGGGCATCATCAAGCCCGGCGACAATATCGAGGTCGGCGGCGTGTCGGGCGTGGTCCAGGACATCACCTGGCGCCACACGACCATCGAGGACGCCTGCGGGCAGACCATCATCGTCCCCAACTCCAACATTTCCAAGAACACACTCGTGCATTTGATGCCCTTTGGACGCGTGGTCGTGCCCGTTGCCGTAAAGGACACGTCTAAGTGGGCTTCCCTTGACGCGCTGGCAGACGAGCTCACGAGCGCAACCAAAACGGCCGTCTCGCCCATCTCGGGCTTTGACAAGGAGCCCTACGTACTCTTTAGCGAAATCGGCGACTTTGGCATCAAAGGAAAGATCATCTTTATCGTCAGCGACGACAGCACCACTTTCACGGCAGCCGACGCCTGCATCCGCGCCATCGCCCCCATCATTGCCTAAACCACCGCAAAGGGGACAGGCATCTTTGTAGTGGTTTTCATTCGTGGTACCATGGTTCATATCGTTGTTTAAACGACTAAGGGAGTAGACACCATGGAAGAGGCCTATCGTCAAGCACGCAAGCGCGGCGAGCAGGGACGCCGTCGCGCCATTAGCCAAAGCGAGCATCCATACCTTACGGACCTCGACAGTTTGGTTGCTCAGCTCCCCTTAGGTCAGCGAGTGAGCGTCGGCCTGCGGGATATTCCGCTCGAAATGGTCGTCGGCACGGTCACCAAAGGCCGTCAGTCCGCCTTTTCGTGTAACTTTATGCCCCTGCTTCCGTTTAACACCGAGTTCGCCCGCAAGTGGTCAAACCTCTACGACATCCAGGTGACCGAGGGCTATCGCGACCCCATCATCGTCACCGAGTTCATGCATCGGTTCTATGTCCAGGAAGGCAACAAACGCGTCAGTGTCCTCAAATTCCTAGACGCCCCGACGGTTTCGGCCAAGGTCACCCGTCTCTACCCCGGCACATGGGATTCCGTCGAAAGCCGCCTGTACGGTGAGTTCTGCGCGTTTTGGCGCGTCTGCCCCCTATACGAGATCGAGTTCTCGCGTGAGGGAAGCTACGAAACGCTCGCCAAGATGCTCGGTCAGAACCTTATCGAAAAATGGCCGCAGAAAAAGGTCGACTACCTGCGTCACACCTTCCTGCTCTTTAAGCGTGCCTACCTTCGCGCAGGCGGCGATCACCTGGACATTACGCCCGCCGACGCCATGCTCGTGTACCTCAATGTGTACAACCAGGACCGCCTGCTGGATACGCCGACGGATATCGTCGTAAACCGCCTGTGCAAGATCTGGCGCGAGCTGGTCATTGCCGGCAAAAATGACGAGGACAAGGTCGATCTCGTCGAAGCACCGAGCGTCGACGAGGAGGAGACGCCCGCCAAGTCCACCTCCGGTGTGCTCAACTTCTTTATGGGCAAGACCGTCTACTCAGCGACCAACCCCCTGCGCATCGCCTTTATCCATGAGTTCCCCTGTGCGACGTCGAGCTGGGACAGCCTGCACGACCAAGGGCGTCAGTATCTCGATGAGCACTTTGGCGGTATCGTGCGCACCGAGGCGTTCGAGGACTGTCACGATCCGGACGTGTTCTACGCCGCCGTGGAAACGGCTGTCAAACATGGAGATAACGTCATCTTCTCGACCTCGCACCGCCTGATGGAATACACGCTCAGGGCTGCCGTTGAGTATCCCCGGGTTCGGTTCCTCAACTGCTCTATCGGCCTCCCCCATCAAAGCGTCCGTTCGTACTTTGGCAAGATGTACGAGGCCAAGTTTCTCCTGGGCGCCCTTGCCGCCAGCATGGCGGACAACCACCGCATCGGTTACCACGCGTCGGTCTTCGCATCCGGCGCGCTCAGCGAGATCAATGCCTTTGCCATCGGCGCCTCGCTGCTCGACCCCCGCGCGCAAATTATCCTCACCTGGGGCGATGTGCCCGCCGGCGGTCTTGCCGAGGCCATGTGCCGCGAAGGCGTGAGCGTCATGACCGGCGCTGACATGTCAAAGTCGCTCGAAGACCCTACGGCCTACGGACTCCACCGCCTGGTCGATGGCAAGGTTTCCGGCATCGCCATGCCGGTATGGAACTGGGGCCGTTACTACGAGCTCATCGTGCGAAGCCTACTGCATGGCACCTGGGATGAGACCAGTGACGACAATCAGGTTCGCGCCGTCAACTACTGGTACGGCATGAGCTCGGGCGTTATCGATATCCGTTACGCTCCGGGCCTACCCTACCAGACGCGCAAACTCGTGCAGTTGCTCCGCAACGGCATTGTCGAGGGTTCCATCAACCCCTTTGGCGGCGAGCTCCACAGCCAGAGCGGCGTGGTACAGATCGAAGGCTTCCCTCCGCTGCCGAGCACGCAGATTGTCGAGATGAATTGGCTGGCGGACAACGTGGTAGGCACCATTCCGCAGCTCGACGATGAGCCGGGAGTTACCGCCCTATGAAGATCCTTGCCATAGCCGATACCGAAGAACGATGCCTTTGGGAGTGCTTTCGCAAGGAACGCTTTGAGGGTGTCGACCTGATTTTGTCCGCCGGCGATCTGGACCCGGACTATCTTGAGTTTTTGGTCACAGTCATCAACAAACCGCTCATCTACGTACGCGGCAATCACGATGACCGCTACGCACGTCATGCACCGGGTGGATGTATCTGCGTGGAAGACAGCGTGTACACATACCGAGGGATTCGCATTGCGGGCCTTGGCGGGTCCATGCGTTATCGCGACGGCGCCAACATGTACACCGAACGCGAGATGTCCAAGCGCATGCGTAAGCTGTCGCGTAAGGTTAGGATGGTCGGCGGGTGCGACATTCTGCTTACCCATGCACCCGCGGCCGGTATGGGTGATCTGGACGATCTGCCGCATCGAGGGTTTGAGTGCTTTAACACGGCGCTTGAGTCCTGGGGGGCCGACTACATGGTGCATGGGCATGTACACCAAAGCTACGGTTACGATTTTCAGCGCGAGCGGCAGCATGTGTGTGGAACGACGATCATCAACGCCTGCGGCTATACGCAGTTTGAGCTCGACCAGACGCGCTACCCCATCCGTGGCTGGCAGGCGGCCTGGCTCAATTCGCAAACCATGCGCCGCGAGCTCAAACGCCACGATGCCATCGAGTCCTCAACCGCAAGAACGCCCTGGTAACCACCTTTAAGGCTTGACGCTGCGCCGGCCCCAAGCACCCCATCTCGCCCCTCAAACCGTCGCTCGCGTACCAAAGTACGCGTCGCTCCTCTTTCGGGGCGACCTGGGGCACTTGGAACCGGCTCGCTGCGATGCCATAACATTGACGCCAAAGTGCCAAAACCACCACAAAGGTGCCTGTCCCCTTTGTGGTGGTTTTGGCCCGAGATAGCAAGAAACCCGGTCCCACACGAGGCGGAACCGGGTTTCTTTAGCAATGCTTGCTTTGCTCAGGCAGTAACTAGCAGTTACTCAGCCAGGAAGTCACGCTGGACAGCGGGATCGACCTTGACGCCAGGGCCCATGGTGGAAGACACGGAGATGGACTTGACGTACTTGCCCTTAGCAGAAGAGGGCTTGACGCGCAGGATCTCGGTGTACAGGGCAGCGTAGTTCTCGACGAGCTGCTGTTCAGAGAAGGACTTCTTGCCCAGGGGCACGTGGCAGATGCCGTAGCGGTCGGCGCGGTACTCAACGCGGCCAGCCTTGAGCTCGGAGACCATCTTGGCGACGTCCATGGTCACGGTGCCGAGCTTGGGGTTCGGCATGAGGCCACGGGGACCAAGGATCTTACCGATGCGGCCAACCTTGGCCATCATGTTCGGCGTAGCAATAGCGGCGTCGAAGTTGATCTCGCCCTTCTGGATCTGGGCGACGAGCTCGTCGGAACCGATGATGTCGGCGCCGGCAGCCTCGGCCTCGCGGGCCTTCTCGCCCTCGGCGAAGACGGCAACACGAACGGTCTTGCCGGTGCCGTGGGGCAGGGAGATGGAACCACGGATGTTCTGGTCAGCCTTACGAGTATCGATGCCCAGACGGAAGTGGGCCTCGACGGTCTCGTCGAACTTGGCGGTGTCGAGCTCCTTGATGAGCTTGGCAGCCTGAAGGGGGGTGTAGAGCGTGGCGCGGTCGATCTTCTCGGCAGCGGCGTTATAGCTCTTACCATGCTTAGCCATGTGCATTACCTCCTGTGGTTAAACGGGCGTGAGCCCTCCCACATCGTATCGTGTGCCCTATTGCACACATTAAACGGGCGCCCCGGTCGGAGCACCCGTCGTTACCATAAGAAATCGCTACTCAGCGATGGTGACGCCCATGGAACGGGCGGTACCGGCGATGATCTTCTTGGCGGCGTCAATGTCGTTGGCATTGAGGTCCGGCATCTTGATCTCGGCGATCTTGGTGAGCTGCTCCTGGGAGAGCTGACCAACCTTGTCGGCCTGGGGCTTAGCGGAACCAGACTTGAGGTTCAGCTCCTTCTTGATGAGGTGAGCCGCCGGCGGGGTCTTGGTGATGAAGGAGAAGGACTTATCCTCGTAGACAGAGATCTCAACGGGGATGATGTCGCCCTTCTTGTCCTGCGTCTCGGCGTTAAAGGCCTGGCAGAACTGCATGATGTTCACGCCAGCAGCGCCCAGAGCGGGGCCGACGGGAGGAGCGGGGTTAGCTGCACCAGCAGGAATCTGGAGCTTAATGACGTTGGCAACCTTCTTCTCAGCCATGGTCATTCCTTTCGAATCACGAGTGTGAAGTACTTGCTATATCGTAAGCACGCACGTGTTAGAAGCACTCCTGAGATGAGCAGTCACAGAAGAAGCACGCTCGCGCGAACGGACGAAAACTTAAGCGATGACAGCGACCTGGTTAAAGTCGAGCTCGACCGGCGTCTCGCGGCCAAAGATCATCAGCGTGACCTTGAGCTTGCCAGCCTCGGTGTTAACCTCGGAGACCTTGCCATCAAAGTCGGTAAGCGGGCCATCGGTGACGCGGACGGACGTGCCGACCTGAATATCAACCGAGGTGCGCTTGGGCGAATCGCCCTTACCGGGACGACGAGTCATCTTGTTGTACTCGTCACGGGAAAGCGGAGCGGGCTTGCCATTGCCGCCTAGGAAACCAGTGACGCCGGGCGTGTTGCGAACACACGTCCAAGCATCGTCATCCATCTCCATGCGGACCAGGACATAACCCGGGAAAATCTTGGAATCCTTGGTCTCGCGCTTGCCACCCTCTTTAATCTCGGTGACGCGCTCCATAGGAATCTCGATGTCAAAGATACGGTCCTGCATGCCCATAGTCTCGATGCGATGCTCGAGATCGGACTTAACGCGGTTCTCGTATCCAGAGTAAGTGTGAACGACGTACCAACGCTTAGACATGGTTTAGCCCCTCAATCCAGAGAACAGAGCAAGAGCCTCGCCAAAGCCAGCATCGAGCAGAGCGATGACGACGCCGACGACGATCAGAGAAGCGCAAACGACGACCGAGTAGTTCACGAGCTCCTTCTTATCGGGCCACGTGACACGCTTCATCTCGGACTTCACCGAAGCAAAATACTTCTTGGTGCGGGCGAAGAAACCAGGCTTCTCGTTCTTCTTGGACTTCGCAGCTTTCTCGTTCTTCTTGGCAACGGCCTTCTTGGCCTCAACCTTGGAGTTGGCGGCAGCGTTGTTGGCAGGCGCCTGCTGCTGAGCCTTCTTCTTGTTCTTCTTGTTGGCCATTTGGGTTACCTCCGCGCAATGCGCTTATACATGAGTAAACCGTAAGCCCCCAATTGGGAGCTTACGGAATAATGACTGGCACGCCAGGAAGGACTCGAACCCTCAACACTCGGTTTTGGAGACCGATGCTCTACCAATTGAACTACTGGCGTATGTGACTAGAGACTAGCGAGTCTCTTTGTGCAGCGTGTGGTGACGGCACCAGGGACAATACTTCTTGATCTCCATACGATCAGGCATGGTCGACTTGTTCTTGGTGGTCGTATAGTTGCGGCGCTTGCACTCAGTGCACGCAAGAGTAACTAGAGTTCGCATGTATCCTGACCTTTCATTTCCGCCCCGTACGGGCACGAGTTGATACTTTATCAGCTCTACGTAAGTGCTGTCAACGAAAACCTCGAATCAATTGGTTCTCGGTGAACCCATTCATATTTGGAACACATCAATGGAGCCAACGAGATCTAATCGACGGTGCACCCAGGACCATTATCGATCCTCTCGACACCAGCAACGGCTCAATATCCATTGCAGAAAAGAACCCGGCACCCATATAAGTGCCGGGTTCTCTAAGTCAGCTATATCAAAGAGCTAATTTACTCAATGATCGTGGAGACGATGCCCGAACCGACGGTGTGGCCGCCCTCGCGGATAGCGAAGCGCAGGCCCTCCTCCATGGCGATCGGGTGGATGAGGTCGCCCTCGATGGTGATGTGGTCACCAGGCATAGCCATCTCGGTGCCCTCGGGGAGCTTGACCGTACCGGTAACGTCGGTGGTACGGAAGTAGAACTGAGGACGATAACCATCGAAGAACGGGGTGTGACGGCCGCCCTCCTCCTTGGTCAGAACGTAGATCTCGCCGGTGAACTTGGTGTGCGGGGTAACCGAACCGGGCTTGCAGAGAACCTGGCCGCGCTCGATGTCCTCGCGCTTGATGCCGCGGAGCAGCAGACCGACGTTGTCGCCAGCCTCGCAGAAGTCCATGGACTTACGGAACATCTCGATACCGGTAACGACGGTGTTCTGGGTATCCTTGATGCCGACGATCTCGACGGGCTCGTTGAGCTTGAGCTCACCGCGCTCGACACGGCCGGTAGCAACGGTACCACGGCCGGAGATGGTCATAACGTCCTCAACGGCCATCAGGAACGGGAGGTCGTTGTTACGAGCAGGCGTCGGGATGTACTCGTCGACAGCCTTCATGAGCTCGCGGATGGCGTCCATCCACTTGGCGTCGCCCTCGAGAGCGCCCAGAGCGGAACCACGGATGACGGGGATGTCGTCGCCGGGGAAATCGTACTCGGAGAGGAGCTCACGGGTCTCCATCTCGACGAGGTCGATGAGCTCGTCATCGTCGACCATGTCGCACTTGTTCAGGAAGACGACGATGTAGGGAACGCCGACCTGACGGGCGAGCAGGATGTGCTCGCGGGTCTGAGCCATGGGGCCGTCGGTAGCGGCGATGACCAGGATAGCGCCGTCCATCTGAGCAGCACCGGAGATCATGTTCTTGACGTAGTCAGCGTGGCCCGGGCAGTCAACGTGAGCGTAGTGACGGGCAGCGGTCTCGTACTCGACGTGGGAGACGGAGATCGTAATGCCGCGCTCGCGCTCCTCGGGAGCCTTGTCGATGTTCTCGAACGCAGTGAAGTCAGCCTTGCAGCCCTCGGTCTCGGAGAGAACCTTGGTGATGGCAGCGGTCAGCGTGGTCTTGCCGTGGTCGACGTGACCAATGGTGCCGATGTTAACATGCGGCTTAGTGCGCTCAAACTTCTCTTTGGCCATAAAGCCCTCCTCTAAACAGGTCGTCCCCGGACGGGACTTTGCCTTTATACCATAGTGGCCTCTCAACATACTATTGAGAAGCCACCGTGTTACCTATGGTAGCGGTGACTGGATTCGAACCAGTGACGCCACGGGTATGAACCGTGTGCTCTAACCAACTGAGCTACACCGCCGGATGGAGCCTGCAACCAGACTTGAACTGGTGACCTCTTCGTTACCAACGAAGTGCTCTACCGACTGAGCTATACAGGCACTTGACGGGTGGGAGCTATAGGATTCGAACCTATGTAGGCATAGCCAACGGGTTTACAGCCCGTCCCCATTAACCACTCGGGCAAACTCCCAATCGTTCAAGTATCCGCAGGTCCTTTGGTCTTTTGGACCGCCGCCCCCGCGAACGAAGAAGATAATACGATGCCACCTTGGGGGCTGTCAACGAAAACCTCTAGATACACGGTGCCGGGCGTATCTACATACCTTTGACCTGCGGTTTTGCTGAGTTTGGATATGGAGGACGGTGAATTTGCATATAGCAGTGACATTTCCCGAGGGAACACTTTGGCGTAGTGGAGTGAGCCTGCAGAATGATTACTTCGATAACGACTCATTTGCACCTATATATAGGTCGAGATCGGGCTTCCCAGACAGATTCGAGCGTGGATTATCTCCCGTTTGAAATCGAGCGTGGATTATCTCCCACTTTTGGCGTGCCACTGGGCCCAAAGTGGGAGATTATCCACGCTCATTCACTAAGCGGGAGATTATCCACGCTCGTATGTCCGATAAGCCACGCTCGACCAGAATGACTTGGACCGGCCCGGCCTTTATCTCAATCTGTAACATCTAGAGAATATTTTCTCCCCTATCTGTTACAGATTGAGATACTACGCAGTAGCCCCGACTTCCGTCTCATTCTGTAACAGTAAGAAAGGTTTTCAGCCTCTTCGTGTTACAGATCGAGATATTACCCGCCAACCCGTCTTAACATCTCAATCTATAACAGCTTGAAGAGAAATACCGGTCTAGATGTTACAGATTGAGATTGAATCGTTTGGGCCGAATGTCCCCAAGATATTGGCTGGAGGTCACTAGAACTCAATCTCGTCAAAGTCAAAAGCTTTCAAAGTGAGTCCAACGAGCTTGTCTGTGCGCTCCTGAATCTGCTCGCTGGTCCAGGTATCCGTGTTTACCAACTCGTCGTTCAGGTTCAACCCGTTGCGGTATCCGACGTTCGCCCCGTTCGCATCCTTGCGGTCTCGCTTGGTCACAAAGGGCATGTTGCTCAGCTTTGAGTTATATCCGGTGATAGTCAGATTTCCAAGCGTATGAACCTGCTTCTCCTGCACCTCAATCGCCCTGGAAACGTCGCCGTCCGCAACCATCTTCACCCATTCGTCGGGAATGTTCTTACCTTGGGGAAAGATGTGCTCGATTGTCCAAACGTAGTTTCCGGAGTCATATCGATCCCAAAGTGGCTTCATCTCCTTCGTAACGCTCGGTGATGCAATAACGGTCAGGATGTAGCGCGTCATATCGGGATTGACATCGTAAATCGGCCCTTCAAGACGTTCTTTGAAGGAAGCGTCACTGGCAGACACGTCGACGAGGCGCTTCTTGATGTATTCCGCGGCCGCAATGCCCTTGAGACCCTCGCTTTCGAGGCTCTCGCAAATACTGATGAAGAGCCTCTCCAGGTCACGCGTGGGAGGCGTATCGGTAAGGTTGCGTCGGACAAAGAAGCAGACAAGGAGCTTAACAAGAAGCGCGAGGGTTTCATCTTTTAGCTCCAACTGGTCCTGCTTCTTGAAAAGGAACAGCAGCATCAGGTAAGATGCGACGCCCTGCGCTCTCGAAAGCTCCAAAAGCTGATGCGAAAGCTCGGAATCCGGGCTCTCTTGATCGAGCCCAATGATCTTCGAGTAGAGTGCGGAATTCTCGGTCAGCTCGTCCAACACCTTAAGGGCGCCGTCATCGGCTTCCATCCGCTTCTCGTAGATTTTCAGAAGGTTGGAACGCGTGGCAACGGAACCGAGGGGGAGTTGGGAACCTGATTCGCCGATAAATGGCTTATTTACCTCCCGGCGGAAGGCATCGTAGTTCTGGCGGAAGAAGCGCTCCTGCGTCTTGTAGTCATCGCCGAGATTGCGGAGCACTTCCTGCCAGCGTTCAAAGTAATAGTCGAGCCGTCCGTCATCCACCCCGGCAACCTTGCCGAGAAGCATGTTTTTGATGAGGTCAACGGCGCTCAAGGGGACACCGCGGTTGTTAAGGGACGCGAACAGGGTATAGGCGTCCGCATGGCTATCGACGGTAATCTGGACCACGACTGCGGAGCACACCAGCTTGCAGATATCAAGCAGGGCATGAACACATTCGATCCCGCTCCCGTCTTCAACTTCCTCGCCCAATCGATCGTAAAAATAGTTGAATGCCTTAGACATCTTTCTCAGACCGAGGAACTTCGGCTTTTGCATAACGACGTCTAAACCGATATGTTCCTTCAAGATCCAGCGGTAATCCTCAAGGTTATGATTCTGAACCTGAGGAATAACGCGCGTCCTCGACTTGTCGGATTTCAGGATAAGGCGATTGCGCAGAGGGCGGACATCGTCCAGCATCAGGTCATCGTCGATAGAATCCTTATGCTCCATAACGCGAGCGTAGATGGCAGCAAGGAGAAGGCTGAGCGTCGTCAGGCGTTGCTGGCCATCGATGACTTCATAGTGAATGGTATCCATCTTGGAATTCACAGTCCCGTTCACGACAATAAACGAGCCCAGGAAGT
Organism: Collinsella aerofaciens ATCC 25986; assembly: GCF_010509075.1. Taxonomy (NCBI): domain Bacteria; kingdom Bacillati; phylum Actinomycetota; class Coriobacteriia; order Coriobacteriales; family Coriobacteriaceae; genus Collinsella; species Collinsella aerofaciens. Next base: position 1,224,453 of record NZ_CP048433.1, read on the forward strand.
ATCCGGCATCGTTTTGGGTGATATCGTCATAGAGATTCGCCCAATCGCGCTGATTCCAAGTGTATTCGCGCTGGTAACGAGGAATGTCATAGATTTTTAGCATATCGGTCGACAGAATATTGGCAACCGTTGGGTCCTCTACGCTATTAATCATCATGAGTCCTTTCAATCACCTTGCTCACAAACGACGGGAAATCCTTGTCGCCCTTGACTTCTCGCGCCGAATTAAATCTAGACTATAGTAATACCCATGGGCTACAGGAAAGAGCGCCGCGCACGGCGCGCGATCTTTCGAGAGGCAGCATCGGAGCTCTCGGCACCTTGGTCACTTTCCACCCTATCCCAGTTGGAGAAACAAAGCCCAAAACTCTAATGGAGACAGCAACTGTAAGCTTTGCTTTTCCTGCTTCGTTGCACGCATTTATGGACATTGGACATCGGTCACAAAACACACATAAATGCAATTCCGATTTAATTGTTGCATGTTTGTTGCATGAGCTGTTGCATGAAAATGCAAAATCGGGAGCCATACGGCCCCCGACCTGCGAAAACTCATGGAGCCAGTGACAGGAATCGAACCTGCAACCCACTGATTACAAATCAGTTGCGCTACCGTTGCGCCACACTGGCACACTTGGCGCTTTCACGCGAAGCCAGTTAAGAATAAAGGAATTGCGGACGAGGCGCAACAGACCCTTTGACCGACCACATCTCAAAACCCTTCGTCAGAACGAATAGTTTTATCTGCTCGCCAGAACCAAAAACTATTCGTTTTGGCGAGGCCGGCCTGCAACCCACTGATTACAAACCAGTTGGTTGGTCAATCGAGAAAGCAGCCCCCATTGAAGGTCTACCTACCTCCCGCGCAGGGCCTTGAGCTTGGCCAGGGCATCGGGGCTCAAGCGGCTGCCCAGGGTCATCTTGATCTGCGGAGCTTCCTCTGCCTCGTGAACGTCGTTATCGATCTGTTTGATCTCGTCCACCAGCATGCGGCTCGAGATGCGCGTAACGCCCTTGCCCATGACGACGGCCTGGATCGTGCCGTCACTCGACACCACGGAGCACGCGCGGCCTTCCTCGCGCGCCTCGATGCAGAGCTTCTGCACCACGGTATCGGCCGATACGCCCGTCGGCGAAAACTCGATACGCACGCCACGGGCCGGCAGGTTGGGGCGCTCGCTGGAGATATTGCCCGCACCGTCAAACACGATTACGGCCTCGTAGCGGCCCTGGGCAAACGCGGCAACGTCGTTGATGAGGGCGGTGCGCGCCATATCGTGGACGTCGCTGGAATACGGATCGTCGGAATGGTCGTAGACGAGCTTTTCGTAGCGCGGCGTGCAGTGAATCACGTTGTAGCCGTCGACCACCAGCAGCTCGGGCTTATTGGAATGCACTGTCGAGACCGGGTCGGCGATAGCCTGCGCAAACGCATTGCCGCCCACGCCATAGGTCGCGGCCGAAACAATCGGCTTGGCCGAGCCCTCGCCAAAGCGCTTGGCCTTGGACTTGGCGCGGTTCTTCTTGGACATGCGCTACTCCTCCCCCATGAGCTCGCCGGCGTTGCGACGCAGCCACTCAAAGCATAGCGCCGTGGTCGCCTGGGCAACATTGAGGCTCTCGGTCATGCCGCGCTGGGGAAGCTTAGTCAAAAAGTCGCATTTCTCGAGCACAAGACGCGAGATGCCGTCGCCCTCGGAACCCATGACGAGCGCAACGCGGCCCTCGAAGGGGGCGTCCCAGCAACTGCCTTCGGCGCGCTCGGAGGCGCCGCTCACCCAAAAGCCGGCGGCCTTGAGGTCATCGAGCGCACGGGCGATATTGGGAACCTGCGCGATGGGCAGGTGCATGACGGCGCCAGCAGAAGTCTTATAGCTGCCGACGGTCACACCGGCGGCGCGCTTGTTGGCAATGATGACGCCCGCCGCGCCCACGACCTCGGCGGAGCGCACGATGGCGCCAAAGTTGCCGTCGTCGGTCACATGGTCGAGCACGACGACGAGCGCCGGACCGTCGCCCGCACGGTCGAGGATATCGGCAACATCGGCATAGGGGAAGTTGCCAACCTCGAGCGCAATGCCCTGGTGAGCGCCATGGCTCGACAGCGCATCGAGCTGCGCGCGCGGCACATACTTAATGCGGACGCCCGCGGCGTTGAGGTCATCGACCAGACGAGACAGGGCGGCATCGCGCTCCCCGCCCTCGGCAATGAGCGCGCACTTGACGGGAAAGCCGGTACGCAGCGCCTCGGCGGCTGCACGACGACCTTCGATAAACTCACCCTTGGGAGCCTGAACGTTGTCGCGGTTGCGCTGCGGACGTGCGGCCTGGGTACGATCGCGCTGGCCCTTGGGAGCGGCAGCGCGATCGTAACGGCGAATCGGACGCGAGCCAGAAGCAGCCTGCTTGCCGCCACGAGGCGTACGCTTGCGATTGTCGGCCATAAAGCGACCTCCTAAATACAACTATCAAACGAAACAAATAGACCGACCGCCCGAGGTGCGGCAGATTGCCTTGAAAGAGGAGGGCATAGACCTTGAGGTCATGCCCGACGATTGAAAGGCAAGGTGCCGTGGCTCGGGCGGTCGGTACGGGTTTTCCAAGTGCCCGAGATTACCGTGAAAGAGGAGCGACGCGTACTTGAGTACGCGAGCGACGGTTTGAACGGCAAGGTCGGGCGCTTGGGAAACCCGAAGGGATTAGAGAGTCTTAATACGGGTGCCCGCGGCAGTATCCTCGATCGTCAGGCCCAGGTCCTTGAGCTGGTCACGGATAGCGTCAGCCAGGTCCCAGTTCTTGGCGGCACGGGCCTCGGCGCGGGCCTCGAGAATCTTGGCAGCGGCCTCGTCCACGTCGTCACCCGTGTAGGCAACCAGGCCGGCGGCAACGCCCAGCAGGCCCAGCGGCAGCTCGACCTTGGGCTCGGGGAGCTCAACGCCAAGCGTATCGAGCAGCTCGGCCAGCGTGTCGGCGGCAGCAAGCGCGGCGGCCTTGTCGGCAGCGTCGCCTGCCTGCTCCAGATACTGATTGCACTCGGTGACAAAGCCAAAGACAGCACCCATGGCACCGGCAGTGTTAAAGTCGTCGTCCATGCACTCCATAAAGGCGGCGCGGGTCTCGGCGGCCTTGGCGGCAAACGCCTCGGATGCTGCCTCATCGGCATCGGCCGTCGCATGGTTCGCGGCCCAGCGCAGGTTCTCGACCGTACCGGCGATACGCGTGAGCGAATTCTCGGCACCCTCCAGGCGCTCCCAGGAGAAGTCGAGCGGCGAGCGATAGCTCGTCTGCAGCATCAGCAGGCGCAGGGCGGCAGCGGAGTGCTGCTCGAGAACCTCGGCCAGCGTAAAGAAGTTTCCGAGCGACTTGGACATCTTCTCGCCGTCAACCAGCAGCATGCCCGTGTGCATCCAGGTGTTGGAGAAGCCCTGGTGCCAGGCGCAGGTGGCCTGAGCGCACTCGTTCTCGTGATGCGGGAAGGCAAGGTCGGAGCCGCCGCCGTGGATGTCAATCGGAGTGCCCAGGTAGCGGTGCACCATGGCGGCACACTCGGTGTGCCAACCGGGACGGCCCTCGCCCCAGGGGCTCGGCCAGCTGGGCTCGCCCGGCTTGGCGGCCTTCCACAGGGCAAAGTCGAGCGGGTCGTTCTTGTCCTCGTTCTCCTCGATGCGCGCGCCAACCATAAGGTCGTCGATGTTGCGGCCCGAGACCTGACCATAGTTGGGATCGCTGCGCACGGCAAAGTACACATCGCCGTTATCGGCTGCGTAAGCGTGGCCCTGCTCGATAAGCGTCTTGATCATGGCGATCATGGGGCCGATCTCCTTGGTGGCGCGGGGGCGCACATCGGGATCGAGCACGTTGGCGGCGCGCATGACGCCGATGAACTTGTCGGAAAACTCCGTCGCGACCTCGGCAGCCGTACGGCCCTGCTCGTTGGCGCGCTTGATGATCTTGTCATCGACATCGGTGAGGTTCTGGGCGAACGTAACCTCGTAGCCGCTCGCGATGAGCCAGCGACGAATCACGTCAAAGCTGATGAACGTGCGGGCGTTGCCGATGTGGATGTTGTCGTAGACCGTGGGGCCACACACGTACATGCGGACCTTGCCGGACTCGATGGGCTGAAACTCTTCCTTTTTATGGGTAGCGCTGTTGTAGATACGCATTCGTTACTCCTTAACGGTTTTCTGTAGCAGGCAGACGGCCCAGGCGCCGATTCCCTCGCCTTGGCCTTCCCAACCGAGCTTTTCGGTCGTGGTGGCGGCGACGCCCACATTTTCGACGTCAACGCCCAGGGCATGGGCAAGGTTGGCGCGCATGGCATCGCGGTGCGGGGTGATCTTGGGTTGCTGACAGGCAATGGTGCAATCGGCATCGACAAACTCAAAGCCCAGCTCGCGCGCATAGTCCATCACGCGAGCGAGCAGCACCATCGAATCAGCACCCTCGTAGGCAGGATCAGTGTCGGGGAATAGCTTGCCGATGTCTCCCCCGCGGCAGGCGCCCAGAATGGCGTCGGCCAAGGCGTGCGCGAGCACATCGGCATCCGAGTGGCCCAGCAGGCCGCGCTCGTAGGGAATGTCGACCCCACCGATGATACATCGACGCCCCTCCACCAAACGGTGGACGTCGTAGCCGTGGCCAATGCGCAGGTTACTGAACATGGGGAAGGTCCTCTCCCTCGGCCATGCGACCGAGCAGAATCGCGGTTACGGGACGCAAATCCTCGGGCACCGTCACCTTAAGGTTATCGCGCGGGCTCTGGACACAGCGGACGCGCCCGCCCATGCGCTCGATCAGCGATGAATCGTCGGTACCGATAAAGCCCTCGGCGATAGCAGCGGCGTGAGCGCGCTTCATGGCGTCGACGCTAAAAATCTGCGGCGTCTGCGCGGCCCAATAGAGCTCGCGCGGCGGCGTCTCGACGATATTATCGCCGTCGACGATCTTGAGCGTGTCGATCGCGGGCTGACCGCACACGACACCGTCGAGCGAGCGGTCACCCATGAGCACGTCGATAGCGTGGTCGATGGCCTCGGTCGTAATGAGCGGACGAGCGCCATCGTGGATGGCGACATATTCGAAACCCGCCGGAACCGCATGCACGCCGGCACGGGTGGAATCCTGACGGGTATCGCCGGCATCGGCAAAGCTGATGGGCGTGTCATAGTCAAACGGGTCGATGGCAAGGCGGCGCATCTCGGCACGGCGCTCGGCAGGACACACCACCACGATGTGGCCGACCTTGTCGCTCCGGTCGAACGCGCGGATGGACCAGCTCATGAGCGGACGGCCCGCCACGTTAACGAGCTGTTTGCCGCCGGGATTTCCAAAGCGCTGGCCGCTGCCACCGGCAACGACCACGGCGCATACGGGCGCCATTATGCGTTCCCCTGTTTGGTGCCCTTCATGCGGTACAGCGAGTCCGCAAGAATGGCAGGGTTGTTGACGCCAAAGTCGCCCAGGCGCTCCGGATCCTCGCTAATGTCGTCCATGAGCTCCTGCAGCGAGCCATACTCGTCGACGATCTTCTCGGCCACGCCGTCGCGCACGACGGACACGCGCGAAAGCGTGCGCAGGCCCAGCGGCGTCATGACGGAGTCCTCGTCCAGGTCGTCGTAACCCAGAACTGCCGCTACGTGCTGCGGGTCGGACAGGTCCTTAGGCGTCATGCGAGCGAGCTCTGCACGAATCTTCTCGGCGTTTGCCTCGGAGGAATCGCTCGCGTAGTCGCGGATCATCAGGTCGTATTCGGTATCCATGCTGGAACCGGCGAGCTGCTCGAGCTGCATCTGCACGAGCTTGCCCTGGTTGCCCAGCTTGACGATGCAATCCTTAAGCTCGGTCTTTGCCTGCTGCATGATCTCGAAGCTCGAGAAGATGCCAGTGATGTCGGCGAGCGTGACGTAGTCGTCCAGCTCGAGTGCCGTCAGGCGCAGCAGGGAGCGATCGAGCGACTGACGAGTAGTCTGGAGCGTGGCGACGAGCTGGTTGACCGAGCTCATGATGGTGGTGACGGGCTGGATCTCGTAGCTCTTGCCGTGAACGTACACGTTAACGACGGCACGACGGGCCGAGACCGAGATCACGATGGCATCGGTGAGCACCGACATGCGAGCGGCGGTGCGGTGACGCATGCCCGTCTCGCTCGTGGCAAGCGAGGGATCGGGATTGAGGTGGAAGTTGGCGCGCAGGATCTGGGTGAGGTCGCCGTCGATGACGATGGCACCGTCCATCTTGGAGAGCTCGAACAGACGGTTCGAGGTGAACGAAATGTTGAGCGGGAAGCCGTCGTTACCGGCAGCGAGCACGTTTTCGGTGTCGCCGACGCAGATAAGGGCGCCCAGGTGACCGGCGATGATCATGTCGAGGGCAGTGCGGATCGGCTGACCAGGTGCCGTCAGGCGGATGGCCTGTTCCATACGCTTTTGCAGCTCGTTCTTATCCAAGGCATCGCTCCCATCGTATACGCTCCATAAACGCTAAATAGTTTCTCACGGTTTGTCCCCGCGGCGCTTGCGAAATCCGATGCTTACAGAATGAGCGAACACCGCTTAGGTAGCTCATTTGGGACGAGGCTCTCTTGACTGCTCGTGTGGTAGCATCGGGTCTCATATAAATGAGGGAGTAGTCGCGTAATCGGGCTCGCCCGCAGAGAGGGAGCCAGACTATGGGACTCGCAGAGCTTGTGTTGCTCGCTATCGGCCTTTCTATGGACGCTTTTGCCGTATCCATCTGCAAGGGCCTTGGCATGAAAAAGATCAACCTTAAAGTCGCCGTAGTGCTCGGCCTGTTCTTTGGCGGCTTTCAGGCCGGCATGCCCGTAATCGGATGGGCGCTCGGCAGTCAATTCATGGGCATCATCGGACCCATCGACCATTGGATCGCCTTTATCCTTTTGGCCTTTATCGGCGGCAAAATGCTGTGGGAAGCCTTTACCGAAGACGAGGATGGGGGCGACGGCAAGGATGCCGAAAAGATTGACCTGGCAGAATATCTGATTCTTGCCATTGCCACCTCGATTGACGCCCTAGCCGTAGGTATCTCATTTGCCGCGCTCTCGGTTGACATCGCGCCCGCCGTATCGCTTATCGGCGTCACAACGTTTATTTTCTCCGTCGCCGGCGTAGCGATCGGCCACACCTTTGGCGCGCGCTACGAAAAACCCGCCACCATCGTGGGTGGCGTCGTGCTCATCCTCATTGGGCTTAAGATTTTGCTTGAGCATCTGGGGATTTTGGCGCTGTAACGCCAAACACAATCGCTCAAAACTCAACGCCAGCACAAGGCCTCATGCAGAGTTTTGCATGAGGCCTTTTCGTGCAGACTTTTGCATGTCATACTGATATGCAAAAGCCTGCACGTTAGGAGATCGCCGTGGATACCCTTCCCATCACCACACCGCGCCAAGCTGGCATCTACGTGCGCCAGGCACGCGAGGCGCAGGGAATCACCCGTGCGGCCCTCGCTAAAAAAGCCGGTGTTTCGGAGCGCCTGCTCGCATCGCTCGAGCTAGGAGACGCCACCGGCATTCGACTCGACAAGCTATTGGCAATTTTCAATGCTCTCGGACTGGCGCTCGCCGCTCAAGGGGATATCGCTAAAACGAATAACGAGCAACCAGTCGACGCCCCGCATGCTGATTTGCAACCTCGTAGCACCCCCAGGCGCCATCACGCTCAATGTTTTCACCATCGCAACCGTCGCAGCGCAGCCATTCCGACTCTCGCAGATGTCCCCTTTACGTCCGAGCTCTACGACAAGGCCTTCGCCGATTTCGCCATGTCCAATCTCGGAGTCTCGATTGCCGCAAACCCATCTGCCCAAACCAGGCCTAAAGGGAGGTAGCCAATGGCCACCACATCGCTTCGGACTATTATTTGCGGTGCACCCGCAGGAACGCTCATGCAAGATGAGAGCGGTCTGGTCAGTTTTGTCTACGATCAAGATTATGACGGGCCAGCCCTATCGACCAACATTCCCGTATCAAATCGCACATACGGCCAACAGGTCATGAATCCGTACTTGTTTGGCCTTCTGCCCGACAGCGAGGACCAACGAAAAGCGATTGCTGCCGAATTCGACGTTAGACCCAACAATGCCGTTGCGCTGCTCAGCCATATCGGACTCGACTGTCCGGGCGGAGTGCAGTTTTGCGCCGAAGAAGATATCGACGCCGTCTTGCATCGCACTGGCGAATACCGCCCTATAGACGACCACGAGATTGCCTTGCGCCTCAAGTCGATCAGAGATGACCGCGAGGCATCGTGGATGGGCCTAGATGAAAGTTGGTCACTTGGAGGCAATCAGGGCAAGTTCGCTCTCGCACTCATAGACGGTCGCTGGTGCGAATGCGTGGGCTCCTCGCCCACGACGCATATTTTCAAAAATGGCGTCATCGGATTTAAACTTGAGGCTCTTAATGAGTTTGTCTGCATGAAAAGCGCCCAGCGCGCGGGTATCGCAACGGCGAACGTTGAGTATCGCTTATTTGAGGACGAACCCGCCCTCATTGTTGAGCGCTATGACCGTGTGAAAGTCAAAGACGGAACAATCATGCGTCTACACCAAGAAGACCTCTGTCAGGCTCTTGGAGTGATGCCCGCTCAAAAGTACACGGCAGACGGCGGCCCGACCGCACGCGACATTCAAGAGCTCCTCGTAACTACGAGCCACCATCAACTTAACCTGCATCTGTTTACGCAGATACTGTTCTTCAACGCCATTATCGGCGCACCGGATGCGCATGCGAAAAACTATTCCCTGCTCCTTGGAAACGGCGGCACAGCTATGATGGCCCGTATGTATGACGTTGCATCGGGGCTGGCATACGAGCGCATGCGCCGCCGGGCGCGCCTTGCCATGAGCGTTGGCGGCGAAAATCGTGTGGGGCGCATCGGTCCAGGCGCTATCCGCCGATACCACGGTATGGGTGACCCCGCATTGGAAGCGGCGCTCACCGACGCCGGGCTATCCGAGAAGTTTTGCTTTGCGACCATGATGGACCTCGCCTACGAGGTACCCATTTGTATGGAAGAGGTCATGGACGAATACGCTAACCTGCCCGGCATGGCGGACCTGCGCGAGCATATGCTCGGCCCCGTCCGTGAAAACTGCCAGCGCACCCTCGACCTCATCAAGGCGGATATGGGCTAGGTGGCCGCAAATTCCCATTTCCCGAAAGAAGAGAGGGGGCACCCGTCGCAAAAGCTCGGATGCCCCCTCTCGTAATGTCATCTGCAATCCGCTAGCACGTGACTCGGACTGCTGCTAGCGCAACCTTTACGCGGCAAGGCGCTTGAGGACGTCGATGAGCAGCTCGTAGAAGCGCTCGGCAGAAGCGAGCTCCATGCTCTCGTCCGGGGTATGGACATCGGAGAGCGTCGGGCCCACGGCGATGGCGTCCAGGCCGTGCAGGGCCTCGGCGAACAGGCCGCACTCAAGGCCGGCGTGGATGGACTCGATGCGCAGCTCGGAGCCAAAGAGCTCGCGATAGCTCTCGACAAAGACGTCGCGGACCGGCGAATGCTCGGCATAGCTCCAGCCGGGATACTCGAACTCAAACTTGGCGTCGAAGCCCAGGACATCGGCCAGCGTCTGCAGACGGTCCTTGAACTCGTTCTGCAGCGAGGTGATCGAGGAGCGCGGGGACAGCATAATCTTGACCTCGTCGTCAGAAGTGGCAACCACACCGATGTTGGAGGAAACCTCGACGGAGCCGTCGGTAGCGACGTTGCGGCGAATCACGCCGTTAGGGGCAAGACGCAGGGCGCGGATGAGGGCAAGCGCGGACTTCTGGTCCATGGCCTCGACCTCGGCGTCGTCGGCAATCTCGACGGTGCAGGTAAAGCCGGGGTCGAAGACCTCGAGCTCGGCAGTGACGTCGGCGATGATGCCCTTTGCAATCTGGGCCGCGGCCTCGGCGGCAGCGTGGTCGGCGTAGACCAGAACAGCCTTGCACTCACGGTTGATGGCATTGTCCTTAGTGCCGCCGTTAAAGCTGACGATGGCGGGCTCGCCGGCAACCATCAGGCGGTCGATGATGCGGGCCATGATGAGGTTGCCGTTGCCGCGCTCCAGGTTGATATCGCTGCCGGAGTGACCGCCCAGCAGGCCGGAGATGTCGAGCGTGAGGGTGCTACCGGTCTTGTGCTCGCGCGCGATCGGGCAGTTGTAGGTAACGACGACGCCGCCGGCGCAGCTGACGGTGGCAACGCCCTCTTCCTCGGAGTCAAGGTTAATCATGGTGCGGGCGCTAATCTGGGACTTGTCGAGCGTCTCGGCGCCGACCAGGCCAGTCTCCTCGTCAGTGGTGAATACGCACTCGAGGGCGGGGTGAACGATCGAATCGTCGTTGAGGACAGTGAGCATCAGAGCGACGGCGATACCGTTGTCGGCGCCCAGCGTGGTGCCGTTAGCGGTGAGGACGCCGTCCTTGACGACCAGGTCGATACCGTCGGTCGTAAAGTCGTGCTCAACGGAGCCCAACTTGTCGCACACCATATCGATGTGACCCTGCAGCATCACGGTCGGAGCATGCTCGGCGCCGGCAGAAGCGGGCTTGCGAATGATGACGTTGTAGACCTCGTCCTGGTACACATCGAGGCCGCGCTCCTTAGCAAACGCAACCAGGAAATCGCTGATGCCCTTCTCGTTGCCAGACCCACGGGGGATCGCGCTGACCTCCTCAAAGAAATGGAACAGCTGGGCGGGCTCGTAGCCGGTGATCTTGTAATCCATGGTGCCTCCTTGGCGCAACTGGTTAGACAGTAAGACATGCGACTTGTATATTCCCAGACTTTGCGTGCATAAACCAGTCGAAAACGCCGAGCGCCCTCGCATCATCGGCTAACGGCGGGGAAACGCCACTTTATTAAGATAAAGCAGGTTAGACGGGCTGCGCCGAAGGGACGTTGGACCCTTCAACCAACCTCAAAGCTTGATCAACGTTTATGCATACGCCATTGGTATGTTTAATGAGGTTTTTGTCCTCCGTCACGACGTAATCGGCATCAATGCGATTGGCGACGCCCAGCATCAGGTCGTCCTCGAAGTCGTTGTGATGATACTTGAACACAAAGGAGTCGAAGACCTCGTCTGCACCGACCGGCGCGATGAGGGCGAGCTCGCGCATCTGCCGAACGCATGCCCAGGCCGTTTCGTCCGCCGCCGCAATGGCGTTATCGCTCAGCGAACCATTCTTCCTTCGGCACTCCCTCTTAATCGCCGCCGAGACAAGATACGAGACATCTTTGACCGAAAGAGACGAGGCAAACAGGGCAATCTGCTCCGAGACATCGGCAATCTCGAATAGACGGGCGACATCCGCTGTCCGGTCCGACCTTCCAGAAAAGTAATCCATCCATACGTTGGTGTCGATAAGCAACTTGAGAATGCCGTCTGCACTCATAGCTCCACCCACTCGGGATAGCGCTCCGCCATTGCTTCCTCATAGAGGTCATCGTAGTCACCCGAGAACTCAGGGATGGGAATGCCGTATTTGAGGCACGAATCGCGAACGATATGGCTGCCTTGCGCGGCCCTTGACTCCATGGGCTCCACTCCGTCAGAAACCGGAGCCGCCGCGTCTCCCTTCGAGGGCATGCGTCCGTTAACGACCAGATACTCCCAAAGTGTCCGAACGGCTTGTGACGGCGTCATGCCAATATGGGTCAGGACGGCGTCTCCTGCCTCTTTGAGCTGGCGATCTATACGCACGTTCATCTGAACTGGCCGCGTATCGAGCATTGATGTAGGCATATCAGCTCCCTTGCTATACGGTATCTCAGTTTTAGTATAGCACGGCAGATCGAAGCGCATTTCAATAGAAATGGGGGCGCTTCTTTATCGGAAACGCCCCCGTTATACAAGCTATGTTAATCCCTACAGCGCGCCGGAACCGGCTTGCATCATGCCGCCGGGGCCTGAGGTCACGCCGCCGCTCACGGGCGCGGCGTTGCCGGTGTGCGGTGCCGCCGGGGCGGTATCGCCCCCGAGCGCACCTGCCGGACGCGGCGCTGGAATCTCGCCTGTGCCATGGCTAAAGACGAACTTGCCGTCGGCCACGTCGCACAGGACGGTATCGCCCTCGCCCCACTCGCCGGCCAGCAGCTCCTCGGACAGCGGGTCCTCGATGAGCTTTTGGATGGCGCGGCGCAGCGGACGCGCGCCGTTGGTGAGGTCGGTGCCCTCGGCCACGATCTTGTCGTAGGCCGCATCGGTGAGCTTGATATTCATGCCATTGGCGATCAGGCGCTGACGCAGGTCGTCCACCAGCAGGTGCGCGATCTTGGTCAGGTTCTCGCCCGAAAGCTTCTGGAACACCACGATGTCGTCGATACGGTTGAGCAGCTCGGGGCGGAACAGGCGCTTGAGCTCGCCCATCGCACGGCCCTTAATCTCGCTCGAGGTAAGGCCTTGCTCGCCGGTGGTGCCAAAGCCAACGCTCGCATCCTGCGCGATCTCGCGGGCGCCCACGTTTGACGTCATGATGATCACGGTGTTGCGGAAATCGACCGTCTTGCCCTGGCTATCGGTCAGACGACCCTCCTCCAGCACCTGCAGCAGGATGTTGAAGATGTCGGGATGTGCTTTCTCGATCTCGTCGAACAACACGACCGAATACGGGTGGCGACGAACGGCCTTGGTAAGCTGGCCGCCCTCGTCGTGACCGACGTAACCAGGAGGGCTACCGATGAGCTTGGAGACCTCGAACTCGCTACCGAACTCGGACATGTCGAAGCTGATGAGCGCGTCCTTGCTGCCAAAGAGATACTCGGCGAGCGTCTTGGCGAGCTCGGTTTTGCCCGTGCCGGTAGGGCCCAGGAAGATAAAGCTGCCGCCGGGGCGACGCGGATCCTTGAGCGGCGAGCGGCTGCGGCGCACGGCCTTGGCAACGGCCTCGACGGCCTCGTCCTGACCGATGATGCGCGTCTTGAGCACGCTTTCGGCCTGCAACAGGCGGCGGCTCTCGCTCTCGGTGAGCGAGGACACCGGCACGCCCGAGGTCACGGACACGATGTCGGCAATCTGGGAGACATCGATGGTGAGCGGGCTGGCGTCGAGCTCGGCCGTCCAGGCAGCCTTGGCCTCGGCGAGCTCAATCTCGGCGGCCTTCTGCTGCTCGGTGATCTCGGCAGCCTTGTTCATGTCGTCGCTCTCGGTGGCCTCCTGCGCGGCGGCCTTAAGCTCCTCCACGCGATGCTCGGCCTCGCGCACCGGCTCGGGCGCGCGGTTGGCGGCGATGCGGGCGCGGGCGCCGGCCTCGTCGATGAGGTCGATGGCCTTATCGGGCAGGAAGCGATCCTGGATGTAGCGGTTGGAGAGGTTCGCGGCGGCCTCGATAGCACCCTGCGTATAGCGCACGTGATGGTGCTCCTCGTAGCGCGGCTTGAGCGCGGTCAGGATTTTGACCGTGTCCTCGACACTCGGCTCCTCGACATCGATTGTCTGGAAGCGGCGCTCAAACGCCGGGTCCTTGGTGAGGTACTTGCGGAACTCCTCGGCCGTGGTGGCACCGATAATCTGGAAAGCACCGCGCGCGAGCACCGGCTTGAGCATAGAGCTCGCATCGATAGAACCCTCGGCAGAACCGGCACCGATGATGGTGTGCATCTCGTCGATAAACAAGATGACGTCGTCGGCTTCGGTTGCCTCCTGGATCACGTTCTTGAGGCGCTCCTCAAACTCACCGCGATACTTGGCGCCCGCGACAAGACCCGGCAGGTCGAGCGTCCAGATGTTCTGGTTCATAAGATTCTCGGGCACATTGCCGGCAGCGATCTGCTGGGCCAGGCCCTCGACGATGGCCGTCTTGCCCACGCCGGGATCGCCCAGGATAAGCGGGTTGTTCTTGGTGCGGCGCGAAAGGATCTCCATCATGCGCTGGACTTCCTTTTCGCGGCCAATCACGGGATCGAGCTCGCCGTCGCGCGCCTTTTGCGTGAGGTTAGTGGCGAACTGCTTGAGCGTTTCGGTGCCGCTCCCCTTTTGCTGGGAGGCATCCGAGCCGCTAAAGAACGGCAGGCCCGCACCGGGACGACCGGCGCCGGCTCCGGCGAGCGGACGCTTCTTGTCCTGATCCTTGGCAGTAAGCTTTTCGATGGCCTTTTTGATAGAAGCAGATGACACACCCAGGCGCATGAGAATATCCATGGCCATGCCGTTGCCCTCTTCGACGATGCCGATGAGCAGGTGCTCGGTCGACACATATGTCTGGTTGTTCTCACGCGCCACGCGGAAGGAGCGCTCCATCACGCTAATGACGAGCGGCGTAAAGGCAAGCTTGGCAGCCTCGGTCTCCTCGCTGGGCTCGGGAACCGTGGTCTGGACCTCCTTGAGGGTGTCCATGATGTCGTCGTAGGAGATATCAAGCGAGCGCAGCGCCTCGGCAGCGATGCCCTCGTCCTCCTTGGCGAGTGCGAGCAGCAGGTGCTCGGTGCCCACCTTATTTGAGTGCAGATCGAGCGCCTCTTGTTTGGCCATGGACATGACCTTGCGCGCGCGATCGGTAAAACGGTCTAACATGCTAGTTCCTCTTAGACGAGCTAGTTTTTCAAACGCAAAGCGCCGCCCCGCGGCAGCGCTTTGGTCTCTTTACCCATATGGAGTATATGTTAACCGTTGGGACCTTTTCCGTACGGAGCCGCGCGACAACGTCTACAAAAAAGGAATCGCTCCGGTCTGTTTGGGGGTCTGGTTTTGAGCGTTGCCTAGCAGGCAGGCTCGACGTCCATGCCCTCGGAAATGTTGGCAACCTCCTCGGCAGCGGGAGCACCCGGCATGTGCACGAACTCCATGTGCGGCTCTTCAAAGACGGTCCCCATGGGGAAAGCGCGGCGGAAGACAAAGCGAGCAACCGGACCGGCCACCAGCAGGTTCCAGGGCAGGGCCATGATAAAGTTGCGCGGAATGTTAATGAGCCACATCATCGGCAGCGCCTGCAAATTGGCAAGCGGGCCGCCGGGCATATGGAACAGGCCTTCGCACGCGCCGTAGAGCGACATGATGATGACCATGGGAACGACCATGCAGGAGCTGACGGCGAGCGTCATAGCGAGCGGCGAGCTCTTGCCCGGAGTAACCAGGAACTTGAAGGCGAAGCCTTTGGCCAGCGGGCTGGCAACAAACCAGTCGCAGCACATGGCAAAGACGTAGGCAACGGGGAAGCCGAGCCATGCAGCGGCAACAACCTCGCCGTTGATGGCCCCATGCTGCAGGGCAACGTTGTAGATGCTCATCCAGAGCACCATGCAAAAGCACATGATAAAGGTGAACAGCAGGCTCTCTCGTTTGTTGATAGGCATAAAGGGCGAAATCCTTTCTGTTTTGCGCCGCAACGCCACGCAACAAAAATGGGCGGGCGAGATGGAGTTACTTGAACTTCATCTCGCCCGCCCGTGGTACGTGCGTCTGCGACTACTTATGTGGTGGAACTACCCTAACACGAACGGCGCGCGCTTCGTAAGCGTTGAGTTTGTGGAGATGCGAGGCGCACTTGATCCGTTGGGACGTCCCCAACGACTAATTAGCTGGTGTGGCGCCAGCGAGGGTCGGTGAGGGTTCTCGCCACACCCAGGCCAACGGGCAGAAATGCCACGATGAGCACTGCACGCACAAACCAGCCGAGCATATTGACCGTGTCGAAGGTGCACATGTAATACATCGAGCGATACAGGTACAAGCCCGGCACCATAATGACAATCGATGGCACCGTGAGGGCGATGCGCGGGTAGGTGAGCTTGATTTCTGCCAGGCTTGCCAGCAGGCCCGATACGAGCGCCCCGATAAATGCAGCCGCCTCGGGAGGCATGCCTACGCTCAGGCCCAGGAAGGGTAGCATCGTCGGCGCATCGACGAGCGTAAGGCGCAAGGTATTGGACACGGCGCCGATGAGCCCTGCCGCCGCGGCCATCTTTACCGGGCTGTTGAACATAACCGAAAAGCCAAATACACCGACAAAGCTCATCAGTATGCGCAAGAGCGTAAGAGCCAACGGTGAGAGGCCGAGCGGGGCGAAGTCATCCGGCGCCAGGCCGACACACTCGGCAACCATCCAACCTACGAGGGTCGCCATCACAATAATTGACACAGCATACGAAAGACGCTCGATGCCGCTTCGCATATCGAGCTTTGCGATGTCGAGGCCTGCCGTAATGAGGGGAAAGCCGGGAATCACAAAGAGCATGGCGCCGATATAGCCTTCTTGGTGCGACATTGCCCCCGGAATGACCTGGCCAAGGCCGAGCAACGCCAGCAAATACGAGATGCAGGCCAGCGCGACGCCAAACGTCAACGCGCTAAACTGGCCGAGGCCCTGCTTGAGGATATGAGAGCGGGCAAAGTTTCCGACGCCCGCGCCCGCGAACGCACATGCCATCTCAATGGGACCGCCACCAAGTAAAAAGACAAAGGCGCCACAGGCGCAGGCCGCCGCAAGGCCCTGTTGCCAAGGCGCGTAATCAGGTTTTGAACTCTCAACGGTCTTGAGCATCTCGTGATACTCATGCACCGTAAAACGGCGGCCATATGTCTCGATTTCCTTTAGGAAGCTCTCCATCATCCAAATGCGATGGGTATTGACGCCCGTTGTGGGCAGGCTGACAACCTCGTTAAAGCAGTGGCCGCCTTCGATGCAGGTGCACTCAAACGACAGGAGACTTAAGTCAACGTGGACGGTGACACCAAGTACGGCGGCGACGCGGTTCATGGTATCGCGTACACGCCAGGCACCCGTTCCGCTCGCGAGCATAAGCATACCGGTGCGGCAGATGATGGATGATTTGTCGGTAAGCGGTGCATCGACGGCAAGCTCATCACCCGCGGTCACGATCTGTCGCCAGTCAGTTTTCATATGGAGCGCGCCGGCACGGACACCGTGGTGCATGGGGGCTCTCGAAAGCAGCGAGTCAAGGCGCGAAGGCTGTGGGGGCTCCACTGATTCACCCTCAACCTCATCAGCCTCTTCATCGACTAGATCAAAGGAATCAAGCGGCGCTGGCTCGCGACGGTCAATCAGCTCCTCGTCCTCATCATCAAAGTAATTGAACTGATCGAGCATGTCCTCTTCAATCGCGCGCTCGCTCGCATCGTCCATCCCGGTGCTCCCTTCCTGTCGACTAACCCCCATCCTAGACAGCGACGGCTAAAGGAAACATAAAAGAGACGGCTGTCGTGCGAGCCATGCGCGCAATAGCCGTTGAGTAGTCGTTTAAGAACGTCCCCAATGACTACATCGATGTTCTAAGTATCAATCAAGTCAACGCCGCAGGTAGAGGACGGACAGTGAGCGACGTCCAGCTTGACGGCCAAGGCAACGCCGATGTTTTGGCAACGACAGCGAAAGCCCGCCAGAGCGAGCAAGGTGCCTTGAAACAAGGCGGCATTGACCTTCTGGTCATGCCGCCGAAGTTGAAAGGCAGATTGCCGCTCTGGCGGGCTTGCAGCGTCAACTGGTTACGCGGGTTGGTAAACCCGCGTAACCCCCTAGTACATCTTTGCGCCGGCGGGGATGGAGGCGTCGAGCTGGATCAGGTTGAGGCGCTCCTCGCCCTCCTCCTCGTGGATGGCACTGATGAGCATGCCGCAGCTGGGGATGCCCATCATCTTGCGCGGAGGCAGATTGGTGATGGCGAGCAGGGTCTTGCCGACCAGGTCCTCGGGCTCATAGTATTCATGGATGCCGGAGAGGATGGTGCGGTCGGTACCGGTGCCGTCGTCGAGCGTAAAGTTCAGCAGCTTCTTGGACTTCTTGACGGCCTCGCATGCCTTGACCTTCACAGCGCGGAAATCGCTCTTGGAGAAGGTATCGAAGTCGACGAACTCCTCGAACAGCGGCTCAACGGCGATCTTGGAGTAATCGAGCGTGGGCTTAAGCGACTTGACGAACGGGCTCGCGGCGTTGCCGGCCTCTGCAGCCTTGGCGGCAGCGGCACCGGACTGGAAACCCTTCTCGGGCTTCATGTGCGGGAACAGCAGGACGTCGCGGATAGAAGCCTGGTTGGTAAGTAGCATGACCACGCGGTCGATACCAATGCCAATGCCGCCCGCGGGAGGCATACCGTACTCGAGAGCGCGCACGTAGTCCTCGTCATACTCCATGGCCTCATCGTCGCCGCCGGCCTTCTCGGCCATCTGGGCAGCAAAGCGCTCAGCCTGGTCGACCGGGTCGTTGAGCTCGGAGAATGCGTTGGCGTACTCGTGGCCGGCGATGACCAGCTCAAAGCGGTGGGTCAGACGCGGGTCGTCCTCAAAACGCTTGGCGAGCGGGCTGACCTCGATGGGGTAATCGCACACGAAGGTCGGGTTGACGATGGTGTCCTCGCCCAGCTCATCGTAAATCTCGGCGATGATCTTGCCAGCAGTCCACTCGGGCTTGATCTCCAGGCCCTTCTCGCGCGCGGCGGCGGCAAGCTCCTCGGCGGGCGTGTCGATGGTAACCTTCTTGCCGAGCACGTCAGAGACAATATCAGTCATGGGGCGGCTTGCCCACTCACCGGACAGGTCGATGGTCTGGCCCTGATACTCGATGACCTCGGGGTTGCCGATGGCCTTGTTGGCAGCCTTGATGACACCCTGGGCGAGCGCCTTCATGCCCTCGAGATCGGAGAAGGCACGGTAGGCCTCCATCGTGGTGAACTCGGGGTTGTGGGTGAGATCCATGCCCTCGTTACGGAAGATACGACCGATCTCGAAGACGCGCTCAAAACCGCCGACGATGCAGCGCTTGAGGTGCAGCTCGGTAGCAATGCGCAGGTAGCATTCCTGATCGAGAGCGTTGAAGTGCGTGATGAACGGCTTAGCCGTAGCGCCACCCTGAATGGTCTGCAGGATGGGGGTCTCGACCTCCATGTAGCCGTCGGACTCCATAAAGCGACGGAAGGTGGAGAGGATCTGCGAGCGCTTGCGGAAGGTCTCGCGAACATCGTCGTTGGCAATGAGGTCGACGTAACGCTGACGATAACGGGTCTCCTTGTCGGAGAGGCCGTGGAACTTCTCGGGCAGCGGGCGAACGGCCTTGGAGAGCAGGGTCGCGCTCTTGGGAGCGACGGAAAGCTGGCCGCGCTTGGTGCGCACGACCACGCCGGTCACGCCCAGGATATCGCCCAAGTCGAGGGCCTTGAGCGTGCTCCAGGCTGCCTCGTCCATGTCGT
Source organism: Collinsella aerofaciens ATCC 25986 (assembly GCF_010509075.1). Taxonomy (NCBI): domain Bacteria; kingdom Bacillati; phylum Actinomycetota; class Coriobacteriia; order Coriobacteriales; family Coriobacteriaceae; genus Collinsella; species Collinsella aerofaciens. Next base: position 1,243,604 of record NZ_CP048433.1, read on the forward strand.
TAATACGGCAGAACAGTTGAACCTCGCCAGTCGCGTCGCGGATGACGATGAACATAATCTTGCCCTGACCGCGCTTGGCAACCACGCGGCCGCCGATCTTTACGACGTCTTCGGTGTCTTCGCCATCGGCAAGCTCGGCATACTTAGCCTCGATGTCGGCAACGTAGTCCTCGATCTCGGAGTGCTCGGGGTACGGATTCTGGCCCGCCTCGAACAGGGAGGCGCGCTTGGCCAGGCGGGTGGCGCGCTCGTCGTTGAGCGTCGATGCCTGATCGGCGGCGTTCTGGTTCTCTGCCATAAGTTAGCTCCTCAAACTAAAACGCTCCCCAGGATTCGGTCCCAGGGAGCGAAAACATACCTTTACGCGGGACCGTGGTCTAGCGTGCGATCTTGGCGATGGTGTAGACGCGGGTCTTGCCAGAAGGCGTAACGACCTCAACGGAGTCGCCCTCGCCGTGACCGATGATGGCGTGGCCGACCGGAGACTCGTTGGAGATCTTGTGCTCGAGCGAGTTGGTCTCGGTGGTACCGACGAGCGTGACCTCCATGACCTCACCGTTGGGATCAATCAACGAAACGGTGGAACCGATGGAGACGGTCAGATCACCCGTGGTGGCAGCAACCTGGGCGTTGGCGAGGATGGCCTGGATCTCGGCGATACGAGCGGCGTTCTGGGCCTGCTTGTCCTTGGCGGCATCGTACTCGGAGTTCTCCGAAAGGTCGCCGAACGCGCGGGCTTCCTTGATGTCCTCGACGATCTCCTTGGCGTAATCGCCTTCACGCCAAGCGAGCTCCTCGACGAGCTTCTGGCGGCCCTCAGCGGTCAGTACGATCTGGCTTGCGTCCATACGGATATCTCCCCAACTATGATGTAACGATCAACTGTCAACAAAACGAAAAAGACCGGCTAGCCTGCGGGCAAGCCGGTCAGGTGCTCACCCCAAAGGGATGGGACTACTCTGCGTCCGCGTCGCCGTCCTCTGCCTTCTTTTTCTTGGCAGCAGCGAGCTTGGCCTCGAGGTCAGCGATCTCCTTGTCCTCCTCGGACTCCTCGACCACAACGTCCTCGGCCTGCTTGGACTCGCCCTTGTCGCCTTCCATGCCCTCACGGATGTTCTTGACGGTAGAGCCAAGCGACTTGCCGAGCTTCGGCAGGTTCTTAGGCCCAAAAATCAACAGGGCGACAATAAGGATAACTACCCACTCAAAGCCTTTAGGGAACATGTACTTTCCTCCCGGAATCAATGCAAACAAGCTCGATGGATTATACCGCAGCGGGCCTGCATGCAGCTTTGGAATCACAACAAGAGCAACAATAGCTAAAAAAAGGGACCGCAAGAAGCGGTCCCTCCTCATGCTCTGGTCGGGTTGACTGGATTTGAACCAGCGACCCCTGCGTCCCGAACGCAGTGCTCTACCAAACTGAGCCACAACCCGTTAGCTCGACTATAGTAACAAAGATTTCCGCCATGTGCTAGAGAAATTTTTACTTCTTTGGCACTTCGATGCGAACCGTGTCGGAAATAAGCTCCGTTGCGCAAGCCCACCAGCCATTTTGCTGAGCGGATGCCGCGAGATTGGATGCCGTGGCAACGGTGTCGCAAATGGCAAACGAGCAAGCGCCCGACCCGCACACATCCACGGCAACCGTGCCGTCCTGCGCACGCAACCAGTCGAGAACCGATTGGATTTGAGGCTCCATTTGCGCAGAAATGACGCCCAAATTGTTCTGGATGAGCGCGTATGCCGTCTCGGCATCCCCAGCACGCAGGGCCGAAGCAATCGCGCCGGGCTTGTCTGCCGGCACCGGGTTCTCATCAAAACGTCGATAGGCTTCAATTGTTGAAACGCTCGCCTCGCGCGGCTTGACCAGCACAACGGGCGTTGCGGGCAGCGCGGGATACTCGGTTGCCAACACGTCTCCCCCACCCACATAGAATGCGGGGCTCGCGTGTAAGAAGAAGGGAACATCAGCACCAATGCCGCGCGCGATGTCATCCAGCGCAGGATCGCCGCGATCGACACCCCAGAGCTCCGCTAAGGCGACAATGACTGCCGCGGCGTCCGTCGAGGGACCGCCCAGACCAGCACACAGCGGAATGTGCTTCTCGATCGTCACGCAAACGTTGGCCTCCCGACCATAACGCTCAGCCATAGCGAGCGCAGCACGATAAGCCGTATTCTTTTGCATGGGAAAGTCGGATGCCGGAATCGTCTGGACGCTCAGCTCCTGCGCCGGGGTGACCGTAACGGTATCGACAAGACCGACGGCTGCCATCAGGGAATCGACCTTATGGTAGCCGCGGTCGTCGCACTCGGTATGAACCCCCAGATAGAGGTTGATCTTTGCCGGCGCGGAAAGGGTCAGGGACCAATCGGTCACCGCTAGTGCTCCTCGAGCTGATTGCCGAGCGGGGTAAAGATGTGCTCGCCGCTCTCGGGGTCGAACAGCTCGACCTGGCCGGTAAGGACATCGATATACTGGTAGGACTGGCGCGACTTGCGGCCACGGCGCTCGTCAACCTCGACGATAAAGACGGCGGGGTGAACACTCTTGATGGTGCCCATGCGCTCGACGACGCGGGTGCGGCCCATGTTGGCCTTCACCTTGACGCGATCGCCCACCATATCGGTCAGCTTCTCGTGGATGTCGTCGACGTGATTGACTTCCATCTCTTCCATGAACAGGGCCTCCAGAAGGTGCAATTCAAAAAGGGGATAATACCCCTAAGATAGACAAAACTCTAATACTATAGCACCCTGCTGCCGCCATACGCAAGTAGTTAAACAAGCCCGGTCCCAAATTGACTACTTACAGACTATCGGTATCCAAGACGATGGTGAATGGGCCGTCGTTGACGAGATCGACTTTCATATCGGCGCCAAAGATGCCGTGCGCCACGTGTTCGACATCTTGGCGAACGAGCGTCAGGAAGTACTCGTAGAGCTCGTTGGCGACATCGGGGGCGCCGGCATCCGTAAACGATGGGCGGCGGCCGTGACGGCAATCGGCAAACAGCGTGAACTGCGACACCACGAGCACCTCACCGTCGACATCGGCAAGTGCCAGATTGGTCTTGCCGTTCTCGTCCTCGTTAATGCGCAAGCCCCGGAGCTTGCCCCACAGCTTATCGGCCTCGGCGCGTGTATCGCCATGGCCCACGCCCAGCAGCACCAGGTAACCGCGGCCAATCTTTCCCACGCACTCGCCGTCGACCGTCACACCGGCATTGAGCACGCGCTGTACCACCGCACGCACGGCCTACTCCTCGCCCGTCAGCTTGGCGGACAGGTGCTCAAGCGCGTGGAAGCGATGGCTGATGGCGTTCTTCTCGTCTGCCGTCAGCTCTGCCATAGTCTTGCCCGGCGTATCAACCGGCAGGAACAGAGGGTCGTAGCCAAAGCCGTGGTCGCCGCGACCCTCGTGCGCGATAACGCCCTCGCAGGCGCCCTCGCCATAGGTGACCAGGCCGTCCTGGTCGATGAGCGCGACGACACTCATAAAGCGCGCGGTGCGGTCCTCGTCGGCCACGCCTTCCAAATTCATGAGGAGCTTGGCGTTGTTGGCGGCATCGTCACCGTGCACGCCCGCGTAGCGCGCGCTATACACACCCGGCTCGCCATCCAAGGCATCGACAACCAGGCCCGAATCGTCGGCGATGGCCATGAGCCCCGTCTCCTCTACCGCAGCCTGCGCCTTGATGATGGCGTTCTCCAAAAACGTCGTGCCGTTTTCCTCGGGGTCCTCAAAATCACCCAGCTGGCCGAGTGCCACAAAGCGCACCTCGGGCATGACCTTACCCAAAATGGCCTCGATCTCGGTGAGCTTATGGGCATTGCCCGTTGCCACGACGATGGTCGCTGCCGGGTCGAGGGTGTCGATATCGATCTTCTCAAGTGCCATGACTGGCCTCCTTGTCTCTATAGCAATGTCGCCCAAGGGAAACCGGCCTCGAGCCCTCTCCCCTCCCTGGCGACAGAAACCTTATAGTTCAGCGTTTCCGCAGATAAAACCTGCCAAAATAAACCTGTCCCTTTTTGGCAGGTTAGGCGAGGGCCTGGCGCTGGAGTTCGATGAGCTCGGCGATGCCCTTGTCGCCCAGGTCGAGCAAGGCGTTGAGACGCTTGCGGTCGAAGGGCGCCTGCTCGCCGGTGCCTTGGAGCTCAATTATCTCGCCGGTGTCGGTAGCGACGAGGTTCATGTCGACCTCGGCGTGGCTGTCCTCGGAATAATCGAGGTCGAGCATGGTGTTGCCGTCGACAACGCCCATAGAGATGGCAGCAACCTGGCCCGTGAGCGGAATGCGCTCGATCTTGCCGGCCTCGACCCACATGGCAAGGGCGTCGTGCAGCGCCACCCAGGCGCCGGTAATGCTCGCCGTACGCGTGCCGCCATCCGCCTGGATCACATCGCAGTCGACGGTGACGGTGTACTCGCCGAGCGCCTTCATGTTGACGACGGTACGCAGGCTGCGGCCGATGAGGCGCTCGATCTCCATGGAGCGGCCCTTACGATTGGCGTACTCGCGCTTGCAACGCTTACCGGTCGATGCCGGCAGCATGGCATACTCTGCGGTTACCCAACCGGCCTTGGCGCCCTTGCGCCAGCCCGGCACGCCCTCCTCGATGGTGGCGGCACACAGCACGCGCGTGTCACCGAACTCAGCCAGGCACGAGCCGTGGGCATGCTTCATAACACCACGGGTGAGCTTGACGGGGCGCAGCTCATTGGCAGCACGGCCGTTGGCGCGGTTGACCTGCATGTACTCCATAGAAATATCCTTTCGGCAAAAGAAGGGGGCAAGTCTTTGGAAGGTAACCCTACATCTATTTCAGTTCGTTGATATCGACATGCTCGATGCTTTTGAGCGGCTGGCCGAAGATAAAGCTACCCGCCACCGCAAACTCGGCAATGTTGTCAGACGTGGTGGCAAAGCGATGCTGCGGTTCGGCAGCGTCGCCCGCCAGCTGCTCGCGGCGCGTGAGGATATCGGTCAGCTCGCGCGTAGTCTCCTCGGCGGAACTCACCACGCGCACCCCGGGCCCCAGCGCATGGCGAATAGGCCCCACGAGCAGCGGAAAGTGCGTGCAGCCAAGCACCACGGTATCGATTCCGCGATCGCGCAGCGGCTCAACCGTGGCGCCGACCAGCGCTCGCACGGCTGGCGTATCGAAGATGTCCTCGTTCTCGAGCCACTGCTCCTGCAGATGCGCACCCGAGGCGAGCTCGTGCTCGACGACCTCGACAAAACTCGAAGCCGGGCATCCATACACGTCCACACCGGCGTCCAGATCCTGAATGGCACGCGTGTAAGCACCCGAGCGAATAGTGAGGTTGGTGGCGAGCACGCCCACGCGGCGCGTGCGAGTGCTGTTAATCGCCGCACGTGCGCCCGGCGCGATGACACCGATCACGGGAACGTCGAGCACCTGCTGAGCCAGACGCAAGGCCGCTGCGGTCGCCGTGTTGCAGGCGATGACCATGATCTTGACATCGTGCTTTGACAGCCAGCGGCCCGCCTGCAGTGCAAACGAGCGCACCTCGTCCTCGGTGCGGGTGCCATAAGGGCAGCGTTTGGTGTCGCCGAAGTAGTAGACGGATTCATGCGGCAGCGCCGTCGCGATGGCGCGTGCAACCGTCAGACCGCCCAGACCCGAATCGAATACGCCAATGGGGCGCGTGTCGCCAGCCAGATTCTCGATATCGGACATTACCTCACCAGATTCTCTCTCGAAAAGATATGGCTCAGAACGATAGGTGCGCGCTACGAACGAGCCGCGACGAGCAGCTCTGCCGTTGCCACCCAGCCGTCGACAATCTTGCCGCGCGTGACGTAAGCGTTGTCGCAAGCGTCCAGGAACTCGGGCGCGCCGGCGCTGGTCAGGCCGTTCTCGACCAAACAGAACGTGCCCACGTGGTCGGCCATGTAGAAATCGGACTCGGAGTCGCCGAGCGCCAGCGTCTCCTCGCGCTCGATCCCCAGGTGCTCGCAGAAGCGCGCAATGGCAACGCCCTTGTTGAGACCCGCCGGATTGATGTTGAACGCCCGGCCGTCCTCGACGCGATCGAGCTCGAGCGTCGTCGGCTTGGACAGGTGGGTCAAATGGCCGTTGCAAGCCCAAACCAAACCGCAACCGGCCTCGTCCAAGATGGCCTGAACCTCATCGTCAGGCACATCGCCGCGCATGCCGACAGTGACCTCGCGGTACTTGTAACCGGTCGACATGTCGTTGTGGTACTCGATCTTATGCGGCCAGCGAGCGAGAATTTTCTCGCACACACCGGTCTGCTCGATCACCTGGTGCGGCGTGAGATCGCAGGCGGGATCGTAGGGCATGTCGCCGGTCAGGTACTCCCAATCGTTGGCCTTGAGGTCGTACATGACCAGGCCGCCCATCTCGCCGATGTAGGAGTTGAGGCCGAGCACGCGCGCGTCCTCGTGGATCATAGTGCGGTTGCGACCCGAGGTGGGAACCACCTGGATGCCGGCACGAGCGAGCGCGACGACCGCCTCGACGAGCTTGGTCGAGGGATTTCCGTCGTTGTCGCGCAGTACGCACGAGCCGGGAGCGAGCATGGTGGCGTCCAGGTCGGTAAAGACGTACTTGACCTTGGCAAGACGCTCGCGCATCTCGCCCGAAAGCTCAGCGACGGTCGGCAGGGTATTGTGGGACATGGTCACTCCATTACGTAGAAGGGGCTTCTGGTCTTAGGCGTCGTACGCCGCAAGGGTGCGCTTGAGAATCGAACCATCGCGCTCACAAGGCTCGGGTCCGTTCTTGCGCAGCATACGCTCTTCCTCGCCCTTACCGGTCACGATGACCACGGCAGGACGGACGGTCTCACGCACGGCAGCCTCGATAGCGGCAACGCGATCAGTCACGATTTGCCAGTTATCATTTCCCTGCGCCTGAACGTTGCGCGCGATCTCGGCGCAAATATCCTCGACATCCTCGGGGCCGGGGTCATCCTCGGTAATCACGATTCGGTCGGCATACTTGCCAGCGGCGATGCCCATCGTGGTGCGTCGATCGACACCCTTACCACCCGTAGCGCCAAATACAACCGCCAGCTCGCGCTCGGGATAGTTCTCGCGCAAGTCGCGCAGGAGTGTCTCGAGGCTCATGCCGTTATGTGCAAAATCGACGATACCCAAGATTTTGCCCGATACGGACGGATAGAGCTCCATGCGGCCGGGAACGAAGACGCCCTCAAAGCCATGGACGATACCCTCTTCAGAAATGCCCAGGACCTCGGCGCAGGCAATAGCGGCAAGCGCGTTGGACACATTGAACTTAACCGGCGTGGGAATCACAATGTCGCGCGTAAAGCGGGGCGTGCGCACCGTTGCCACCACGCCGCAGTCGCCATTACGAATCGCCAGCGCAAACACGTCGGCACGCTCGTCGGTCAAGGAGAACGTCACCGTACGTTCGCAACGAGATGCCGCCTCGAGCACACGATCGACCTTATCCATATCGAGATTGACCACGGCAAAACGGCTCTGCGAGAAGATTTTGAGCTTGCTGGCAAAGTAATCCTCGAGCGTCGGATGCTCAATCGGCGAAATGTGATCCTCGCCGATATTGGTAAAGGCGCCGACTTCAAAGGCGATCTTGCCCGTGCGCTCGTATTTGAGGCCCTGGCTCGATGCCTCCATAACCAGCCACGGGGCACCCGCCTCCGCAGCATGCGCGATGCGAGACTGCAGCAGGAAGGATTCGGGGGTTGTCAGCTTGGAAGGGCCTGCCTCGATGCCGTCGTCGAACTCAATGCCCGTATTAAGAGCGGGCCGATGACAGCCCGTAAGCTTGGCCTCGTTGGCGAGAATGCCGCGCAGATAAAAGCTACAGGTCGACTTTCCCTTGGTGCCTGTAAAGGCGCAGACCTTCACCTTACCCGACGGGTGCCCATAAAAGGCATCTGCCACCACGGCGAGCGTGCGACGAATATCACTCACAATCACCGCGGGAAGATCAACATCGTAATCGACCTCGGAAACGTAGGCCACGGCGCCATCGGCGATTGCCGAAAGCAGGTACTCGCGCTTAAACGCGCGGCCCTTGCAGACAAACAACGTGCCCGGACGCACCTGGCGCGAGTCGTCAGTCGCAAACTCAATGCGCTGGTCGCACGAAGCGCTCGGTCTGGAAACAACAAGGTCATCTTCCTCGAGCAACTCTATATAGCGCATCAGAGTTAGCTTCTCTTGTGTCGGACTCGACATACAAAGACCTCTCTCGCTAAATTCAGCCTTAAAGGGCAAAAGACGTCCCGCGGCAGAAACGATGAAACATTCTGTATTATCAACCATCCTAATATGCCACCTGGCCTTGCGCGCACTGCAGCCTTCTAAAAAATTGCATGGACTGTGCTGTGGGCCAATAAATGACAACAGTGTCCACCCCGTGTAAAAACAAGGAAATCTGGGTGCTATTCTTTATCCAAATGTCTTGATGCGCCTCATTGACCCACAATGCCGACCCATCATGCCCAAGCAAAGGATTCCAGATGAAACGACACTTCGAACGTCGCCACCACTCGGCACATGTCCAGTTGACCCGGCGCATCGTCTGCGCCTTCGCGACGATCGTTGTGGCCCTTGCCACCACCATCGGCGCGAGCGGCTGTTCGTCCTCCCAGAACGCCTCGAGCACCTACACACTCGTCGAGAATGGCAAGTTCACCGTCGCAAGTGACTTGGCCACACCCCCGTTTGAATACGTCAACGATTCCGGCGAAGACCAGGGCTTTACCTACGAACTCATGGGCATGATCGCAGACGAACTCGGTCTGGAGCTCAACTACTTGCCGGCGCAAAAGTTCGACGGCATTATCCCCATGGTCAAGCAGGGTGTAAAGACCGATGTCGGCGCATGTAACATCACGATTACCGATGAGCGCAAGAAAGAGGTCGACTTCACCGACCCCTATATCGACTCTAACCAGGGCGTCGCAGTTGCAAAGAACACTGGATACAACACGGTCGACAGCCTCAACGCACCGGGCGTCAAAATTGCCGTGCAGTCGGGCACCACATCCGAGGAGTGGGCAATCGAGAACCTGCCGCAGGCAACCACCGTCAACTTTGACGACTGGACGGCAGCCTTCACCGCCGTCATGAGTAGTCAGTGCCAGGCGGTCGTATGCGATCTTCCCGTTGAGCAGTGGATGGTTTCGAACTCCTTTACCGGTATGGAGATCATCAAAGAGGTTCCGACGGGCGAGCAGTTTGGCATTGCCGTCTCTAAAGACAACCCCGAGCTGACACAGGCCATCAACGATGCCCTTGCCAAGATCAAGAGCTCCGGCGCCTATGACAAACTGTACGAGAAGTGGTTTGGCATGGCACCCACGAGCGGGTCCGATAACGAGGATGCCTCGAGCCCAGACGACGCGACGGGCGCTTCACTCGCCGTCACCTCGGCGACCGCCAAGTCAAACGAAGACGGCGGCAACGGCGTGCTCGGCGGCATCGCAACCCGCCTGACCTGGGAAGCGACAACGGGTAGCGACGAGGGCGACGTTTCGCAAATTGAGCTTGAGCTGCCCGAAGGCGGGTCATTTGAAAGCACCGATGTTAAGGTCACGCTGCTCGACGGACTGAACCAGACGGGTGTCAAGGCATCGTGCTCGCTGGACGGCTCAAAGCTCGTCATCAAGTTCGCCGATCCCGTCGCTGCCGGCTCGCAGATTCGCGTTGTCGTCCCCGACGTCGTATTCCCGAGCAACGCGGGTGCCTATGCCGTCACCGGCAGCTATGTCACCGACGGCGACAAGCGAGATCTTCCCGAGAGCCCCACCATCAGCGTCTCGGAGAGCACCATGGTGCAAGAAATCGTCGCCTGGCTCGATGCCCAGCCTTGGGTTGCCGCATGGAACTCCAACCCGTTTTTGGGCATGTTCTGCAAGCCGCAGATTATCGTCACCTCAATCGCCTCGCTCTTTAAGGGCTGGGGCATAGCACTTGCCGTGACCGCCATCGGTTTTCCGCTCGCCATCCCCATCGGCTTGCTGTTTGCCTTTATGAAAATCAGTCATAGTCGTATGCTGCGCGGCATCGCCGTGACATACATCAACGTCCTGCGCGGAACCCCGCTCTTCCTGCAGATCTACATTGCGTTCTTTGGGTTCCCTATGATCGGTCTCAACGTGCCCAATCTGCCGCTCGGCGTTGGCGTGCTCGCCATCAACTGCTCGGCCTATCTTGCCGAGATTTTCCGTGCCGGCATCGAGAGCGTACCGCATGGTCAAGCGGAAGCTGCCTACTCGCTTGGCATGACTTGGTCCCAAGTTATGTCGCGCATCGTGGTCCCGCAGGCTGTACGTTACGTTATACCGACTATGACCAGCGAGTTCGTTATGCTGTACAAGGACACGTCGCTGCTTTCGAGCGTTGGTGTCATGGAGCTCATGCTGTTCTCCAAAAACCTCACGGCCACCACGGGCAACATTACGCCCTACATTTGCGCCGCACTTTATTATCTGGTCGTGACGATTCCGCTCATCCACATCGTCACCAAGGTGGAGCACCGTCTCGCCGAGCGCAGCAAGCGCTAACCGCTCATACATAGCGTTCACAACCACGACCCGCCGCTTCATCTGAAGATCGGGCCGTGGTTTTTTCGGTTCGCTCGGCGCTTATGCCCTATCACGAAACAAAAGATTGGCATGATAGTAAAGATTATTTGACATCAGCTGCCGCAATCCTTGCGGCAGTACACCTGAGCCGTCAGCAGAAAGGATCTTGCATGTGCGGTTTTGTCGGTTTTACCGGTACAGATGAACAGAGTGAGCTGGTTCTCACGGCCATGATGAATCGCATCATCCACCGTGGTCCCGATATGGGCGGCCAGCATATCGTTGACAACGTTGCCCTTGGCTTCCGTCGTCTTTCGATTCTCGATCTTTCCGAAGCTGGAGCTCAGCCCATGTCGAGCGACGACGGCAAGGTCACGATTGTCTTCAACGGAGAGATCTACAACTTCCAGGAGCTTCGCGCCGAGCTGGAGGCAGCCGGCTACGCCTTCCACTGCAACGCCGATACCGAGGTCCTGGTGCATGGTTACGAGGAGTGGGGCGAGGACCTGGTCAACCGCCTGCGCGGCATGTACGCGTTCGTGATTCACGACCAGAACAAGAACAAACTCTTTGGCGCTCGCGACATCTTTGGTATCAAGCCGTTTTATTACTACCAGGCATCCGATGGCTCGCTGCTGTTTGGCTCCGAGATCAAGAGCTTCCTGGACCATCCCAAGTTTGAGAAGGCTGTCAACCACGACGCGCTGCGCCCCTACCTGACGCTGCAATTCCCCGCCACGGAGGAGACCTTCTTTAGGGGCGTGTTCAAGCTTGCCCCGGCGCATTGCTTTACATATGACCTGACGACCAACACCATGGACATCAAGCGTTACTGGAGCTGTGACTTCACCGACGACAACTCCAAGACCTTCGAGGAGTACGTGGACGAGTGCGACAAGGTCGTGCACGAAAGCGTCGCTGCACACCGAATCGCCGATGTTAAGGTGGGCTCGTTCCTTTCTGGCGGCGTGGACTCCAGCTACATTGCCGCCTGTCTCATGCCCGACACCACGTATTCTGTCGGCTTTGATTACAAGAACTTCAACGAGACCAACTACGCTGCCGAGCTTTCCGACAAGCTGGGCATCAAGAACGTGCGTAAGATGATTACCGCCGACGAGTTCTTCGATGCACTGCCCGATATCCAGTATCACATGGACGAGCCGCAATCGAACCTGTCCAGCGTGCCGCTGTACTATCTGGCGCAGATGGCTTCCGAGGAGGTCACCGTCGTCCTTTCGGGCGAGGGTGCCGACGAGCTGTTTGCCGGCTACGAGTGGTACGAGGACACCCCCGAGATGCGCTCCTTTAAGAAGCGCGTGCCGCTCGGCGTACGTCGCGCCCTGGGCTCGCTCGTTCAGCATCTCCCCTACTTTAAGGGCCACAACTTCCTGACGAAATGCGCCGAGGTTCCCGAGCGCTGGTATGTGGGTCAGGCAAAGGTGTTCGATCCCTCCGAGGTCGACGAGGTGCTCAAGCCCGCTTATGACACTGGCAAGAACGCCGCGGAGATGTGCGCCGAGTACTACAAGCAAGTTCCCAACTGCTGCGAGCTTTCCAAGAAACAGTATCTGGATATGAACATGTGGCTGCCGGGCGACATCCTGCTCAAGGCAGACAAGATGTGCATGGCGCATTCTCTGGAGCTTCGCGTCCCGTTCCTGGACAAGAAGGTCATGGAGTTTGCCGAGCACATTCCCGCCAACTACCGTGTTAACGAAGAAGGCTGCAAGCTCGTTCTGCGTCACGCTGCCAACCGCACGCTGCCCGACGAGTGGGCAACGCGCAAGAAGGTGGGCTTCCCCGTACCGGTCAAGTTCTGGCTGCGCGAGCAAAAGTACTACGACTACGTAAAGGAATACTTCACCGCACCGTGGGCTGCCGATTTCTTTGACACCGATGCGCTCATGAAACTGCTTGACGATCACTTTGAGGGTCGCGCGCTCAACCAGCGCAAGATCTATACCACGTTGACGTTCCTCATCTGGTACAAGCGCTTCTTTATCGACGAGGACAAGGGCGCCGAAGTCGCCGCGTAAGTTTCGTTATGAATTAGCGGTGAACAGCACGGGGTTTCCGCTATACTCAATCCCTGCGGGCGATTGGCGCAACGGTTAGCGCAGGTGCTTTACACGCACAAGGCTGGGGGTTCGAATCCCTCATCGCCCACCACTTGATTGAAAAGGCTCCCAGCGATGGGGGCCTTTCCTTTTTGGGCCCAGTGCAGAGGGATTCAAACCCGCAAGGGTGCGGAGCTGAGGAAACGCGTAAGCGTTTTCCGGCGCAGCACGCGAGGAGCGAAGCGACGAAGCGGGGCGCGGGCGGCGCCAGCCGCACGCGGACACCCCTCATCGCCCACCACTTGATTGAAAAGGCTCCCAGCGATGGGGGCCTTTCCTTTTTGGGCCCCGTGCAGAGGGATTCGAACCCGCAAGGGTGCGGAGCTGAGGAAACGCGTAAGCGTTTTCCAGCGCAGCACGCGAGGAGCGGAGGCCCGAAGCGAAAGCGGGCGGCGAAATGGACCCTTGGCGAATACCCATGTGCAAAAAATGCCAAATATGAGTACTGCTACCTTTTTGGTAGCAGCGTTTTCGAAGTCATAAAAGGCAAATCCGACATTAGAACGGGTGGCGCGCGCAGACGTGGTGTAAGAGCGTCCTGAGGTCCGTCGCTGCAAGTCCCGATATTACTCCTTCTTGAGACCGCGCCTCTCGACTATCTCGTCCACTATCTCCCTGGCGCGCCGCCCGAGCGCGCGGCGCCTCCCCTCCGTCGGGGCCGGCCTGCCCGCGGGCTCGGCGAAGCCCTCGGCGGCCGAGGCCTCGGAGAACACGCGCTGCTGGGACCACTGTCCCTCGGTCTCCATGAGGCTCGCGCACGTCAGGCGCAGCATCGACTCCCTCGAGGGGAAGGACTGCACGACCCTGTAGCGGCGCTTGATCTCGCGGTTGGCGCGCTCCTGGACGTTGTTGGTGCGGAGCTTGGCCCAGTGCGCCCTGGGGAAGGCCGTGAACGCCAGCGCGGAGTCCTCGGCCTGCTCGAAGACCTCGCCGGCCCTGGCGGACACCGACGCCACCCAGGGCGCCGCCTCGGCCCACACGCAGCGCGCGAGGTCGGGGTCGTCCTGGTAGACCGCGGCGTGCACGAGGTCCCTGACGGCCGCCTTGGAGTCCTCGGGCCTGCCCGAGCAGGCGCTCTGGAGGTTGCGCTGCAGGTGCGTCACGCAGCGCTGCCAGGCGCAGCCCTGGAACAGGCGCGAGACGGCGGCCACGAGCCCGGCGTGGCTGTCGGAGACCACGAGGCGGACGCCGGCCAGCCCGCGCTCGCGCAGCCCGCCGAGGAATGCCGCCCAGGAGTCCTCGCTCTCGGTGTCGACCACGTCGCAGCCCAGGAAGTGCTTGCGCCCGTCGGCGCCCAGCCCGATCGCGGTCACGACGCCCTGCGAGACGACCGACGAGCCGACCCTGCAGCTCATGTAGGTGGCGTCGAGCCACAGGTAGCAGCACGGCGTGCCCGACAGGTCGCGGCGGCGGAACTCCGCCACCTCGGCGTCGAGGTCGGAGCAGAGGCTCGAGACCTCCGAGCTCGACAGCGAGGATATGCCCAGCCTGGACGCCACGCGCTCGACCTTGCGGGTGGATACGCCGCACACGTACATCTCCTGCACGATGGCGGCCACCGAGGTGTCGACGCGCGACCATCGCGCGAGCATGCCCTCGGGGTAGTAGGTGCCGTGCCTGAGCTTGGGTATCTCGAGCTCCACGTCGCCAACGGCGGTCTTGAGCGACCTGGGGCGGTAGCCGTTGCGGCTGTTCTCCCTGCCGTCGCTGCGCTCGTTGCGGCTCGCGCCGCACATCTGCTGGGCCTCGGAGTCCATCAGCGCGTTCATCACGCCGCCCAGCACCCTGCACGCGAACTCGCGCGCGTCGCCGCACTCCTGCCAAAGCCTCGCCGCCTCGAGGGCCTCGTCGCGGCCGAGGCGCAGTACACTCTCTTCTTGGGGCATCGCCTTTCCTTCCATTCGTCACCTTCATTACTCCAACGACGAATTCTAGGCGGTGTCCCCTCCCTTTCAAGAAAGGGCGGAGGCGGGGCATGCCCCGCCTCTTACACCACATCTCTGTGCGCTACCTTAGAACGACGACTGATAGTCCAGTTAAGCCAATTTAGTTACTGCAAAACTGGACATATGTGGCCCAACTCATCTAAAAACGCCTAATTTATATGTTACGAAGTTAGTGCCCGTACTCATATTTGCCACTTTTTGCACACGGCCTATCCCAGCCATGGTAAATCGATAACAAAACGGGCTCCAGACCGCTGAATCGTGCCGCATATGGCACGTCCGCAGTCCGGAACCCGGTCCAAATTGAGTTATTGCGCTGTGTTAGGCCAAAACGTCCGACAAAATCTCGATCAGGCTGTCCACGTCGGCTTCTTCGCAGACAAGCGGCGGCAGGAAACGCAGCGTGTGGGCACCAGTAGCGTTAATCACGGCGCCGGCGGCCAGCGCGCGGGCAACAATATCATGCGCATCGCCCGCAGCGTCATCCAGATCGCAGCCGAGCATTAAGCCGCGACCGCGTACCTCGGTAACGTGCGGAAGCTTGGCCAGCGCCTGCTCCATATAAGCACCCACCTTGGCGGCATGCTCAGCGTAGTCGCCGCGCACAAGCGCGGAGAGCGTCGCGGCGCACGCCGCGACAGCCAAGCAACTACCGCCAAAGGTCGAGCCGTGGTCGCCCGGCTTAAACACGTCGGCGATCTCCTTCTTTGCCACCACGGCACCCATGGGGACGCCGTCGGCGATGCCCTTGGCAAGACTCATGATGTCGGGCTCCACGCCATAGGTCTGGAATGCAAACGGCTTGCCGGAGCGGAAGATGCCACACTGGACCTCGTCGGCGATAAGAACGGCACCCACCTCGTGTGCCAAGTCGCGCGCTGCCGCCATAAACTCCTCGGTCATGGGGTGCACACCGCTCTCGCCCTGAATCGGCTCGAGCATGACGGCGCAAATCTCGCTTCCCAGCTGCTTAAAGATTGCACGCAGCTCATCGACATCGTTGGGTGTGCAGGCCACAAAGCCGCCCGGCAGCGGGCGGAAGCTATCCTGCAGCCAATCCTGCATGGTGGCGGCAATGGTCTCGAGCGTACGGCCGTGGAAGCCGCCGCGCATGCATACGATGGTGTTGCCGCCGTTACCAGCACGCTTGGCGTACAGACGCGCGAGCTTCATCGAGCCCTCGTTGGCTTCGGCACCAGAATTGGCAAAGAACGTCTCCCACACCTGCTCGTCCGCAGCCGGGGCACCGAGCGCAGCGGCCGTGGTCTCATCGCCGGCGGCAATGGCATCGGCCAGCACGCACGCACCATCTACGTCGTCGTTAGCGAGCTTGGACAGCAGCGCCGCGACCTGGCCACGCTGCTCGATGAAGAAGTAGTTGGAGACATGCATGAGCTTTTTGGTCTGCGCCTCGAGCGCCGAGAGCACTGCAGCGTTGCCGTGGCCAAGGCTGCACACACCGATACCGGCAAGAAAATCAAGATACTCACGGCCGTCATCGCCGACGAGCTTCATACCGTGACCTTCGACAAACTCAACCGGCGAGCGGCCAAAGGTATGCATAACGTAATGGGATTCGAGCGATTGTTGAGTTGCAAGTGACATGGGATGCCTTTCGTTGGGCGCCGGGCGGCGCGGGCTATGGGTGTTAGGATGCGGCGCCAGGACCTTAAACCGTCTGGAGCTTCTCGACCTCGTCGAGGTTCTCGGTCAGGCGCGCCGCAAACGTCGAAAGCGGGTGCGGATGCGTATCGAATTCGTAGGCCGTCTCGGTGGAGTGGATCACGGTGCCCACGCCAGCATCGGTCAGCAGCTCCAGGAGCAGCGAGTGCGGCGTCGTGCCGTTGATGATGTGGGCTCGGAACACGCCAGCGGCAAGCGCATCGACAGCGGCGCGCAGCTTTGGAATCATGCCCTTGTCGACCTCGCCGCCGTAGAGCATCTCATTAACCTCGTCGAGCGTTAGGTTGGAGATAAGCGAATCCTTGTCGCTAAAGTCCTTATACAGGCCATCGACGTCGGTAAGGAAGATCACCTTGTGCGCATGAAGCGCCGCCGCAACGGCGCCGGCGGCGGTATCGGCGTTGATGTTGAAGAAGCCACCTTCCTCCCCCGCTGCGACCGTGGCGATAACGGGAATGTACTCGCTGTCGAGCAGGCGCTCGATATAGTCGGTGTTGACGTGCGTAACCTTGCCTACGCGGCCGAGCTCTGGGTCGAGTGGCTCGGCGATAAGGGTACCGGCGTCGCTGCCGGACACGCCCACGGCCAGGTTGCCGTGGTGGTTGAGCGCCGCGACCAGCTCCTGATTGACCTTGCCGCCCAGCACCTCGCGCACGATATCCATGGTGGCAGGCGTAGTCACGCGCTGGCCGTTCTTAAACTCGACGGGGATGTCGTAGTGGCTGAGAGCCTCGTTGATGGCCTTGCCGCCACCGTGCACGATAACAGGGCGCATGCCGATAATCTTGAGCAGGACGATGTCGCTCATCACGTCACGACGCAGCTGCTCGTCGACCATGGCGGCACCGCCGTACTTGATAACGACCGTCTTACCGGTCAGGTTCTTAATCCACGGCAGCGCCTCGAACAGCAGCTGCGCGGTAACTTCGTTGGATTCGCTCGAGCGACAATCGCGTGCGAACTTCATAGTCTGCCTCGTCTTTCGTTTAGCTATCGCGCCGTACCTCGTTGCCCGAGATTGCAGCGGGATGCACGGCACATCGGGAGTCTAGGAACGGTAGTCACCGTTAATGGAGATGTACTCGTGCGTGAGGTCGCAAGTCCACACGGTGGTCGCCGCGTCCCCTGCACCCAGGTCTGCCGAGATCACAATCTCGGGCGCCTCAAAACGTCGCAGGGCTTCGTCCTCATCGAAGGGGACCGTCAGGCCATCGCGACAGACGGGCATACCCATCATGTCGATGGACACATCTTCTTGGTTAAACTGCACGCCGCACTTACCGAGCGCCATGGCAACGCGGCCCCAGTTGCAATCGTGGCCGGCAATGCAGGTCTTGACGAGCGGCGAGTTGGCGACGGCACGAGCGGCGATATCGGCCTCCTCGTCGTTCACGGCGCCGGTGACGTTAACCGTCACGAGCTTGGATGCGCCCTCGCCATCTGCGGCGATGTTGCGCGCCAGGCTCTCGCACACCTCATGCACGGCAAAGGCCAGCTCGTCGAAGGCGTCAGAGCCCTCGACAATAGGCTCGGCATCTGCGGCAGCGGCGCCGGAGGCAAGCATGATGCAGGTGTCGTTAGTCGAGGTGTCGGAATCGACCGTTACCTTGTTGAAGGTCTGTTTGACGGTGGAGAGCAACAGGGCATGGAGCGCCTCCGGCTCGACGGGGGCATCGGTAGTGATGACCGCGATCATGGTTGCCATGTTGGGCATGATCATGCCCGAGCCCTTGCACATACCGCCCACCGTATAGGCATTGCCTGCGTGCCCCGCGGCCTCGCTGCGGTAATACACGGCATACTCCTTGGAGTGCGTGTCGGTCGTCATGATAGCGCGGGCGGCATCAGCGCCACCATGGGCGGAGAGTGCCTCGTAGGCGGCAGGAACGGCGGTCTCAAACGTGTCAATCGGCAGAATCTGACCAATTACGCCCGTGGAGGCGACCAAAATCTGCTGGGGCTCGCAGCCGATGACCTGCGAGGCGATGTTGCAGGTCTCGCGCGCGCAGGCAAGACCGGTCTCGCCCGTGGCGGCGTTGGCGTTGCCAGAGTTGATAGAAACACCGGCGATGATGCCATAACCTTTGTCGGCGCCGCCCAGGTTGACACGGCTCACCTGCACGGGCGCCGCACAAAAGCGGTTAGTCGTAAACACGCCGGCCCCGGGACAGGGTTTATCGGGCACGACGAGCGCGTAATCCAGGCGCTCGGGATTCTTGCGGAATCCGGCATGGATGCCCGCCGCCTTAAAGCCGGCTGCCGCCGTTACGCCGCCTTCTACGGCACGAATCTTGATATCGAACTGCTCTGTATTCATCGTCTTTATGACTCCTTATGTCAAACAAAAAATGGGCATCGGTTGGTGCGCCATGCCAGCCACAATCATGAGACCAGCTTAAGAGTGGCGCCCCACTCGATGCCCGACTACCAAATCGCTAACAATCGAATGTGCTACACCGGGCACGCCACTGTGGGCAAGCCTCGTCGCTCGTCAAAACCAAAGACGATGTTTGCGCACTGGACCGCCTGGCCTGCTGCACCCTTGCACAGATTGTCGATGGCGCCCGTAGCCACCAGAACGCCCGCACGCTTGTTGAGCGCGAGGCCGATTTGGGCGGCGTTGGTGCCGACGACCGAAGCCGTCTTGGGCTGCTGGCCGGCATCGAGTACGCGCACGAAGGTGCGACCGGCGTAGAACTGCTTGTAATGGTCGACAACGTCCTCAAGGGTCAGCGTGTCGAGAGCCTGCGGCGCGAGCGGCAGCGTCACCGTGGAGAGTAGGCCGCGCTTGAGCGGTGCCAGATGCGGGGTGAAGACGATGCGGTCGGCCAGGCCAAGTATCTGCTCGATCTCGGGCGTATGACGATGCTTGCCCACGCCATATGCCTCCAGATTCTCGTCTGCACTGCAAAAATGCGTGCGGGCGTTGCAAGACTTACCGGCACCCGTCACGCCGCTGATAGCGTCGACAATCACGGGACCGCTCTCGGCCACCCAGCCCGCGCGCACGGCAGGCGCGGCAGCAAGGCTCGTTGCGGTGGGGTAGCAACCGGCGCAGGCAACCAGCACGGACTTGCCGTCAGCATAATCGGATGCGGCGGTCTCCAAGTCCTGGCAGAACAGCTCGGGCAGACCAAAGGCGCGGGTCTTGAGTAGCTCGGGGCTCGTGTGCTCGGCGGCATACCAGGCCTCAAAGGTGGCCGGATCGCTCAGGCGATAGTCGGCCGAGAGGTCAATGCAGGAGACTCCCGCGGCAAGCAGGGCGGGCACCTGTGCCATGGCAGCCGTGTGCGGCACGGCCAAAAAGACCGCATCGCAGTTCTTGAGCTCGGGGGCGTCATGCGTCGTGAAGACAAGATCGCTTACGCCGGCGAAACTCGGATACACCGCAGACAACGGCTGGACGGCATCGGCGTTGGACGTAATGGCAGCAAGTTCAAACTCGGGATGACCGAGGACGAGGCGAATGAGCTCGGCGCCGGCATATCCAGCCGCACCGACGATTCCAACCTTTAAAGACATATCAGACTCCTTGTCTGCAGTTATGCACCAATGCGCATCCCGCAGCCGTCGTTATGAAGTGGGTTGAAACTTTAGCACCAAAAGATGCATATCTACGCAAATCTTTTACATATTCATGCATTGAAACAGTCCCGACACATTCACTCGAAGGAATTGACAAATAAATGCGGGCCCCATATTGCCCAGTGCGCCTTACGGTGACGTTGCAATGTGGGGCCCGCTACATGCGAGAATTTGAATTGTCGAAGCTTGCTGAGAGACTCGTTTAGAGCTCGATCGGCACCCATTCGTCATGGTTGCAGATAAAGGCCTCGGGTTCCTCCACGCTAAAGAAGACGAGCGTGGGATCGCCTGCGCCCTCGTAGTGCTCGCCTAGGCGCTCCAGGTGCTTCCAGCCTGCCTCGCGCATATCGAGAGCGGCCTGGTCATCCAGACCCGCACGCCCGCGCAAGATGAGCCAGCCATGGCCCGGCCACCAACTCGTGGCCTCAAAGCGTTGATTTTGCAGCAACTCTTGCCACACGTCTTTGGTGCGCGCCGTTACAAACCACAGCTTGCCGTCCTGGATCTGCGCAAACGAAAACGGACGCACATGCGGCTGCCCGTCAACGCTCGTCGCCAAATACCATGCCGGTACCGACGTCAGATACTCCAACACCGTATTCAATCCGTCCATGTGTCCTCCTGACGCTCGTATTTTTTGGGTCTGGGCTGTTTTAGCTACCCTATGGTTAAAGCTCCAGGCGCTCTTCGCTGCCGTCGATATCACAGAAGCGGGCGGCGATATTGCGCACCGAGAAGAACGCAAGGCGACCGTCGTTGGCGCTCTCGTGATCTTCGCCGATGCCCACCATGTGCTTAAAGCCGGCTTGGCGCACCCGGTCACTCACGACCGCGTCGTCCTCGAGCGCGGCCTCGCCAGTTAATACGATCCAGCACTCCCCCGGTTTCCAACCCGAAACCTCAAACTTGGGGTTCGCGCTAAGCTCGGCCCACACATCCTTATCGCGCGAGGTGCAAAACCACAGCTTGCCATCATCGACCATGGCAAACGAGAACGGCCTCACGCGCGGCTGATGTCCGTCCGTCACGTCGATCGTGGCGAGATACCACGCCGGAATACGCCTAAGATACGAACAGGCGCGCTCGAGCTGCGCCGTGCGGTCGTTATCGGTCATAGGGACCCCTTTCCTGCGCTCGAATCGCGCCTAAACAAGTTGAAGATTGATGACGATGACGCAGATGAGCAGCAACGCCGTCACCACCGCCGCCAGCGCATCGCCGCGGCCAAATGCAAGCGCATGCAGACGTGTGCGGCCCTGCTCGCCATGATAGCAACGGGCATCCATGGCGGCAGACAGCGTTTCGGCATGACGGAACACGCCCGTGAACAGCGGAATCGCCACACTGCCGAGCATACGCACGCCGCCGAGCGGGCCTCCCGTCACGCGCGCACCGCGGCTCGCCTGTGCATCGGCCGTCTGCTTCATCTCGGTGGCAAACTGCGGCATAAAGCGCAGCGCGATACCCATGATCATGCCGAGCTCGTGCGCAGGAAGTCCCACACGCGCAAACGGCGCGAGCAGGCGCTCAAAGCCCGCGGTGAGATCGAGCGTGGGCGTGGTGAGCGTAATAGCGCTCATGCCGGCCATCATCAAGGTCAGGCGGCACGCCATAAAGGCGGCGGAATGCAGCGAGCCCTCGCTTATCTGCAAAAAGCCGAGCTGCCACAGAATGCGCCCGCTCTGGTCGGAAAACAGGTTGAGCACCGCGACCACCGCGACGATCGCCAGCAGCGGCGCCATCGATGACAGGACGCGACGAGCCGGCACCCGGGACACGGCATAGATCAGGACAACGAAGATTGCGACCGGGACTAGTCCGCGGAAGCTGCTGACCGTGAGCGTCGTGATCAGAAACACAAAGCCCAAGAGCAACTTGGTTCGCGGGTCCAGGCGGTGAATTGCACTATCGCCGGGATAGTAGCTGCCAAACGAAAACGCCTCCATTAGCAGCCCTCCTCTCGCGCGACCGTCTTGGATTTAGCAATGTCCGCGACGTTAGAAGGACCGTCCGAGCGACCGATAAGCAGGTCCACCAGTTCGTCTGCCAGCGACTCAACCGTATAGAGGCCGTCAAAGCGCAGCGGCACGCCTGCCTTCGCAAGCGCCAGCGCCATGCGCTGGGCAGCGGGAACACCCAAGCCGATCGACTTGAGCTCATCGGCATACGCAAAAACCTGAGCGGGCGTACCCTCGGCAAACACCGTGCCCTCGTTCATCACGACAATACGGTCGCAGCAATTGGCAAGGTCATCCATACTGTGTGAAACCATGACGACGGTCAGGCCCTCGTCATGAAGATGGCCGATGAGCTCCAGGAAATCCCTGCGGGCTGCCGGATCGAGCCCCGCCATGGGCTCATCGAGTACCAGGACCTCGGGCTCCATGGCAAGCACGCCAGCAAACGCCACGCGCCGCTGCTGCCCGCCCGAGAGCTCAAAGGGACTCTTGTCGCCCACCGTGGCCAGGTCGAGGCCCACGCGCGCGAGCGATGACTCAACGCGGTGGGCAACCTCGGCCTGCGACAAGCCAAGGTTATGCGGACCAAATGCCACGTCCTGTGCCACGGTCTCGGCAAACAGCTGACGCTCTGGATACTGAAACACCACGCCGACCTTTGCCTTAACCGCGGCGGCATCTTTCTTGTTTACCAGGTCGAGCCCCAACGCGTAAACGGAACCCTCCTGGGGACGAATCAGTCCGTTGAGATGCTGAACCAGTGTCGACTTACCCGAACCGGTATGGCCCGCAAGGCCCAGGAACTCGCCACGACGCACCGTCAGCGATACATTGCGCAACGCCCAGGGGCTGCTAGGGTCGTTGCCCCAGAGGGCCTGTTTGTTCGATGCACCCTCGGCAGCTGAGCGCTTGTGCCAACGGCGACGCTCGCGGGCGCTCAGCGAATAGCCATACGAAAGGTGCGAAATCTCGATGACGGGCTCCAGCGCGTCTGCGCCATCGATTGCAGAGGAAACGTTGTCGGGAATACGAGGATCGGATGCGAAAGGCCGCCCGGCGATGCCTGTCCTACTCCGCTCGGTATAAGCCTGCGCTATATCGGCGACCATATCCGCCTCGCGCACCTGCGCGCAAATGGGCACGCCCTTCGCGCGAAGCGCCCTGCCAAGACAACACGATGCCGGCATATCCAGATTCAGCCGCGCGAGTTCGTCCGCCCGCGTCAAGATCTCCTCGGGCGTGCCCAACATGGCAACGCGCCCCGCCCGAAACACCGCGACTCGATCGGCCTCAGCGGCCTCTTCCATAAAGTGCGTAATCATCACGATGGTCATGCCGCGTTCGTGCAGCGCGTGACAGGCCTTCATAAGGCCCTTGCGCCCGCGCGGGTCGAGCATCGAGGAAGCCTCGTCCAAAATGAGCACGCGCGGCTCCATGGCGAGCACGCCGGCAAGCGCCACGCGCTGCTTTTGTCCGCCCGAGAGAGCGTGGGTCTCGTGGCGCTCAAAGCCCACCAGACCCACGGCCTTCAGCGCCTCGCGCACGCGCTGCGCGATCTGGGCCGATTCGACCCCTAAGTTCTCGGGACCAAACGCAACATCGTCCTCGACAAGCGTTGCCACCAGCTGATCGTCGGGATTCTGGAACACCATGCCAGCAGTCGAGCGAATGTCGTAGACCAGCTCGGGATCGGACGCGTCCATGCCGTTGACGCACACCGTTCCCGCATCGGGCTGCAGCAGCGCGTTCAGGTGCTTGGCAAACGTCGACTTGCCCGACCCGTTTCCGCCGAGGATGCAGAAAAACTCGCCATCTTCGATGTTCAGATCGATGCCATCGAGCGCCGGTGCAACACCGTCATAGCTAAAGGAAACGCCCCGACACTCAATCATGCGCGACCTTTGACCTGGTCCTTCTTGGGCGTGATGAGATTAGAGACCGCCTTGTACACTGCAAGCGTCAATACCGAGTTAAGCACGGTCTTGATAAGGTTGAACGGCAGAACAGCAGGAAGCATGAGTGGCAAAATCACATCGGCCGAGCCATACCAGAACCAAACGCCGATGGTCAGGTTTGCGACCATAGACAACGCCGTAGCGGCAATAACGCCCAGCGCCAGGCCAATCACGGCGCCCTTATAGGTATGCATCTTCTGGTAGACGATAGCCGCAGGCAGAATATAGCCCAGCGTGGCAACCAAGTTCATAAGCGCACCGACCCAATCGCCCGTGGTAAGCGCATGGATAACGATCGCCATAGCGGCAACAGCGGTGCCGGCACCAGGGCCATACGCAAATCCACACACCATCGCCGGCACCAGCGACGGGTCATACGTCAAAAACGGCGCCGAGGGGAGGATGGGCAGCTGCACATACATAAACAGTGCTCCCAAGGCGCACATCAACGCCATGGTAACGAGCTGTTTGGTGCTCCACCTATTCGTGTTCTCAAAATGGATATGCTGCGACTGTTCAGACATAAGATCACCTGCCTCTTTCATCCGGACTCTAACCGTTGGTACTGGGATCTCACCAGTTCAGCCGGCATGCGAACCAACGCACACACGGGTCGCGGACTCATCGGCTCGGCCGCAGGCACGTTTCCTGCGCCACGGTACCCCTTTGGCACCGCCCGATTTACCGCCAGTGGGGAATTTCACCCCGCCCTGAAACAGCAATTGCAAGTGTAGCACGGGCAGGCTTTCGCGCAAGTATGCCAAGAGTAATTTATGGTGGGGATCAGTTGCCGCAACAACCACGTTCTCCGTTCGCTCCAAAGTAGCGCGCCTTTCGCGCAAAGCGCGAAACAGCGAAAGGGACACGTATCCCCATCAACCACATTCTCCGCCCACGCCGACCTCAAGGCCGTAAACGCAGGGGATCCGGGGGCGTGACGGGGTTTCTCTCCGGAACATTCCGCACTGACGCAAAGAGGCTCCGCAGCGCGAAGCGCGATGCGGAGCCTCTTTGCATGTCCGAGGACGTTCCGGAGAGAAACCCCGTCACGCCCCCGGATTCCCGGTGGGAGTTCTAGACCTTGTCGGCCTTAGTACATACCGCCGCCCTGCTGACCAGCGGTAGCAGCAGCGATAGCATCCTCAAGCTGAGTGTTCTTGGGCACATCGGAGACGGTGGCCTCGGTGATGAGAATCAGGCTGGCGACAGAAGCAGCGTTCTGCAGGGTGACGCGGCTGACCTTGACGGGGTCGAGGACGCCCATCTCAATCATGTCGCCCCACTCGCCGTTGGCAGAGTTGAGACCCTGGCCGGCGGGCAGCTCGGCAACCTTGTCGACCACGACAGCGCCCTCAAAGCCAGCGTTCTTGGCGATGGTAGCGACCGGAGCGGTCAGAGCCTTCTTGACGATATCGACGCCAATCTTCTCCTCGGGGTCGTCGATCTCAACAGCGTCGAGCGCAGGAGCAGCGTCCATGAAGGCGACGCCGCCGCCAGCGACAATGCCCTCCTCGACAGCAGCGCGGGTAGCCTGCAGGGCGTCCTCGACGCGGTGCTTGATCTCCTTGAGCTCGGACTCGGTAGCAGCGCCGACCTTGATGACGGCAACGCCACCGGAGAGCTTGGCCAGGCGCTCCTGGAGCTTCTCGCGGTCGAAGTCAGAGGTGGTGTTCTCCATCTCGCCCTTGATCTGAGCGATGCGGGCGTCGATGGCCTCCTTGGAGCCAGCGCCGCCGACGACGACGGTGTTGTCCTTGGAGATGGTGACGGACTTAGCGGTACCGAGCATATCGGCGGTGATGTCAGCGACCTTCACGCCCAGCTCGTCCAGGGCAGCCTGACCACCGGTGAGGACGGCGATGTCCTCGAGGATGCGCTTGCGGCGATCGCCGTAGCCCGGGGCCTTGACGGCGCAGACGTTGAGGGCGCCACGGATCTTGTTGAGGACCAAGGTCGGCAGAGCCTCGCCGTCGATGTCCTCAGCGATGATGAGCAGGCCACGGCCAGCGCGCTGGACAGCCTCGAGAACGGGCATGATGTCCTGAACGCTGGAGATCTTCTGGTCGGTGATGAGGATGTACGGATCCTTCATCACGGCCTCCATGCGGTCGTTGTCCGTGACGAAGTAAGCGGAGACATAGCCCTTGTCGAACTGCATGCCCTCGACGGTGTCGATGGTAATGTCGAACGTCTGGGAATCCTCGACGGTGATGACGCCGTCCTTGCCCACGACCTCCATGGCCTCGGCGATCTTCTCGCCGACCTCGGGGTCACCGGCGGAGATGGTACCGACGGAAGCGATCTGCTCCTTGGTCTCGACCGGCTTGGCCTGCTTCTTCATCTCGGCGACGGCGGCGTTTACAGCCTTGTCGATGCCGCGACGGATGGCCAGCGGGTTGGCGCCGGCGGCGACGTTACGCAGACCGTCGTTGACGATAGCCTGGGCGAGCAGGGTTGCGGTGGTGGTGCCGTCACCCACGGTGTCGTTGGTCTTGGTGGCGACCTCCTTCACCAGCTGAGCGCCCATGTTCTCGATGTTGTCCTCGAGCTCGATCTCCTTAGCGACGGAAACGCCGTCGTTGGTGATGGTCGGGGCACCGAACGTGCGCTGCAGAGCGACGTAACGGCCCTTGGGGCCCATGGTGACGGTAACGGCATCGGCCAGAGTGTTGACGCCCTTTGCGAGCTTGGCGCGGGCATCGGTGTTGAACGTAATGTTCTTTGCCATGGTAGGTAATCCTCCAAAAGAAATGTGACTCGCGTCGCCGCTTCCGAGTCCTATGCGGCAGGCGCGTTCAAAGACGAATCAGAGATTCTGACGAGGCTAGGCCTCGACGACGGCGTAGATGTCGTCGGCGCGCATCAGCAGATACTTCTCGCCGTCGACCTTGACCTCGTTGCCACCAAACTTACCGTAGATGACAACGTCGCCGACCTGAACGTCCATGGGGATGCGCTCGCCCTTGTCGTTGACCTTACCGGCGCCAACGGCAACGATGGTGCCGCGCTGCGGCTTCTCCTGAGCGTTGCTGGCGATGTACAGGCCAGAAGCGGTCTTCTGCTCGGCCTCGTCGGGCTTGACCAGGACGCGATCTGCAAGCGGCTTCAAAGACGACATGCTTGTTTCCTCCTTTTTGGGCCGCGCGGTCATGCCGCGCGGGTTAACCCTTTTTGTTTGCGTACGCGTTGAATGGTACCCACGAATGACGGGTTATACAACACGGAGTCAAAAAATCTTATTTTTTGGCACTTAGATTTTCTGAATGCCGGGGGATAACTTAGCGGTGGCTCCCGCGTGGCTCCGGAGGGCGGGCATAAGGTTTCCTGCTCGGGCAGTCCTGCTCGCACGAAGGCCACATTAAGTGGCCTTCGGCTCGTGCGGAACTCGCGATAAACCTTATGCCCCGCCCCTCCGGAGCCACACGGGAGGCAGGTTAACTAATTCGGGCCCGACATTCAGAAAAGTCAGTGCAGCAAAATGGCGATGCGGATAGGAACGTGGGTATGGGTTTCGCTGCGCGCACGGGTCCCCTGGGAAGCACCGTGCATTTTTGGGAGTATTCAGCAAGCCAGGACGGCTGCATACGCGCCGGACATACCTTATTGGTCCCAAGAACGCCTTCAGCGGGCGGTTTTGGTCGGTGGGCAGACCCCGTTGGGACAAAAAGGCATGCTTCGCGCCGTACCGGAGCCCAAAATGACGTCAATCTCCGCAACGTTACTCAGCCGCAGCGGCACCGGCAGAGCTCGCGGTGCTGAATACTCCGTTTTTTGCACGGCACGGGCGGGGGTACATCAGGATCAGGAAGGACATCCCAGCCTTTTTATTCAATCTGTAATGGGAAGTATGCAAAACACCAAGAGATAGCATTGCTGGTGTCCAAATTGAGCGCGGGGCAGCAGCACCTCCGCCCCGCACCCAAATCCAACAGAGCAGGGACGCTCATGGCGGATCCCCACCAAAACGCAAACGCGGCTCGAGCGCCATCCCAAAATAGGCTGCGCGAGCCGCGTTTAACGGTACGACATGAATATTAGCGCTCGTAAATCAAGTTGCCTGCCAGGTAGGTGGCCTGAACTTTTGTGGCCTGGAGCTCTTGGGGGTCGATGGTGAGCGGGTTTTGGTCCAGGACTACCAGGTCGGCATACTTGCCGGGCTCCAAGCTGCCGAGGTTTTGCTCGTCGCCCGCTGCATAAGCGCTACCCAGGGTGTAGTTGCGCAGGGCCGTTGCCGCATCGATGCGCTCGCTCGGCAGCCAGCCGCCCTCGGGCCAGTGGCTTTTGGGGTCCTGGCGCGTGATAGCCGTGTAGAGCACGTTCATGCTGGTAACAGCTGTGATAGGGCTGTCGGTACCGAAGGCTTGGCGAATGCCGCGCTGCTTATAGGTCGCAAACGGCCACATGATGCGGCTGCGCTCCAGGCCCAGATCGCGCTCGGGGCCGCCTGGGTCGAGTGTAATGTGACAGGGCTGGCTCGAGGCAACGACGTTAAGCTTGCGTAGACGATCGATGTCCTCGGGCAAGAGGTTCTCCAGGTGCTCGAGCGTGTTATGGCCGTGCTGGGGCAGGCCGTACAGTTCGGCGGCCTCCTCAAAGATATCGAGCGCGGCATGGATGGCACCGTCGCCGATGACATGGATGCGCACGGTATGGCCGCGCTCCGCGGCCGCCAGAACCAGCTTGCGCATGCGCTCGGCAGGAACCGTCAGGCGACCTTGATCGCCCGGGAAGCGCGGGTTGGTATAGGGCTCGGTGAGATAGGCCGTGTGTTCGCTCGACACGCCGTCGAAAAACTGCTTAAAGCCTGGCGCCGAGAGCAGCGCGTTGTTCGCGTAGCGGGTCTGCAGCTCTTCCAAGCGCGACTGGTCATCCAACAGCGTGGGGAACAGATGGGCTCGGATGCCCAGCTTGCCGGCTGCCTGCAGTTTGTCGTAGACGTCGTCGCGGATAAAATCGCAGCCCGGCATGGGCATGAGCGACATATCGCATATCGAGGTGATGCCCTGCTCGGCCATACGCCTCATTTGATCGGCATAAGCACTTGCGATGCGATCCTCCCCCAGCCACTCAAGGCAGCGCGGTAGCAGCTGCATGGCAGCCGCCTCGTGAGCAATGCCCGTGAGCTCGCCGTTTGCGTCCTTGTCGTAGCTGCCGCCTGCTGGTGGCTCGCTGTCGCGCGTGACGCCGAGTGCCTCGAGTGCGCGGCTGTTGAGCCAAAGCGTGTGTCCGTCGCCCGAATACATAACGCAGGGACGATCGGGGAATGCCGTATCGAGCGACGCCTTGGTTGGATGCTCGGGCGGGTCCCAACGGTAATCGCGCCAGCCCTGTGTCACAACCCAAGCGTCGTCGGGCAGGTCCTGGGAAAACTCGAGCGCATGTTGCACCAGCGCCGCCTCGGACGTGCCCATATCCATGAGCATGTACGGCGAGGAACCGACCGAGGTATGGAAGAAATGCAGGTGCGCATCGTGGAAACCGGGGCAGATGAATTGCTCGCCGTAGTCGACAACTGGCGCGGCGGCAGGGGCGGCGGCAATCACGTCATCGGGCGCGCCGACCGCGACGATGCGATCACCCGCGATGGCGATCGCCAACTCGCGGGCGGCATCGATGCCGTCTTGGGCGGTAAAGACGTTCTTGGAACGGATAATCCGATCGATATGTTGCATGGGCATCCCCATCTCTGGCAGGAAATTCAACACCCCCGAGTGTACTCCCCCGCCCTTGCAACAAAACCCCAAGCGGCAAACGGCAACTTTACCAGCCCTAGCGGCAGGTGGCATACTGGAAAGAGCCTGTACGATTTTGCGATCAACCCAGCAAGGAGCAAATCGACCATGACGAAGACCAAGGCACAGCAGATTATGGCGGCGACCGAGGCTCGCGCGGCTGACGACGTCACCGCAGCCATCAAAGATATCGCTACCGAGTTTGAACCCTATATCATCAAGCAGCGCCGGCACTTCCATAAGCACCCGGAGCTGAGCCTTGCCGAGGAGCGCACGACCTCCGACATCGCCAACCAGCTCGACGCCATGAATATCCCCTACGAGCGTCCGCTCAAGACGGGCCTTGTGGCGACCCTTCGCGGCACCGCGCCCGACGCCTATCGCGAGGACGGCACGCCACGCCGCCGCATCCTGCTGCGCGCCGACATCGACGCCCTGCCCGTCACCGAACAGACCGGCGAGGAGTTCGCCAGCGTCAACGAGGGCTGCATGCACGCCTGCGGTCACGACTGCCATATCGCCATGATGCTCGGCACGCTGCAGATTCTGCGCCACATGACCGATGACATCCACGGCGAGATTCGCATCGTATTCCAGCCCAGCGAGGAAAACGGCCAGGGCGCCAAACTCATGATTGGCACGGGTGTGCTCGACGGCGTCGACGGCGCCTACGCCGCGCACATCTGGAGTGAGGTCGACGCCGGCACCGTGAGCTGCGAGCCCGGCCCACGCATGGCCAATACCGACTGGTTCCGCATCGACGTTCGCGGCACCTCGTGCCATGGCGCCATGCCCCAGCGCGGCCACGACGCCGTTATGGTTGCCGCCGAGATTGTCAACGCCCTGCAGACCATCGTCTCGCGCGAGATTAGCCCCTACGAACCCGCCGTCATCACCGTCGGCGAGCTGCACGGCGGCACCGCACGCAACGTTATCGCCGGCACGGCCTACCTCGCCGGCACGGTGCGCACCTACGGCGATTCGACCCACGAGGAAATGCCGGAGCTTATGCGCCGCATCGTGGAGCATACCGCGGCCGCCTTGGGCGCCGAGGCAGAGCTCACCGACTACACCATCGCCAACTACAAGGTCGAAAACGACGCCGCCTCGAGCGAGCGCTGCCGTCAGGCTGTAATCAAGTGCCTGGGCCCCACCGGCCAAGGCCATTATCGCGGCACGCTTTCGGGCGAGGATTTTTCGGAGTACCTGCGTCGCGTACCGGGCGTGCTCGCCTTTGTAGGTACGCGCAACCCCAAGATTGGCGCCACGTACGCCCAACATTCCTGCTTCTACAAGATCGACGAGACCGTGCTGGCAAAGGGCTCCATGGTGGCCGCCCAGTATGCTATCGACTTTTTGGCCGAGCCCACGCAAGAGGAGCTCGACGGCCCCGCGATTACCGCGGTCGCCGAAACCAACCCCGATCTGGCCGCCAAGTTGCGCTCTGCCAAGGCGACGACCGCCGAGGCTCGCGACGCCATCCATGATGCCCGAACGGCTCGCCATGCCGCGATCAAGGGCATCCACGACGCACGCGCTGCTGCACGCCGCGAGGAGAAGCACGACGAGTAGTCGATTCGCTGGCATCTCGCAGTCATAGCCACATCGCGATGTCAAAGCGGGGGCGGACGTTTCGACACGTCCGCCCCCGCTCATTCTTCAAGCGCTATTTCTACTATTTCTACCCCGTCCCCAAATGGCAGACGGCATGGCTACTCGTCCTGAGGTTCCTCGTCGGAGCTTGGCTCGGACGCCGACTCAGGTGCAGGTGCCGGCTCAGGTGCAGGTGCCGGCTCAGGCTCAGGCTCAGGTGCAGGCTCGGACTCAGATGCCGTCTCAGGCTCGGGCGCCGGCTCAGGCTCGGTCGCGGGAGCGGGTGCAGGTGCCGGCGAAGCATCCGGAGCACCGTAACCCGAAGGGGTGGACTTCTTCTCGAAGGGCAATACAAAAGTCAGGACGTCGTCCTTATCCTCATCGGCCCACTCGCTTGCATAGCGTGCGGCCCAATAGCCAACGGCACGGTGCTTGAGTATCTTGCCAAAAACCGTAAGAAATACGGTGACGAAAGCGACCAGCACCAAGAACAGCGCGAGCGTGACACCACCGCCGGTAACAATTGCCTCAATACCCGTAGGACGATAGTAGTAGCTATACATACCGACAGAGGCAATGGCGCCAAAGACGACCGTCAAGATCCATGTGACAACGTTGGCGACCAGGCCCGTCAAAAACTCGGGAAGGAACGAAGCACAGAACAGCTTGGTCTTGTTGTTCTTAAAGGCCGCCCAGACCTTATCGAGCGAAAACGCGCTCTCGACGCGACCGGTCACCGCAAAATGCATCACGGCGATGTCGGCGAACATCTTAAAGAAGACACCCAGAATCGCCGAGGCAATTAGCGCCAGGACAAGCAGGCCGAGCGAACCGAACAGCGCAGCCTCGAGCGCATAAGAGCCGTAATAAGAATACGAGCCCGCAGCGCCAATTACCACGCCCTCCACCAGCGAAAGCACTACACCGATCACGGGAATGGCAGCGATAACCTCGAGCACGACCGAAATAACGCTCGAAAAGACTCCGAGACCAAACGACGTGGAACGCATGAGTGGACGGTCCATGCCGTCATCGACCTTGAGCGACAGATCGCGACCCCACTCGATACCAAAGCCGGAACCGCACACGCTCGCAATGCAAGCTGCCAAAAAGCCGATGGCAGCCGCAATGCCGCCAATAACGGGAATAAACAACACGAGCACCGACACAACGCAAATCAGCGCCGGCAAAAACGCGATTTGGCATACACGCTGAAGCACGCCCGGAGTCTTGGTCATATCTTGGAACGCCTGAGCCACACAGCCCTTTGGCGCATTCGCCACGGGCGGTTGCGGAACAAACTGCTGGGGCTGAGGCTGTCCCTGGGGAGCGGGGCCAGCGGCACCGGCATTAGGAGCACCACACACGCCGCAGAACTTGTCGTTATCGCCCATGGGGGCGCCACACTGCGAGCAGAACATCGAAATCATCCCTTCGTATCTAGAGCGAATCACCTGGATCGCAAACGATGTCTTTGGCATCATTATCACCCAATGTGAGGACAAATACTCTTAGATGACGTATTTGCAACGCGCGAGGCGCTTTTCGATTGTTTGATGAGTGTGTCCGCGCTAGTTCGTGCCGCGGAAGCCCTTGCCGACGATCTCGGAGCTGTCGACGATCGTGATAAAGGCACCCGGATCGACTTCGCGCGCGTAACGGCGCAGTTGCACGGCCTCGCGACGGCTCAGCACGCTCATGATCACCGTCACGCACTTGCCCGAGAAAGCACCGTAGCCGCGGCTGATAGTCGCCGTGCGGTTGAGATGCTTGACGATAAACTCCTCGACCTTAAGGGGCTCGGAACAAATGACCGTGCAGACTTTGCGCAGATGAATGCTCTCAATGGCTTTGTCGACCACAAGCGTCTTGGCAAACAGGCCGAGCACGCAATACAAACCGACACGCGGGCCATACAAAAAGGCCGCGATGGCCACGATGCCGATATCGACAAACAGCAGTGCGCGACCAATCTCGAGCGTGGTGCGGCGTTTGAGGATCATAGCGAGAATGTCCGTGCCGCCCGTCGAGGCGCCAATATCAAAGACGATGGCGCTGCCGAGCGCCGGCAGAATCACGGCAAAGCACAGGTCGAGCCACATATCGCCCGTCATCGAGACATCGGTCGGAATAAAAAGCTCAAAAAGCGAAACATAGGCGGACAGCGCAAACGAGGCGAAGACACTCCAAAGAATCGCCTTGCGCTCCAAAAAGATAAAGCCCAAAACGACGAGAACCGCGTTGATAATCCACATAAAGACGCCGACGGGCAGGGTCGGGAACAGCGTGGACAGAATGACCGACACGCCCGAGGTGCCGCCAAAAGCAAAGTGATTAGGGGTTTTAAACGCAACGATGGCAAAGGCCGTAAGAATCAGGCCCAGATTGAGCTCGGCAAAAAAGCGCGGGAAACCCGGCTCCTGGCTGCGCTTTTGGCCGGCACGCTCGCCGCGCTCGATATCGGTGCGATCAACCACGCGCTCCATCGGCACTACGGGAGGACGATGCACCTCTTCGGCAGCACGCGATGCCGCCTCTGCCGCGGCGGCCTCAATCGCCCATGCCTTGCTTTCTGTTTCGTGCTCGTCAGCCATTACGGCAACCCCTCGTTAACAATTTGGAAACAATGCGCCCATTAGGGTAACGCGGAACGCGACGATTGCAACCCCTAGTTAGACGAGCGGTATGCCTACATCGGGGGGCATACAAATAACGGCCGGCCACGCTTTTGCTTGCGCGGTCGGCCGTTTAACGTTTTCGCAGATAAAACCTGCCAAAACAAACCTGTCCCTTTTTGGAAGGTTATTCGTGCTGGCTGGTGCGGTGCTCGTACTCCTCGGGGGTGATGACGTCCTCGATACGCAGGTTGACGCCCGCCACCTCAAGGCCGGTCATCGCGGCAAGGCGCTCGGTGACACGTGCCTTGACATCGTCGAAGATCGCGGGCGCATAGGCACCGTACTCGATAATGACGGAGATGTTGACGACCACGCGATTGTCATCGGTGACCTCGACCGTCACGCCCTTGGTCAGATTCTCGGCACCAAACTGCTCCTGCACAAAGTGCATAAGGTTACCCTTCATGCCCAGAACGTGCGGAACCTCGCGGGTGGCCATGGCAACGATCTTCTCGATCACACCGTTGGAATAGGTCAGCGAGTCCTCGGACTCGTCCGCTTCCTCGTCATCCTCATCCACATCGGACTCGGCCTCGACGAGCGCCTCATCCTCGAGCGTTACGTCCTCGGCCTCGGCGGTGACGGTCTCGTCTGCCTCGAGCTCGGTATCGGCTACATCGACCTTCGTATTAAAAGCCATGGTTCCTCCTTATGCCTGCCGCGGATGCGACAGTCGAATACATATTAGCGACCGCTAAACAGACGGCCGAAGAAGTTGACGATCCCGTTCTCGCCGTCGCGAATTTGGCCGATCACAGCGCCGATCAGCACGAAGAATGCAATGACGAGCGTGTCCCACAGGCCGAGCGTGAGCACCAACACAGCGAGGATAAAGCCAGCGACGGCGCCGAGCGTGGTGTTGGGATGACGAACAGCATAGCTCCAGATGGCAGCGCCCGTACCCTTGATGAGACCCATAGCCTCATCAAAATCCGCGGCTGCCGCGTCTTGTAACTCGGTTGCCTCTGCTTTGGAATCAACAGGTTCGCTCGCCGGCGTGGCGCTCTGGTCAATCGTCAGGCGCGGCGTACGAGCGGTCTTATCTTGATTGGTATCACTCACCGGAAACCTCCACGGTCTGGACGGTAGTCTTGGACGGCAAAAAACGGACGCGCGTGGTCGTACCCGGCGTGCCGAGCATGGTGTCGCAAGCTTCCTCGATGCGCTGCTGCATCGCGGTAGCCAAAGATGCCACGTCCTTATCGTCAAGCGCGATAGCCTCGACCTTAAAACGGACGTGCGAATCGTCGGAACCTTGGACGCGGGCCTCGACATGCTCGATCATCACGCGATCGTCGCGCTCTGCAGCAGCCCTGGCGCACGAAGAAAGCGCCGCGAGCGTGACCTCGATATTGCGCTCCCCCGCCGGATGCACGCAGGACGGCTCGCGACGAGCAAACATCAGGCGGAAGAAGCTTACCAGCACGCCAATCGCCACAACTCCGCCGCATGCCGTCACGACAATGCGCGGCATGGGGTCGCGCATCAGCAGCATAAAGCGATACGTATACGGCCCCCAAAACTGGCAGACAAGCGTACCCAGCGCCACGATGGCGGCGGCAAGATACACGATCGCTAGGGCTCGTTTGAGTACGCGCACGTGGCGCTCCCTTCAAATCTCGGCTCTCGAAATGCAAAACGGTTCGCATCATTATAAAAGAGCCGGGTCCGGTGCTCTACGCACGCGGATCCGGCTCATCTATTCCACGAGGCTTGCATGCTCGCTTCATTATGCCCAGATATGCACGGCTTAACCCGTGCGGGCGTTACTCCTCCTCGAGGGCAGCAATGACCTCGTCGGTCATGTCCATGGTGCTGTAAACATCCTGGACGTCGTCGAGCTCCTCAAGACGGTCGATGAGGCGCTGAACCTTCTTGGCGTCGGCGCCGGAGACCTCGGTCGGGGTGGTCGGGACCATGGTGGTCTCGGAGCCCTTGACCTGGACGCCCTGCTCCTCGAGCGCCTTGGAGACAGCCATGACCTCGTTGGCAGTAGTCCAGACGATCCACTCCTCGCCGGCGTCCTCGTAGTCCTCGCCGCCGGCCTCGGCGATGGCCATCATGAACTCATCCTCGTCACCGGCAGCACCGTTGGCGATCATGGTCTCCTTCTTGGCGTTCTCGTCCAGGATCTCCTTGGCGACGACGATCTGGCCCTTGCGCTCAAACTGGAAGGCGACGGAGCCGGAGGTGCCCAGGTTGCCACCAGCGTGGGAGAAGGCGGAACGGACATCAGCGGCGGTACGGTTGCGGTTGTCGGTCAGGCAGTCGACGTAGACGGCGACACCGGCGGGACCGTAGCCCTCGTACACGATGTTCTCGTAGACGGCGGCATCGGCACCCGAACCAAAAGCCTTGTCGATAGCGGACTTGATCTTGTCCTTAGGCATGGACTGAGCCTTGGCCTTGGCAACGGCAGCGGCGAGGCTGGCGTTGTTCTCGGGCAGCGGGTCACCGCCGAGACGGGCAGCAACGGTGATGTTGCGGCTGAGCTTGGAGAAGAGGGCGGAACGCTTGGCGTCCTGCGCGCCCTTACGATGCTTGGTTGTGGCCCACTTAGAGTGTCCGGACATACGTGTCTCCTATCGGTTTCGACCTAAAGCCCAGCGCAGATGCTCGGGCAATATAAACAAACGTCGTTATGATATACCTACTGGCCTGCGAGATAAACCCCAAAATGAAGGCGTCGTGATGATGGCCCCTTTGGTGCAAAGAAACCTGACCCCAATACACCAAGCTAGAACCAGAGGAAGTCGCTACGGGTGACGGTGGCGCCGATGGCGAAGGGCATGCAGGCGATGACCGGATACAGGTAGCGCATGTAGGTCGAGCCGTTACATGGACCGATCAGGCACACGGCGAGCACGCCCAACAGCGGCACCCAGATCGCCAGCGCACGCCATGAATGACGACGCAGCAGGTAGACCACCACGGCGATCATGATCCACACATAGGTGGCCGAGCTCATGGTGAGCGAAATAAACGGGATGCGCTGCACCGCCACACGGTACAGATTGATCAGGTGGTCGCACCAGCGCACCATGTTGCTGTCAACCGGATGGAAGTCGAAGTACTTGAGGTTGTCGGGGCGCGCCATAATCTCGGCACTACGCGCTGTGCTGTAGACCCAGGCATCGCGCGCGCTCGGATAAAAATAACCATAGTAGTTATTGATAAGCGCCGAGATATAGCACTCGGGATCCTTCTTAAACATCTGAGCCCATACCTCAAAATAGGCATCGATGTCCTCCTGCGAGGCATACTCGTTAAAGCAGTTCTTGACGGCATCGGACTTGTCGGGGTTGTAGCGGCGGCCCAGGTTCTCGTACTTGAGCACACGGTCGATCACGGCACGCTCTTCGTCGGTCACCAAGCCGTCGCAAGGAGCCTCCACAATGGTGCCGTCCTCCTTAACCGTGGGGTTGACGCCCGAGTTGAGGCCGTCGTGCTTTTGGACGAAACGAGCCGTCTGCTGGAACGGAATCGAGAGGATTTCGCGCTTGGAACCAGGCGTGATATCGTGCGCCGGCATAAAGACCTTGGTGAAGTACATATTAGAGGCAAGGCAGAGCGCGAGCACCGCGAGGACACCGACCCAGCGGAAACGCGGGATGGCGCCTGAAGGCGCAGCACCAGTCTGCTTGGCTGCACGACGAGCCACATGCACGTCCCATACGCAAAACGCCGCCGCGATTACGCATGCCGCCAGGGGAAACACCAGACCGCCGTTGCGCAGGAACGTGGAACCCATGGCGCCCAGAGCGAGCAGCAGCCAGTCGTGGCGCGCAAAGAGCACGGGGGCTTTCTCGCCCGCTCGCTCGGCATTGGCATCACGACGGGGCAAGCCACATGCCACGAGCTTGACGGTCTGTACCAGCAGCACCAAAAACGCGTCGGCAAAGAGCACGTCTTTGGTGAGCAACGCCGCGTAGTTAGAGAACATCGGCATAAACGCAAAGAACAGCAGGATCGCACCGCGAACCGGCAGGCTCACGCCCAGTTTGCGCAGCGACGAAATGGAATAGGCCATGCAGGCGGCCGTGATGACAAATTGAGCGCAGGTATAGATGATGAGGCCCGCGTTAGCGCTGTTGAACAGTGAAAGCCCCAGCTGGACGCACGAACCGATGATAGCCGTGTGCACCACGGGGTGATGTCCGTTGAGCAACACATTGGGATTGAGCAGACGCAGGTAGTCACTCGTGCCGTTGGGGTAGTTGAACCACTGGCGAATCTGCGCGCCCGTATCTCCCATAAAAAGACCGGGCAGCGAAGCGATGAGCGTGGGCGCCCAGGCGATCATAAGCACCAGGAAGGGCCCGGCAAAGGGATGGACCGAGAGCACGGCGTGAGTCACACGCCATACGCGGCCAAAGTGCGCTTCGGAAAACGGAATGCGCCGAGAGCTCAGCCAATCTAGACACTCAAAGGCAAGGTAGAAGGCAACGACCGCCAAGAGCATCCAGCCCGCGCCGCCAATCCAGGCGCAGATGATGCGGGCTTTGTCGCCAAGGACAATCTCGGCCGAGTCGGTGAGATCGTAGCTGCGGCCGAACACCATGCAGATGGCGAAGAACAGCGACGGCAGAATGATCGATGGACGCCAGGTGTCGCCACGGCCAAAGAACACGTAGCGAAACGGCAAGGTGAGCAGGCAGGCAAGTGCAAGCAACATGACCGCGTCGGTATGGCCGGCAAACGAGAGGAGCACCTCGTAGCACACGTACAGCATGCCCGAGGCTTTGGGGTCAATCGCCAAGACTGCGTTGCTCGACACCGGGGCGGGATCGATGGAAAACGCCGTGGTCGCCAACAGCGCGAGCAAAAATGCGATGAGCGTCTGCTTGGCGGGGTAGCGCTTAAACCAGACGATGCGGGCAGCGTCGCGCGCAGCCGTTGTGGAGAGGTCGGAATCCTTCACAGTCCGAAAGCCTTTCTAGAAACCTGCCAAAAAGGGACAGGTTTATTTTGGCAGGTTTTATCTGGGGAAACGTTACGGTTCTGTCATCGTCGCCCAGCGAACCACCACAAAGGTTCCTGTCCCCTTTGTGGTGGTTTTGGTGGTTAGGCGTCCAGGTAGACGCGCTGGGGCTGGTTGCGGCGACGGGCAAAGATGATGAGCGCCAGGCCCGCGATTACGAGCGGCAGGCTCAGCAACTGGCCCATGGTGATAACGCCACCCAGTAGATAGCCCAGCTGCGCATCGGGCACGCGCACAAACTCAATGAGGAAGCGGACGATGCCGTAACCCATCACAAACACGCCCATAAACGTGCCTTGGGGCAGTAGCGGCTTTTTGCGGCTGAGCACCTGCAGAATGCAAAAGAGCACGATGCCCTCAAGAAATGCCTCGTAGAGCTGGGAGGGGTGACGCGGCATATCGCCCGCGGTGCCACCGAAGACCACGCCCCAGGGCAGATCGGTCGGCTTGCCCCACAGCTCACCGTTGACAAAGTTGGCACAACGGCCCAGGCACAAGGCCAGCGGCGCGCCTATGACGGCAAGGTCTGCCAAAGTCCATGCGTCGAGCTTGTACATGCGGCACACGAGCACGCCGCCGATAACGCCGCCCACCAAACCGCCATGGAAGCTCATGCCGCCCTCGTTGGTGGCAAAGATCTCGAGCGGATGCGCCCAGTAGTAGCCGTCGCCGTAAAAGATGACGTAGAACAGGCGGGCGCCAATGATAAGGCCAAAGACCACGCCGACCACGACACTCGTCAGGTCGTCGACCGTAATGTCAAAACCCCAACGGCGCTGCGTGCGGTACATGACGACCGCCGTAAGCAGAGCTCCGACCACATAGGCCAAGCCGTACCAGTAGATGGTGATGGGCCCCGCCGAGATGGCGACGGGATCAAGCATATGGTAGAGGTCGTTGAGCATATCGACCCTCCTACTCCCTACATACAAATGCGGCCGCGGGCCTTGCGCTCGCAGCCGCATATTTGGGCGTAACGTCTATGCGGAGTATGCCGTCCGCAGCTTTCGCATCTTAGAACGGCGCGTACTCGTCGTACAGGTCCTCGGCCTCGCCGGAAGCATTGACCTGCTCAACGCGGGTAACGCCGGGCACATGCTCCTTCAGGATACGCTCAATGCCCATGGACAGGGTCAGCGAGCTCATGGGGCAGCCGGCGCAGGCGCCCTGCAGCTCCAGCTTGACGACACCCTCGTCGTCAACGCCCACATACTCCATATCGCCGCCATCGGCCTGCAGGTTGGGGCGGATCTCTTCAAGAACCTTCTTAAGCAGCTCTTCGTTAACAGCCACAGGGGCTCCTTTCTCACAATAACGCGGGCGCGCCCGCGGACAGAAGCTATGTTACTACAGCCATGTACCCGCTCACGAGCCGTCCATGCGCGCAGACGCGACTTTCACGAGTAGTCAATTTGGGACGGGACTCTTTGAGCTGCGTTCGTCGTCAGATAGCGACAACGCATATTACTGTCGAGCCTGTCCCCCGGTACCAATCTGGACATCGACGATAACCTGGCGGTAGCTGATGCCGCAAGAGTCGAGAATGCGGCGGCTGATACGGCCGTCATCGGTGTCGGCGTACTTGTTGTCCAGGTAGACGACCTCGCCCACGCCCACCTGAGCCAAAATCTTGGCGCAGTCGTGGCACGGGAACAGCGTGACGTAGACCGTGGAACCCTCGAGGTCCTTGAGCGAGCCACGGTAGTTGAGCACGGCGTTGGCCTCGGCATGGACCACGTAGTTGTGCTTGTCCTGCAGCGGGTCGTCGCTCGTACCCCACGGAAAAAAGTCGTCGTTGAGCGCCGAGGGTGTACCGTTGTAGCCCACCGAAAGGATGCGGTGGTTGGTGTTGGCGATGCACGCACCCACCTGCGTGTTGGGGTCCTTGCTGCGGCGCTGTGCGGCGATGGCCACGCTCATAAAGAACTCGTCCCAGCTAATGACGTCCAGGCGCTTGCCTGACGAAGTTTGATGAAGATCGTCCGACATGGCAGACACCTCCGTAATCGCAATAGTTTGACCCATTGTAGCAGGTGAAAGGTGGAGGCGTTTGTCCCACCGGCGCCCTCACTTTTACACGCGGCGGGGCTTTTGGTTGATGCGGTAGAGCTCGGCGAGACCCCGCAGCGTCAGCGCGTCGTCGACCGTCAGGCTATGGCCGACCAACGCCGCGAGCGCCTCGGCATCATCGCCGGTGATGATGATGGGCACGCTGCCCTCGCCCGCCGCCTTGGTCGCGCGCATCTCGGCAAGCACCATATCGAGCATGCCGTCGATGCGGGCCACCTCGCCCAAGACCACGCCCGAGCGCATAGCCTCGCGCGTGTTGCGGCCGATCACATGCGTGGGCGCCGAGGGCTCGACCTGAGGCAAACGCGCCGCGGCCGCCG
The DNA here is from genome assembly GCF_010509075.1 of Collinsella aerofaciens ATCC 25986. NCBI lineage: Bacteria > Bacillati > Actinomycetota > Coriobacteriia > Coriobacteriales > Coriobacteriaceae > Collinsella > Collinsella aerofaciens. The sequence goes on from NZ_CP048433.1 coordinate 1,284,807, forward strand.
AAAGCGAACGGGCGCCAAGCGCCAGACCCGGCGCGATGACGCCGCCCACAAAGGTACCGCGCGCGTCGATGACCTCGATATTGGTCGTCGTGCCCAGGTCAATCACGATGCACGGCGAGCCGTAGACGGCGCGTGCCGCCACAGCGTCGGCGATGCGGTCGGGGCCGATCTCGGCCGGATCGTCGTAGTGTACGGGCATGCCGGTCTTGAGGCCCGGCCCCACGGTGAGCACGCGTCCTGTGCAGGTGCGGGAAAGCGCCGTCTTCCACGGGCGCTCGAGCGCCGGCACCACGCAGCTCAGCACTGCGGCCGCGGGAACGAGCGCGCCGGGCATGCCCGCATCGGCCGCCAGTGCGGCCATGACCCGTGCGAGCCTCATGCGCGCTTCGTCGGCCGTAATGCTCGACGGCGTCGTGATCTCGCACGTCGCAAGCGGGCATTCCTGCGCCGCGGCCGAATCCTCGGCAAACAGACCAAAGCGAATGAACGTGTTACCCACGTCGACCGTCAATATATATGCGCACCCATTAAGCATCGCCGGCGCTCCTTTCGTCTGTCCAGCAGTATATCCCGATGATTATTCTGGGACGGGGATTTAAAAATCATTGCGTACCTAATGATTTTTAAATCCCCGTCCCAGAATAATCATCCTTTGGCCGAGCCCGGGGTAGCTAAAAAAGCCCCGTCCCAAATGAGCTAGCTTGCGGCTATACTGGTGCGCGGTCGCGCGCGAGCTCACGCGGCGGCCCTTGGTAACCCGACTTCCCGCGCCGTATCCGTAGCGGCGCTCCCGGGGGAAGCGGATATACGCAAAGGAGTTCTATATGAGCAATCCCTCGAACCGCGCCTCGATGCGCGGGCAACTCACGCTGCGTGGCGTCGTCATCGGCGTCCTTGGCTGCGTGATAATCACGGCAAGCTCGGCCTACACCGCCCTCAAGATGGGCGCACTCCCCTGGCCGATCGTCTTCGCTGCCGTCATCTCGCTGTTCTTCCTTAAGCTCATGGGCAACGCCAGTCTCAACGAGGCAAACGTCACCCACACCATCATGTCCGCAGGCGCCATGGTCGCCGGCGGTCTGGCGTTTACCATCCCGGGCGCCTGGATGCTGGGCTATGCCGACCAGATCAGCTGGCTCGACATGTTTATCGTGGCACTCGCCGGCACCATCTTGGGCCTTCTGGCGACAGCGCTCATCCACCGTCACTTTATCGTGGACGCCGCACTTGAGTTCCCCACCGGCAACGCCGCGGCTCAGACCCTGCGTGCGACCGAGGCCGGCGGCAAGACCGGCAAGCAGCTCTTTGGCTCCATGGCCATCGCCGGCATCTACAGCGTGCTGCGCGACGCCCTGGGCGTGGTGCCCAGCATGCTGTGCACGCTCAATATCCCCGGCGTGACCTTTGCCATCTACAACTCGCCCATGTTGCTCTCCGTCGGCTTCCTCGTGGGCTTCGCCCCCGTCGCGTTCTGGTTTGCCGGCGCGCTGCTGGGCAATTTTGGCATCATCGTCGGCGGCACCGCTGCCGGCCTGTTTGACGTTATGACGGCACAGGGCATTGTTAAGTCCCTGGGCATGGGCCTCATGATGGGCTTTGGCGTCGCCGTCGTCCTCAAGGACATCCTGCCGCAGGTCGCCGGTATCGTCCGCGGTCTTGCCGCCGACAGCTCCACCGACACCGACGAGCAGTCGCTCATCTCGGGCTCCCTTAAGCTCGACGCCGGCATCATCGGCCTAGGCGCTGCCGCCATCGCCGTGGTCATCGCCATCGTGCTTGACCTTGGCCCCGTTCCGGCCGTCATCGTCACGCTGTTCACCTTTGTCACCACCATCATGAGCGCACAGAGCTGCGGCCAGACGGGCATCGACCCCATGGAAATCTTTGGCCTCATCGTTATGCTCATCGTGGCTGCCTTTGCACAGATCGCTCAGGTCAAGCTGTTCTTTATCGCCGGCATCGTAGCCGTGGCGTGCGGCCTTGCGGGCGACGTCATGAACGACTTTAAGGCCGGCGCCGTGCTGGGCACCAACCCGCGTGCGCAGTGGATCGGCCAGGCCATCGGCGGCATCGTGGGCGCCCTGGTCGCCGCAGCCGTCATGGTCGCGCTCGTCACCGCCTATGGCCCGGACGCCTTTGGCCCCGACAAGAGCTTTGTTGCCGCGCAGGCAAGCGTCGTCGCCACCATGGTCTCGGGCATCCCGAGCGTGCCGTGGTTCGTTGGCGGCTTTATCGCCGGTATCGTCATGTACTGGCTCGGCATTCCGGCCATGATGATCGGCCTGGGCGTGTACCTGCCGTTCTACATGTCGCTCACGGCATTCCTGGGCTCCTGCGTCAAGCTCGCCTACGACAAGTGGTCCGCCCACCGCGACGCCACCGCTGGTCTTTCTGACGAGGAGAGGGCTGCCAAGGACGCCGCCTTCCAGGAACAGGGTCTGGTTGTCGCCAGCGGCCTGCTCGGCGGCGAGTCCATCGTCGGCGTTATCCTGGCGTTTGTCTCCGTGGGCTTAAGCCTGCTGGGCTAAGTCGAGCAGCTGCTCGACAGCAACCATATTGCCTACGATTTGCCCGGTCGGTAGCTTTCGCGGCTACCGACCGGGCTTTTTGATATCGAAACAAAGAAAGGCCGGCGCGCTGCGTATGACAGCGCGCCGGCCTTATCGGTTAAGCCATCGAAGCGCTCCTGCTATGAACCGAAGTTCGTTGCAGAAACTACGCTCGAAACGCTACATCTGCTTGCGACGACGATCGCTCAGCATCACACCAGCGGCCACGAGGGTGATACCGCCGATGACGAACACCTCGCCCGCAAGAGCGGAGTCATCGCCAGTCTGGGCGAGCGCGGCCGACGTGGCCTTCTTCTTGGCGACAGGAGCCTTTGCAGCAGCCTGCGCAACCTGAGGCTTGGCCTGCGGCTCGGCCTTGGGATGATACTTGTCGTACTCGGCCTGCGCGGCAGCCAGGGCATCCTTGGCATCGCCAAGCTCGGCAAGCGCGGCGGCATAGGCGTCGTTGGCATCGGACAGCTTGGCATCGGCATCGCTCAAAGCAGCCTTGAGACCAGCGGCGGCATCGACGGCAGCCTTATAGCGAGCGTAGGCAGCGTTCAGCTTGACCAGCTTCTCGTTGCCCGTCGTGCCCGCGGCAAGGGATGCCTTGTGATCGACAGCCTCAAGATCGGCCTTGAGTGCCTCGTCGTTGGCAAGCTCTGCCTTGGCCTTGAAGATATCGAGGTTCGCATCGACGACGGCTTCGTTGGCGGCCTCGAGCTGCTTCTGGGCATCGGCGACACCGGCGACGGCGGCGTCATAGGCGGCCTTGGCGTCGTCGACCGCCTTCTGGGCGCCGGCGAAGCGCTCGAAGGCCTTGTTTGCGGTGGCAAGCTCGCCCTCGGCGGCCTCGGCCTTCTCCTGTGCGTCGGACAGGGCCTGCGCCTTGGCGGCAACCGCCTGCTTGGCGTCCAAAAGAGCAGTCGCGGCCTGGACATCTGCGGCCTGGGCCTTGTCTACACCAGCCTGGGCGGCATCGTCGGCCTTCTTTGCCTCGTCAAGCGAGCCCTGCTTATTCGCAAGGCCCGCTTGGGCGGCATCGCGCTTGGCAGCAAGGTCCTTGACCGAAGCCGTGGCGTTGTCATACGCCTCATTGGCCTGTTCGGACTTTGCCTTGGCGGCATCGCGGGCGCTGCGAACCTTCGCCTTGTGAGCAGCGGCCTCGGCTGCCTTCGTCTTGCTGTCAGCAAGCGTGGCGTTTGCCTTATCGAGAGCCGCCTGGGCAGTAGCGGCCTCGGCCTTGGCGGCATCGAGGTTCTGCTTGAGGGACTCGATGTCGATTCCGCCGAGGGCGTCCTTCGCGGCGTCATATGCTGTCTTCGCGGCGGCGGTGCCGGACTTAGCCTTCTCGTACTCGCCCTTGGCGGTGTTCACGTTCGTGTCGGCCGCGGTATAGTCGTCGCGAGCGCTTTCTTGCTTATCCAATGCGTTAGAATAAGCCGTTCCGGCAGTCCCGAAGTTCTTCTGCGCCTCCGCCAGCTTATTCTGTAGCTGCTTCAGCTGCTCCTTCTGCTCCTGCGTGCCGCCTGCGTTGTAAGCGGAATCGATATAGTCGTTGAGGAGCTTCTTGAACTCTGAGACAGTGAAATCGGCCTGGGTATCATCAGCGCTGTAATCGAAGATGGTTACCTCGGAATCGGTATTCTTTCCGCTACCGGTTGCAATACCGATGGCTTCCGCAGCGGCATCGATGATGTTGAGATAATGTCCACACTCTTGATAGATGCTGTTGTAGTTCTGGGAGATATAATAGGCATCATATCGGTGGCTGCCGAGTTCGTCGCCATACTGCGCGACGTACTTATCGAATGCCTCTTTTTCCTGGGTGTAGAGACCGGTATAGGGCCAACCGAGGGTGTCCTCGGTCTCTCCACCGGTATATGCACCGCCGCCGCCTGCAAGATTTTCACCGTTATCATAGTAGCAGCCAGAGTGCCCCCAGATATTCGATGAATACGATGTATTAAGGGCAGCTGCCACAGTCATGCGGAGGCTGACGCTGAGCGCCGACTGGCCGTTCGCCTTGCGAAGGTTGTTCTGGGTGTCGAGATATGTCAGGGCGTTGCGCATCTGCTCCAGGGAAAGCGGGTTGGTGTCGCGAGACATGTCCTGATCGACGTACTGGTCATACCATTCGGCCTTGTCATCGGCACCGGTCAACGTCGATACGGCATCCTGGGCGTTCTTTTTCTGCGTGGCTGTGAACTGGCTGCCGCCGATGATGTAGTTCATGAAGCCGAACATACCCTGGTTGATGACATTCTGGTCTACGGTCATGTTCGACTTGAGGTCGGCAATCTGCTGGTTAAGCTTCTCGACCTCGGCGTTTGCGGCGTCGTATGCATTGTGCGCGTCGGTTACTTCAGCACGAGCCTGATCGAACTCGTTGCTCTTCTGCTGACGAATCTCGACGAGTCGGTCGTACTCAGCCTTCTTGTCGGCCTCGGTCTGCTGGGCCTGCTCGTATGCCGTCTTCGCGGCGTCACGCTTACTGGCCGCGTCCTTGTACTCCTTGTTTGCCGCATCGTATGCAGACTGGGCAGATGCCACAGCAGCGTTGGCGGCGTTGGCCTTCTCCTGCGCGGCGGTGACGGTAGTCTGCGCAGCCTGCAGGTTCGCCTGTGCGGTGGCGTCTGCAGTCGTCGCGGCTTCGAGCGCGTCCTGCGCGGTCTTGAGCTCACCAGCAGCAGCGATCTTGGCGGCCTCAAGCGCGCTCAGGTCAACACCCGTACCCGAGACGGCAGCATCGAGCGCGGCCTGCGCCTGGTTGAACTTCTGCTGGGCGTTATCGCGCGCGGTGGTTGCGACTGCGAGAGCAGCGGCAGTCTCCTGCTTCTTGGCCTGGGCAGTCGTCAAAGCTGCCTCGGTATTCTGCTTTTCCTGCTGGGCGCTAGCCTCGGCAGCCTTGGCCTGGTCCAGATTGGCCTGTGCAGTAGTAACGGCCTTATTGGCGTCATCGAGCTTTGCCTGCGCGTCCTCGACGGCCTTCTTGGCGGCCTCGTACTCGTCCATACCCATGGCCTCGAGCTTGGCCTGGGCATCATCGAGGGCCTTCTTGGCCTCATCCTGCTTTGCCTTGGCGTCCTTGAGCGCCTGGGTCTTATCCTCGACACTCTTGTTGGCCTGTTCGAGCTGATCGTTCAGGTCGCCCAGCTTCTTCTGCTGCTGCTCGGTCTTTTCGACGGCGGCTTTAAGCTCGTCAATCTTCTCCTGAAGCGCGGCTACCTCGGCCTCGTTCTGCTCGGCGGCGTTATCGGTCACGGCCTGCGAGGCCTGATTCTTTTGCTGCTGCGCCTGCTTTTGAGACTGGCCCGCCGCGTCGGCCTTCTTCTGGGCGGCATCGTAGGCGGCCTGAGCGTCCTTGAGCTGCTTTGCCGACTCCTCGGCCAGCTGGGCAGCCGTCTTTACGACCGCTTGGTTACCGGCGGTAACGGTATTCTCTACAGAACTACCCCCCCCCTGAACAGAATCGCCGTTACCGGTTGACGGTGCGGCGATTGCCGCCAGCGGCGACATGAGCGGCTGAGCGATGAGGCCCGCCGTCAAAACGGTTGCGACGGCGCGGTTAGCAACGCCCTTGACGTTGACAGTCTTGGCCCGAGGCTCAAAGTGTTGTGGACTGTAGTTTGCCATGGCTTTCTCCCTTTGACACGGATGTATCCATACGTATCAAACGGTAGCTGTCGATTTTTGAATTCTGTTGCGCAACATTGGCGACCAGCGTATTTTTTGAAATTTACGCTCTCGTGCTTCACAATTTCGTCACATATGTAGGAGCTGGCGCATCATATTCTTGCGGGATCGAATTGAGCCTGTGATTTGCATTTGCTCCCGCGTCATCTGCCCTATCGAATCCCACATCCAACAGACGCCCTGCCCGCCACGGTGTAGAGTTAGGACAACGGGCGCGTTGCGCGGACCGCGCTGGAACGAGGTGGACATGGAACTCGACAAACAACAGATCAAGCGACTACGCGAACGCCATCACCGGCGCCACGGCATCCGCCCCGCCCATAGCGAGGCCATGGAGAACGCCACCCGCTTCCTAAAGCGCGCATTCAACATTCGCGAGGGTCGCGCGCCCTACCACGTAATCCGCAAGCGCTTTGTAAACGGGGCACGCCTGACCGGCTCTCACCTGTGCATCCTCATCATCGCCATGCTCATCGCAAGCATCGGCCTCGATATCGATTCGGACATCGCCATCGTGGGCGCCATGCTCATCTGCCCGCTTATGGGATCGGTCCTTGCCATGGCATACGGCATCGCCACGCTCGACCGCGAGATTACCGTCGAAGCCATCGCCAGCCTTGCGCTGCAGATGGCCTTTTGCCTGGTCACGTCCACGTTGTACTTTAAGCTCTCGCCCCTTGGCACCGCCACGGCCGCCATCGTCGACAACTCGACGCCCACCGTGTGGGACCTTGCCGTCGCGCTCGCGGGCGGCTTTGCGGGCGGCCTGGGCAACTCGCGCGACCAGGAACCCGCCACGCTCATCGCCGGCGTGGCCGTGGCAACCGCGCTCATGCCGCCCCTGTGCGCGGCGGGTTATGGCATTGCCATCGCGAGCGGGTCGCTGTTCCTCTCAGCCCTCTACGAGTTTGGCATCAACGTCGTCTTTATCGCGCTGGCGGCCGAAGCCGTATTGCTTCTTTTGCGTGTGCCGCTCAAGCGCGACCTCAACGGCGACGGCATTGTAACCGCTGAGGAAGACGCCGAGGTCGACGAGCTGTCGCGCAAGGTGCGCCGCCGCATCATTGTGGGCACGGTGATTTTTGCCATCCCCTGCATTGTTATGACGGCGGGTTCCATTGGCTCGGCGCAGGCCGGCGTGCAGGACGGCTACGGTGTCACCGAAACTACGCGCGAACTTGCCGCGGTGCTGCCGGGCTTTAAGGATTACACCGTCGCCGTCGAGACCTCGGCTGCCGAAGGGGACGAGGAGGGCATCGTCGAGCGTGAGATTGTCGCCCATGTGACAACGAGCGAGGCGCTCGGAACGCACGACCGCCACGTCGCCCGCAAGCTCATCGACCTCAACGTGCCCGAACTCGATCGCGTGGAGTTTGATGTGGAGTAATGCCAGCGCGGGACGAATGCTCGCACGGACGCAAGTTACAACGAGGCGCAGACGCGATACGGACACGAGCAAATGGCGGGGCGCAGTTCACCCGCGCCCCGCTCGCTGTTTTATTGCCGTGAATCAGACGTCCGCATCGACATCGCCAGATTCCACTGTAAACGCCGGATCGGTGCTCACCAGATAAAATCGGGTCACCTTAGTATTTCTAATTAGGTAAATCTGCCCCTGATTGCGTCGGCGCGATATATACGCAACGTGAATCGTGCCGAATTCTTCGCCGTTTTCCTTCTTTAATATCAGGATGTTGGGGTCATCCGTACGCTTAAACTGCCCGTCTGTGCAGATTCCGTCTTGATCGACCAGCTGCCATCGACAGTTGTCCTCCTCAAGAAAAGCCAGGGTTTCCCGACTCGTTTTGTCATCCCGATAGTAACCATCAATGGCAAACCCTTCGGAAGCGCATTCCTGCATATAGGACGTTTCTCGGCTTATAGCAAACAGCCCTGTAGCGCCCAGGAGCACAGCCAGGCAGACCACTGCAAGGGTTATCGAAATAGCACGGCGACCCATGTTAGCCCAACCGATAGCTGTTTAACGGAGCGTGAAACATACCTGGAACCTCCGATGTCAGGGGGAACGTCGCCAGCAGGCTGGCGACAACTATATGTTTCTGACATCAAACCATATGGCCGCCACTCGCGGAGGGGGCATCGGCGAACGGCGTGTTTTCATACTCCATTGGTCAAACCCAAGCGCAGCGCTACAGCTCGTACTTGTACACGCGGTAGATGTACTTCTCGGCTTCCATTGCGTAGGCGGCGATGGGCAGTCCATAGCGGTCGTCTCGTCGTTTGGCAGATAGATCACACTGTGCTGGCCTGCGTTGAGCGAAAAATCGCCTTGGGCCTGCAGTAACTTGTCCTCAAAGCCCGAACCGGCCCAAAAATCGGACAAGCCCACGGAAGGCTGCAGCGAGATCATTTGCGCAACATATGTCCAGCAAAAACGGGTGGTAGCCGGTACGACTACCACCCGTTTGTCTTATATCCGGCTCGAAGTAGGCCAACTACTTCTTAATACCGCGCCCCAGACGCTTGGCGACCGATGCAACGGCCTCCTCACTGGCCGGCCCGCAGCTCACGCAGCCGTCATGGGCACGCATCTGCCCGGTAACCTCGTCCATCGCGAGCGGCGCCACCTTCTCGAGCTTAAAGCCCTTGCCGGCGCGCATGTTCTCCTTGGCCACGCTAATCATGAGCTTGATGCGGTTGAGCTGGTTGACCTCGGATGCACCGGGGTCGTAGTCCACCGCGACGATGTTGCTCTCGGGGTGCTGACGGCGCAGCTCCTTGATCACGGCCTTGCCCACCACGTGATTGGGCAGGCACGCGAAGGGCTGCGTGCAGATGATATTGGGTGCGCCATGATCGATCAGGTCGAGCATCTCGGCCGTGAGCAACCAGCCCTCGCCCATGTTGTTGCACACCGAAAGCACCGTGCGGGCCTTGTCCGCCATGGTGCCGATGCGCTCGGGTGCCTCAAAGCGGCGGGATTTCTCGAGCATCTCCTCCACCGGCGTGCGCATCCAGTCCACGAGTTTGATGAGCGCCTGCATACCAGCGCGCGTGGTGGCAGAGCTTCCCAGCTCGTCCTTCTGCAGCTCGGCGTTGCTCATGGAGTACAGGAAGAAGTCGAGCAGGCCCGGCACCACGGCCTCGCAGCCCTCGCGCTCGATGACATCGACCACGTGGTTGTTGGCTGTGGGGTGGAACTTGACCAAGATCTCGCCGACCACGCCCACGCGCGGTTTGGTGCCCTCGCCCACGAGCGGCATGGTGTCGAACGCGCGGATGGCCTCGCGGCACAGTTTGGTGTAGTTGTGGCGGTTGAACTTGGGCGCCAGCTTGCGGGCGCGCGCCATGTACTCCTCGTAGAGCGCGTTGGCGGCACTGGGCGTTGCCTCGTACGGACGGCAGCGGTAGAGCATCTGCATCATCACGTCACCAAAGAGCACCGCGTAGACTGCCTGCTTAAGCAGCGCCGGCGTAATCTTGAAGCCGGGGTTGTCCTCGCCGAGTGCCACGGCCGAAAGCGAGATTACCGGGATCTCGGGGTGGCCGCTCTCGCGCAGGGCCTTGCGGATGAGCGCGATGTAGTTGGTGGCACGGCAGCCGCCGCCGGTCTGGCTGATAACCACGGCCGTCTTGGACAAGTCGTACCGGCCGCTCTCGATGGCCTCCATAATCTGGCCGGTCACCAAAATGGACGGATAGCAAATGTCATTGTTCACATAGCGCAGGCCGGCCTCGACGGCGTCGTGATCGGTCGAGGGCAGCAGCTCCAAGTTGTAGCCAGCACCGCGGAACACCTCTTTGACCAGGTCAAAGTGGATCGGCGCCATCTGCGGGCACAGAATGGTGCAGCCCTCGTCGCGCATCTGCTCGGTAAAGGGCACCTTGGGCCACGCGGTCGAAGCACTCTCGCGCTGCGCCTCGAACGTGTACTTACGGCTCGCGAACGCGGGGGCATCCGTGGAAGGGGACACCGGCGCGGCATCGCCCTGCTCGTAAGCCTCGCCCGCGGCCGTGGCCTCGGCCAAGCGCTCGGCCTCCTGGTCCTTGAGCGCCGCCATGAGCGAGCGGATGCGGATACGCGCGGCGCCCAGGTTGGACACCTCGTCGATCTTGAGCACGGTATAGATCTTGCCGCTGGCCTCCAGGATCTCCTGCACCTGATCGGTGGTCAGAGCGTCCAGGCCGCAGCCGAAGGAGTTGAGCTGGATCAGGTCCAGGTCGTTGCGCATCGTCACAAAACGGGCGACGGCGTACAGGCGGCTGTGGTACATCCACTGGTCGACGACGCGAATCGGACGCTCAGGCTTCACGAGATGCGCAAGCGAATCCTCGGTAAAGACCGCAAAGCCAAAGCTCGAGATAAGCTCGGGCAGGGCATGGTTGATCTCGGGGTCGTTATGGTAGGGACGACCGGCGAGTACGATGCCGTGGCCGCCGTGGTCCTCGACCCACTTGAGGGCCTCCTCGCCCATGGTCTGAATGTCCTCGTGGAAGCGCGCATCGGCCTCAAAAGCAGCGTTGACGGCGGCATCGACCTCGGAGCGCGTGATCTTGGGTCCACGCACGCGACCGCGACCGGCTTGCGCATCGGCCACACGGTCGACGGCGAGCACCTGATACAGACGGCGCTTGAGCTCGGTCTTATCGTGATACGGCACAAACGGGTACAGGAACTCGATGTTCTGCTCGCGAATCTCGTCAATATTGAGCGCCAGCGCCGTGGGGTAGCTCATGACGATGGGGCAGTTGTAGCAGTTGCCGGCCGTCGGATCCTCCTTGCGCTCCCAGCGCACGCACGGCATCCAAATGAAGTCGACATCGCGGTCAATGAGGTTCATCACGTGGCCGTGGCTCATCTTGGCCGGATAGCAGACGCTCTCAGACGGCATGGACTCGATGCCCGCCTGGTAGGTCTTCTTGCTCGACTGGTCGGACAGCTGCACGCTAAAGCCCAGGCGCGTAAAGAACGCGTGCCAGAAGGGGTAGTTCTCGTACATGTTGAGTGCGCGGGGGATGCCGACGGTGCCGCGCGGGGCCTCGTCGGGGCTCAGCACCTCGCGGTTAAACAGCAACTCGTTTTTCTTTTTGAAGAGGTTGGGAGCCTCGGTCTTCTGCTTTTTGTGGCCGGCACCCTTCTCGCAGCGGTTGCCGGTAATGAAGCGCCTGCCGCCGCCAAAGTCGTTGACGGTGAGCTGGCAGTTGTTGGAGCAGCGGCCGCAGCGGACATGCTTTTGCGTCACGGTGAGGTGCGCGATGTCTTCGGCCGAAAGGATGGTCGAAGTGCCGTCGGCGCCAGCGCGATCGCGGGCGAGCAGGGCCGCACCGTAGGCGCCCATGCAGCCGGCGATGTCGGGACGCACGGCATGGACGCCGGTGAGCTGCTCAAATGCGCGCAGCGTGGCGTCGGACATAAAGGTGCCGCCCTGGACGATCACCTGGCTGCCGATCTCCTTGGGGTCGCGTAGCTTAATGACCTTGAACAGGGCATTCTTGATGACGGAATAGGACAGGCCGGCCGCGATGTCGCCCACCGTGGCGCCTTCCTTTTGCGCCTGCTTGACGCGCGAGTTCATAAAGACCGTGCAGCGGCTGCCCAGGTCGACCGGGGCCTTGGCATGGATGGCGGCGTCGGCGAACGCGCACACGTCCATGTTCATAGAGACGGCGAAGCTCTCGATAAAGCTACCGCAACCCGACGAGCAGGCCTCGTTGAGCATGATGTGCTCGATGACGCCGTCCTTGACGCGCAGACACTTCATGTCCTGGCCGCCAATGTCCAGAATGAACTCGACGCCGGGCAGGAACGCCTTGGCGCCGCGCAGGTGCGCGACGGTCTCGATCTCGCCGGAGTCGGCCTTGAGGGCCTCGATGAGCAGCGCCTCGCCGTAGCCCGTGGTGGTCACGTGGCCGATGGTGCAGCCGGCGGGGATGTGGTTGTAGAAATCGGCCATGATGACCTTGGCCGTGCCCAGGATGTCACCGTTGTTGTTGCCGTACCAGGTGTGCAACAGCTGGCCGTCCTCGCCCACGAGTGCGGCTTTCATGGTGGTGGAGCCGGCGTCGATGCCGATGAACACGCGGCCGGCATAGCCGTCGAGCTTGCCCTTGGGGACGACCTCGGTGTCGTGGCGGGTCTTGAACTCGGCAAAGTCCTCGTCGGTGGCAAAGAGCGGGTCCAGGCGCTCGACCTCGGCACCCTGCGTGTCACCCAGGGCATCAATGGCCTCGATGAGCTGCGGGAACGTGCTGAGCTTGTTGGACTCGTGCGCCATGGCGGCGCCGCTCGCCACAAACAGGTGAGCGTTTTGGGGCACGATACGGTGCTCCTCGTCCAGGCTGAGCGTGAGGTAGAAGCGGTGGCGCAGCTCGGAGAGATACTGCAGCGGGCCGCCCAGGAAGGCGACGTTGCCGCGGATCGGACGGCCGCACGCCAGACCCGAGATGGTCTGGGTCACGACGGCCTGGAAGATGGAGGCGGCCACGTCCTCGGGGCGGGCGCCCTCGTTGAGCAGCGGCTGCACGTCGGTCTTGGCAAAGACGCCGCAGCGGCTGGCGATGGGATAGATGGTGGTGGCGTTGGCCGCGAGCTCGTTGAGGCCGCTGGCATCGGTGTGCAGCAGGGTGGCCATCTGATCGATGAACGCGCCCGTGCCGCCGGCGCAGGTGCCGTTCATGCGCTGCTCGATGCCGTTGTCGAAGTAGATGATCTTGGCATCCTCGCCGCCCAGCTCAATGGCGACATCGGTGGCCGGGATGAGGGTCTCGACGGCACGCTTGCTGGCGATGACCTCCTGGACAAACTCCAGGTCGAGCCACTGGGACAGCAGCAGGCCGCCCGAACCGGTGATGGCGCAGGTCATTTGGGCAGCCGGCAGCACGGTCGCAGCGCCCTCGAACAGGTCGCGGGCGCAGGCGCGGACGTCGGTGTGGTGGCGCTGGTACTTGGCGTAGACGATCTGGTTGTCGTCGTTGAGCACGGCGAGCTTAACGGTGGTAGAGCCCACGTCGATGCCCAGGTGCAGGTTGCCACGAGCGTTCTCGGGGTTGAAGATCGCGCCTTCGGGGGCCTGGGCGGCGGTGGCGACTGCGGGCTCGGCGACGACGGACGTGGCTGCGTCGGCGGCAAGCGTCTCCCCCGCCGCATTCTTGGCCTCGGCAACCGCCTCGGCAACCTTCTCGGCAGCGGCAGTCGCGGCCTTCTGCGCGGCGTCCACCACGGCGGGCGCGGCCTCGCGTGCGGCAGCGACCATACGGTCCTTAATGCCCTCGACGAGTTTGCTCATTGTCTCTCCTCTTAGTTGTTGGACTCGACGGTTGCGGCGGTGTCGGCCGCGTCCTCGAGCTGCAAGTTCAATAGCTTCATGCCGTATTCCGGCACGTTGATATCGATAGGTTGGCCATACAGGTCACCGGGGCGCACAAAAGCGAGCACCGTCATAATGCGCGCCATGGCCTCGGGCGATTCGGTGAGCCCACGCTCAAACCAGCGCTGAATCATGCCGACCTCGGCACTCACGACGTAGGTGACGTAGTAGTCAAAGAACGTGCCCAGCGCCAGGCCCAAAATGCCCGTCTGTGCACGCGGCACCACAGCCTCACGTGCGGTGTCGATAATCCTTTTAATGAAGGCCTGGTCGCCGCCCGGACCCAGCAGCGCACCGATTAAGTCGCGGTTGGCCGCAAGATAACGCAGCAGCTCAACCGAACCGGGCGCCGGCTCGAGCTCATCGATGTTGTGATAGAGATCGGGCAGCTGAGCTGCGGTGATGAGCTCAATACGCTCACGGATCTCGGCCAGCAAGCCATCCTCGATTTGATTGATAAAGTCGGGGATATCGCGGTAGTGCGAATAGAACGTACGGCGCGTAAGGCCAGCGCGCTCGGTGAGCGACGCGACATTAATGCGCGAAAGGTCGCCGCTTTCGGCAAGCTCGCTGGCAAGTGCCTGGCGAAGGGCACGCTGCGAGCGAAGGGACCGGCGATCGCATTTCTCGAGCTGGGACAAGCGTCCTCCTTGTTACTCAGCCTGTGCGCTATTGCACAGTGCGAGTATTATTGCACACCGTGTGCATCAACACGTAAAGGCAATATTTTGGATGTGTTAAAGGGACAGTTTCTTTGCCATATTCAGCGACCGCCTAGGTTGTGCCAGTTGTGCCTGGCTTTTGGAGCAGCATTGCCGATTGTTCAAAATATCATTCGTGGGTAGAATAGTGTCGACGGCAGCCCAAGTTCTGGAAAGCTGGGCAGCGCCGTTGCTTGGATTAAGGGGTCAACGCCTTAGCGGCGGCGACCCCTTTAATATGAGAAAGCCATTGTCAATAGGCGTGTTTGTTGAGCCCGGTTTAAAACCGGGCTTTTTCGTTTCCCGTCGGGAGGGCCCGCGCACGCTGCACGTTTAGTCGACGCTTGCCTGGCAAGCTAATATCCGCGGGCTCTTGTGGGCGCGCTGCCGGCGGTCAGCCCGGTATGTCCGCGCACCCCACCGCATTTCGATTCTCCGCCCGGCGCGCTCGTCCGAAACCAGTCTTGTTCACGGGCGCGGCCCTTGGGCTGCCCAAAAAGGGCTCGTGAACGCGCGCCGGCGATGCGTCGAGGCGCGGGCCCTCCCGGCGGGAGGCTTGTTGTCCGACGGGGTCAGCCGAGGGTCCCCTCCGCCCGGCGCCCGATCTCCCAGACCCAGCAGGCGAGCTCGCGCGCGACGGCGGCATTTGCCTTGCACGAGCTCTTGCCCGCCGCCGCCAGCGCCTCGCGGCGGCGGCAGAGCCTGGCGGTGCAGTCGTCGGCGCGCGCCCGGATCGCCGCGGGGACGTCCACGCCGGGGGCCGGGGCCTTCGGGCGGGGCGTGCACGTCAGGTAGTGCCACGCCGACTCCACCAGTGCCGTCCTGGCGAGCCGGTTGCCCGTCTTGGTTATCCCGCCGCACCGCTCGGTCTCGCCGCTCGAGCGCTCCGACGGGACCAGCCCGCACCAGCTCGCGAAGGCCGGGGCCGTCCGGAACCTCGTGAAGGAACCCGCCTCGGCTGCGAGCCTGAAGGCCGTCAGGGTGTCGATTGTTAGCGCTAATCTAAAATTAACCACTTTCGCAAACGCATCTCGCCGAATGCGCTAACGCGCTTTCGCCGACCCCGCTAACGTACTTTCACCAACTGCGCTAACGGAACTATGCTCCGATCGGGTATCCGACCCGGGAGGAGCGGGATATGGAGCGAAACGTAATGGGAGAGCTGAACGTCTACAGGGGGTCCGGCGCGAAGCCGAACTTCAGCGAGATCGCGAGGAGGCACGGCATGGACCGGCACACGGTCGCCAAGTACTGGCGGGAGGGCGAGGCCGCCGCCGACGGGAGGTCCGCGAGGGGCAGCGCCTTCGACCCGCTCGAGGAGGTGATCCGCGCGAAGGCCCAGCTGCCCGGGATGACCAAGATGGCCGTGTACGCGTTCCTGCGCGAGGGCCGCGGGGAGGGGCTGCCCGGGTACGGCGCCTTCACCGCATGGTGCCGGGGCCGCGACGTGCCCTTCGGGGGTGTGGGCGGCCGCGAGCCGCACCCGCGGTTCGAGACGCCCCCGGGCAGGCAGCTGCAGTTCGACTGGAAGGAGGGCATGAGGCTCGTCGACTCGGAGGGCGAGGTCTTCGAGTTCAGCGTGTTCACCGCGACGCTCGGCTATTCCCGGAAGCACCGCTTCATACCGGTCAGGAGCCGCACGCTCGACGACCTGCTGTCCTGCCTGCTCGCCACCTTCACCCGCCTCGGCGGCGTCCCGGAGGAGTGCATCACGGACAACATGTCGTGCCTGGTGACCGTCTCGGGCCGCAGGAGGACCAGGCAGGAGAGGGCGTGGCGGTTCGCGCGGGAGGCCGGCTTCGAGCTCAGGCTCTGCGCGCCGCGCTCGCCGCAGACCAAGGGCAAGGACGAGTCGGCCAACCGCTTCCTGAACCGCCTGCTCGCCTACGGCGGCGAGTTCACCGGGTGGAGCGGCCTCGCCGAGGCGGTGGCCCGGATCGAGGCCCAGGCAAACTCGGAGCCGAACCGCACCACCGGCCTGCCGCCTGACGCGCTGTTCATGCGGGAGAAGGAGAGCCTGCGACCCATCGGGAACCTCCGTCTCCTCGAGTCGATGGTGGGCGACGTGAGCGTCCAGACCGTCCCGCCGACCATGCTCGTCAGGGCCGCCGGCAGGGAGTGGTCCGTGCCCAGGCGCTGCATCGGCCGGCGCGTGAGCGTCATAGCGATGCCCGGCGGCCAGGTCGTGGTGAGGATGGCCGGCGAGGAGGTCGCCGTCCACGACGCCGCGTCCGGGCCGTCGAGGCCCATCAACTACGACCCCGACCACTATGGGCAGGCCCTCGAGGGGAAGCGCGGCCTGGCCGACGCGGACATCGCCGAGGCCGCGCGCGCCAACCTCGCGCTGCTCGACTCGCTCGGAGGGGCGTGATGGGCGCCGTCGCGGAGGGTAGCCCCTCGATCAGGGCGCAGGCGAACCTCTCCGCGCTCGGGCTGCACGAGATGGCGGCGTCCCTGCCCGACTACGTGAGGATGGTCGCCGCGGGCGAGCGGGGCTTCGCCTCCGCCCTCGAGGAGATGACGCGCGTCGAGGTCGCCGCCCGGGAGGTCAGGATTACCAGCCAGCGCATACGGTCGTCGGGGTTCCCCTACGTCAAGGGGCTGGCGGACTTCGACTGGGACTTCCAGCCGTCGGTCCCGCGCGCCGAGATCGAGGAGCTCGCGACCCTGAGGTTCGTCGAGCGGGCCGAGAACGTCCTGTTCGTGGGGAGCCCCGGCGTGGGCAAGACGCACCTCGCCGTCGCGCTGGGCATCGAGGCGGTCAGGGCGGGGCGCGAGGTCAGGTTCGTGGACTGCGCCCGGCTCGTCGAGGACCTGGAGGACGCCTCGTCGCGCGGCATCCTCAAGAAGAGGCTCAAGTACTACGCCCACTCGAGGCTGCTGATCATCGACGAGCTCGGCTACCTCGACGTCGGTAGCGCGGGCGCGGACCTGCTGTTCCAGCTGATATCGACGCGCTACGAGCAGCGCTCGACGATCATCACCACCAACGTGGGGATCAGCGGCTGGGGCAGGGTGTTCGGGGACGACGTGGCGGCGAGCGCGATCGCGGACAGGGTGTGCCACCACTGCCACCTGGTCAAGATAACGGGCAGGTCCTACAGGCTGAAGGACCTGCCGAGGGACGGTCCCGTCAAGCCGTGACCGGAATCGGTGAAAATACGTTAGCGCAACCGGTGAAACCGCCTTTGCGCGAACGGCACGCCTGTTTAGCGAAACTGGTGAAAAATAGATTGACGCTAACATCGATTCCCTTGATGCAGGAGAGCGCCTCGACGGCCGGGCGCCACCGGTCGGTCCGGGCGAGGGCGAGCACCTTCTTCTCGAGCTGCCGGCGGTCCGACTCCGCGCACCTCGCGGCCGTGACGTAGTACTCGAGCACGTCGCGCTGGGGCCCCTCGAGCCTGATCCCGGATATCCACCTCCAGTGGGCGCGCGTCCAGGATCCCTTCCTCGTCCCGTCGGCGTTGCGCTCGTCCCAGACGTGGCCCAGCCTGATCAGGAACATGTTGAGGCGCTGCCTGGCGCGGCGGTACTCCACCGTGGCGTCGTCGAGGGCGCGGTCGAGGTCCCGGGCGGCCTCGACGGCCGCATCGGGCAGCGGGACCTCCACGATGTTGTGGGTGGCGAGCATGCGGGCGATGAACTCGGCGTCGCGCCGGTCGTTCTTGCGGCGCGCGTCCGCCGCCGGCCTCTGCATCTTGGAGACGGCGGCCACGGCGCAGTCGAGGCCGAGCGCGCGCAGCTCGCGCGCCATGTGGAAGCCGGTGGGGCCGCTCTCGTAGCAGGCCCTGGGCTCCTCGAACCCGAGGGCCCACTCCGCGATCTCGGCGGCGTCCGTCCCGAAGTCACGGTGCACCACCTCGCCGGTGAAGGGGTTGAACGCCGCGGCGGCGACCGATCGCGCGTGGACGTCCAGGCCGATGGAGGTAACATGGGGCATGGGAAGCCTCCTCCCCGCAGGTGCGGTAAGGGCTACCGCACGGGCCGATACTCAAAGCCCATTGTGGCATCCCGAGCCCGCGGAAAGAAGCTGCGCCGCGGGGGAGGCGACCCAAATGGCTTTCTCATATCGTCTTACGTTGCTTCGAACGTTGCTTGAGTGCCTCGGAAAGCCCGACGAGTGCCGTGGAGAACGAGACCAAAGCGGGCAGAAGTCTCACGAAATCAATCAGATCGGTCATGGGCATCACCTCCCATCAGATGGAGGGCGTTGCCCGGCACATGGAACTGCCGCCAACAGTATCAATTCTATCAAAGCGCAGTTAGATATGCGAATGTTTGTTCGTATTTCAAGAGACCAGCGTCACCTGTGACAAAGGGGCTGTCCCTTTGTCACATTATTCGATGACGGTGCGAGAGTTTTGCTTGCGCATGGTGGCGAGCATGTGTTTGGGGACGGCGTGGACCATGCAACTGCCGATAGTTGCGCTCGCGGCGGCCTTGGCGGCATCGCTTGCGTTTTTGGTCGCGTAGCTGTGGCGGAAGCGTTTGAGCATGGCGATGTCGTTGCCGCCGTCTCCGTAAACCGCGACCTCATCCTCGGCAATGCCGTAGTAGCTCGCCAGCCAGGCCACGCTCTCGCCCTTGTTGCACGCCACGTCCGTGATCTCGAACATCACCGGATCGAACGGCGCGTTGACCACGCGGTCCGATCGCTCGGCCAAATACGCCTTAAGGTCGCGCTCCAGCTCGGGCGAGGTCACGCGACAGTTAATCTTGCATACATCGTGACGCAGGATGTCGCCGATCGACTGATCGAAATACTGCTCCTCGTGATACCCGCCACGTGCACGCATACCGCGCATCACGATGCGCTTGATAGGACTGTCTTTTTTAAAGCCTGCCTGGTGCATCTCGAACGATCCACTCGAGAACATGCCATCGGGCGTGGAGCAGTCAAAACAGATATCCGGAAACTCCTTGAGCAGCTCCTCGGTAATCTGCGAGTCGATGGTCCAGGTCCTGAGCACCTCGCCATGGCTGTCGCGCACGATGGACCCATTGGAGCAGCAGGCGTCGAGTGCCAGGCCCGTAAAGCCATGCTCGCCAATCGGCAGCGTCGAGCGCCCGGTCGCGGGAACCACATGCAGGCCAGCCTCGGTCAGCTCGCGAATGGCACGGCGGATGGTCCCATCTGCCTCGTGCAGGGCGTTCAGCAGCGTTCCGTCTAAGTCACTCGCAAACATCTTGATCATGGATACGCCTCTCCTTCGTCTGCACGATATTGTAGACGAAGGAGAGGCATGCCTAAACAATGCCGTCCCGGCGCGGCGTGCCACTGTCTCCACAAATTCACGGTCCCCCAGCGCCTTAAGACATTCGCCATAAGCGACTTTTCAGCCGATTAAACAGCGCCGTCGTCGACGTCAGCACCGCCAACATGCCTGCGAATACAATCGCCGGAGCCCATCGATCATATGCAAGCCCGTAAACCAATTGGCCAATAGGCGTTGCACAGGAAAGTGTCATATAAACGAGTGCCAGCACTTTTCCGCAGAGTTCCTTTGGCGCTGACCGCTGAACAAATGAAACGATTCCGACCGATGCAATGCTTGCCCACGCCATGACCCATGCCGAGCCGGCCGCAAGCGCGGCAAACGCTAATTCATCAGGACCGCTCAGTAGCGTGACAATAATCGGTACGACTCCAAAACAAATCATCGCAACATATCGACATATGCCCTTGAAGGAAAAACGATGCGGCCAAATACCGACCAAACCACTGCCGACAAAACCACCTAAGCCCATAGCCACCTCAATAATCCCAACAAAGGATGACTGCATTCCGAGATGCTTTGCAACAATAACGGGAGCACCAATCGTTAACCCAACTAACGCAAGGTTCAAAATAGCCGCAAGCAAAAACACAACGAGCAATGATGCGTTTTGAAACAGGTACCGAATCGACTCCCGAAAATCGCTTCGGCATGTTGAGCAAGTCGTACTGTCCCCTGTCATTCCAGATGAGGCATTTTGCTTGAGTGCGCCCCCGAACAGCAGGGCTGACATCGCAAACGTCAACGCCGCGGTTTCGCATAGAGCATCGATACCAAAGCACCCATAGACTGCCGTCCCGACTACAGGCCCCAAGATATTGCTCGCCATGGTTACCTGCGAGACCAACGCTGTGGCACGCTCAACCTTTTCTTGGCCCATCATGTGCACCGTCTCAATTTGAAGCATCGGTTTCAGCAGCGATTGGATGCCATATTGGACGCAAAGCATTGCTGCCACGACAACCGCAAGAGGCAGCGAACACTTCATGGGGATAAACAGCAGTGATGCAGCCATCAGAACAATGCCGAGCACCACAAGAACCCCGCGATGTCTCCCGTGATCCGCCAAGATTCCGCCAGCCGGAGTCGCAAGCACGCCCGGCACGAACGCTATCGCCGCGACAGCACCATATAACGTTGACGAGCCGCTGCAATCGAACAAGTAAAGCGGGCACGCAAAGCACAGTGCCGACAACATCGAATACGCGCACAGCTGTGCAACAAGAAGACCGAAAAGCCTGATAGATCGCACTGTTTTTTGCGCCAACGAGACATTGCTCCTCCGCATTCCAGCCATAAGCCTGCCCCCTATACATACCATTAGTATGTATTTAATGACTTGAAAAGGGCAGCCGTGGCTACCCTTACAAATCAATTACATACCGTCAGTATCTATATTACCACCCAGCACGGTTCCATACGTCCCAAATCTGAGCCGTTGTCTGGAGCACTTCATTACCCAAATCGAGCCCCACCGCGGCCGCCATCTGCGCCAAACATTGCGCGCGAGCGAGCATTCGATCCTTGGTCTCGAGCGGACGGAACAGCGGCAGCAGCCAAAGATTCGCCAACAACGATACGGCCTCAGCCGCTTCGCGCGGGCATTTGCACGCAATGGAGCCGTCGGCGATGCCCTCCTCGATCACTGGCAAAAGACAGCCATCGGCCGACTCGTCGAACGAGCCCTGGTACTGCATCGCCAGTAGACGCGAGCTTTTTACCGGATCTGCCGCAGGATGCATGCGTGCCCATAGCTCAATTTGCGGAACGACAGACTCGGGCGCGTACAGTCGCTTGAGCTTTTGGGCTCCCGTCATATTGCCAGCACCGAGTGTCGCGCGGCGGCGCTCAACAATCGGAGCCATTGCCCGATCAAATGCGGCGTTGAAAATCTCTTCTTTGCTCTTAAAGTGATGATAGACAGCACCCTTGGTCATGCCATTGAGGCGGTCGACGATATCTTGAATGCTCGTCCCCTCATAACCCTGTGCGCAGAATAGCTCCAGCGCCGCGTCGAGAATCTTCGCGACTGTCTCCTCGGGATATTTATTACGCCCCATAATCTGTCCATCCGCAACGCAAGTCTTGTGCCTCATTGCAGTATTTTAACGTTGCGGATGGCAGGCGGTCGATTCTACACCGCGGCGGGGCCGTGTTCGCCGGTACGGATGCGGATGACTTCCTCGACCGGCTCGACCCAGATCTTGCCATCGCCGGCGGCTCCGGTGCGAGCGGCGTTGCAGATGATGTCGACAATGCCATCGACGTGCTCATCGGCGCAGATAAGGGTGAACTGCACCTTAGGGATCGTGTTGACAAGCAACTCGTTGCCGCGCACGTATTCCTTCCAGCCATGCTGTGAGCCGCAGCCCTGCACCTGGTTGATAGTCATACCGCGAACATCGGCAGCAAACAGCGCGTCTTTAAGAACCTCAAGCTTCTCAGCACGAACGATCGCCGTAATTTTCTTCATAGTAAATTCCTCTCTTTATCAAAGAAATGAATTGCCATTCAATGACGCGGGTTTTCCAGGTGCCCGAGATTGCCCCGAAAGAGGAGCGCCGCGTACTTCGGTACGCAAGCGACGGTTTGAGGGGCAAGGTCGGGTGCCTGGGAAAGCCGCGCGACGATTGAACGGCAAGGTGCGGAGCCTGGGGAAGCCGCTAGTCAAGTCCCGAGAACGAGGGATACGCGCTCTCGCCGTGTTGACTCGCGTCCAGGCCCAGCGCCTCGTCGGCCTCGTCCACGCGCAGGCTGCCGTGGAACAGCGCCTTGACCACCGCGGCGATCACCAAGTCGAGCACCAGTACAATAGCGACCGTCACCACAATGCCCAAAATCTGCGAGATGAGCAGCGAGACATCGCCCGTGTAGAACAGGCCGCCCTTACCGGTCCACGAGAGCTCCGGCACGCAGAACAGCCCCGTGAGCACGCCGCCCAGGATGCCACCGATGCCGTGGCAGCCAAACGCGTCGAGCGCATCGTCGTAGCCAAATTTGGTCTTAAGATGGCTGATGGCCAGGTAGCAGACGGGAGATACGATCAGGCCCATGACCAGCGCCGCCCACGGCTCGACAAAGCCCGCGCCCGGCGTGACCACCACAAGGCCCGCAACCAGACCGGTGCTGGCGCCCACCAGCGTGGGTCGACCGGTGTGCACGCGCTCGACGGCAAGCCACGAGACCATGCCCGCCGCGCTGGCCGTCACGGTATTGAGGATGGCAAGTGCCGCCACGGCGTCGGCCTTGAACTCGCTGCCGCCGTTAAAGCCAAACCAGCCAAACCAAAGCAGGCCGGCTCCCAGCGCCACAAACGGCACGTTATGCGGACGGTAGCTCACCATGCCAAAGCCGCGACGACGGCCGAGCATTAAGCAGAGAATCAGGCCCGTAAGACCAGACGAGATGTGCACCACGTCGCCGCCGGCAAAGTCGAGCGCGCCGATGATATCGCCGATAAAGGAGCCCTCGCCGCCCCAAACCATGTGAGCAAGCGGCGCATAGACCACGAGCAGCCAAATGCCCAGGAAGGCCGTCGTGGCACCGAACTTAACGCGGCCGGCCAGGCTGCCCGTGACGATAGCAGCCGTGATCATGGCAAATGCCATCTGGAAGGCGATGTTGATGATCTGAGGGTAGACGACACCGTCCGCAGCATTGCCCTCGGCCGCCTGCAGCACCTGGTTGAGCACCGGCAGGCACAGCAGCTGGTCAAGGCCTCCAATAAACGGACTCGAACCGTCGCCGCCATAGGCCAGAGACCAGCCGGCAACAATCCACAGCACACCAACCAGACCAATGGCGCCAAAGCACATGAGCATGGTGTTGATGACATTTTTGCGCCTGGACAGGCCGCCATAGAAAAACGCCAGACCCGGTGTCATTAAAAACACGAGCATGGTGCAGATGAGCATAAACGTTGTCGATCCCGTATCGTACATTCGCTCTCCCTTGGTCGCATGAACGTTGTCGGCGCCCATAATGCGGCCGAGGGGCAACTGGTGTAGACCAGATACGGCGTTGTTAAACGCGGCGTTGTCGAATGGAAACGGCGCCGCAACCTTGGAAACGGCGCGGCAACGGACGCGAAACGAACGGGAAATACGCGAGCAAGGAAGCCGCGAGCGCGCCCGTCCCGGCTAGCGGCGGAACAGCTCGCGGGCTCGGTCACGGAGGTCGGTAGCTCGGATGACGCCCTCGTAGCGGTTGATGCGCAAGCGCGGGAAGGCATTGAAGAAGCGCAGGTCGCGTCGGCTGAGCGACACGCTTGGCACCGGACGGCTCATGCGCTTGCCGGCAAGGCGACGGCTGAGCGACGGACGCGGCATGTTCGGCGCGGCATCGGCCACGCGGCGGGCGGCAAGCGCCAGGCCGCGAGCACCATCCGCGATAAACGTCGGCATCGAAGCCTTCTCGCGCAGGGCATCGAGCGCGGCGTCACCCAGCTCGGCCAGCCACCCGTTAACGGCACGGCTACGGATGTGCGTCTGTGCCACCGAGTCAATCGTAGAATCGGGAATACGTTCGAGCATGGAGTCGGACGCATCGGCGAGCGACTCATTGATGCGGTCGGCAAGGTCGGCCCGGACGCGCTCCAGCTGATTGGACAGACGCCGCCAGCTCGCCAACGAGCACACTGCGTCAACCATCATCGCGACCGCGACGATAAAGGCCGACAGCCGCACAATCAGCACCGGCAGATGGCCAAGCAGCCCCAGCAATGCCGGCTCCACTAAACGGCAAATGCACAACGCACCCAAGCCAAACGCGCATGCCCAGTACAGGCAGATACGTCCGTGCAGATTAAACGGCAGGTGCGAATAGTCCCAAAAGCGAGCGCCCGTTGTTTTTTCCAGCAGCACGCCTACGCTGTACTCAATCACGCTGCATACGAGCGCTGCAGCGACAAACTGGCTCGACGCATCCGGAATCCCGCGCAGCAAAAGCCAGCAGGCAATGCCGCCCACACCATAGATAGGACAACACGGCCCCAGCAAAAAGCCACTGTTGGCGAAGCGTCCGTGGTTGAGCATGGCGCATACTGTCGACTCCCACGCCCAGCCGCAAAACCCGTAAAAGGCAAACGAGAGCACCAGTGCCGAGAGCGGGCAGGCGGCAAGCGTCGCGCCGCCAAACGCCATATCAATCGCGGTTTCCACCGTCTACCCTCTCCTCTTTTCGCTCGATTCGCTGTTCACGCCATCGTCAGCCTCGTCCTTGCGCCGCAGACGGCCGGCGACTGTCTCGCGCAGAGCACACCATTTATCTGCCAGGCATACAATCCATGCCTCACGACACGTCGGCGGCACCGGCACCAGCGGAAACATATGCCGCACGATAATGTTCCGCTCGCGCGACGTCAGCTCAAAATCTTCCTCCGCACGTGCTAGGGCAAAAAACGGGTGGCGAAAGCCATGCAGCCGATGGCTTGGGTCGGGATCGTGCCAGTCATAGAGAAAGTAATCGTGCAGCAGGGCCCCGCGCAGCAACGAGGCGCGGTCGACCGAGACACCGACGCGGCCCAGGCGCTCGGCAAAGGACAGGCTCGCCCGCGCCACCGAGGTCACATGTGCATAGACCGTCACGTCGCCATGCTGGATAAACTCGCGCGTCAGGTCCAAGCGGCCCGCCTGGGCGAGCTGGCGGGCGGCATCGTCGACCTCGTGCGCGACTGTCTCGGCACGAACGGCATCGGACATGCTGCCTCCTTCCAGCGGCTCACGGCGGCAAGCCACGGCCTGCACGTATTGAAAAAATCATCATCGAATGTATCAGTATGGCATCGGACAAAACGTTTTGCCCCACCAGTTGTCGAATTACCGCGCCGCCGTCACATATCAAACGCCAAAATGTGCGAGACTGTCTTGTGCAATTGTGTCGGCCGAGGGAGCGCCGGCGCTCGATTCGCATGGAGTAACCCACAACGATGCTGCTTACGCAAACGACAACGCCCGAGGACGTCAAGGCTCTCGACCGCGCCGAGCTTCCGCTGCTCTGCGGCGAGATTCGCCACGCCATCCTCGAAAGCTCCGCCGCTGTCGGCGGACACGTTGCCCCCAACCTAGGCGTCGTTGAGCTCACGGTCGCGCTCCATCGCGTGTTTAACTCCCCCATCGACAAGATTGTCTTTGACGTTTCGCACCAGACCTACGCCCACAAGGCGCTGACCGGGCGCGCGTATACCTATATCGATCCGGAACGTTTTGGCGAGGCTTCTGGCTTTGCCAATCCCGACGAGTCCGAGCACGACCTGTTCGCCATGGGCCACACCTCCACATCGGTGAGCCTGGGCTGCGGCTTGGCACACGCCCGCGATCTGGCGGGCGACAGCTACAACGTCATCACCATCATTGGCGACGGCTCGCTTTCGGGCGGCTTGGCGTTTGAGGGCTTCAACAATGCCGCCGAACTCGACAGCAACCTGATCATCATCGTCAACGATAACGACCAGTCCATCGCCGAGAACCACGGTGGCCTCTATCGCAATCTGGCCGAGCTGCGCACCAGCAACGGCACCTGTGAGCGCAACGTTTTCCGCGCGATGGGACTCGACTACCGTTATTTGGACGCCGGCAACGACGTGTTGGCCCTGGTCGACACGCTGCAGGAACTGCGCAATATCGATCATCCCATCGTGCTGCACGTCTCCACCGCCAAGGGCAAGGGCTTTGAGCCGGCCCAGAGCGACCCCGAACGCTGGCACCACGTGGGTCCGTTTGACATGGCGACTGGGCGCAAGCTTTGCCCGGGCCATCCGAGCGAGCCTGCGCCGCGCACCTATGCCGACATTACGGGCGAGGCGCTCAGCGCCGCCATCGAGCGCGATCCGCAGGTCGTGGGCATCACGGCCGCCACACCCTACATCATGGGCTTTACACCCGAGCTTCGCGCTGCCGCCGGCAAACAGTTCGTCGATGTGGGCATTGCCGAGGAGCACGCCGTGACCTTTGCCACCGCGCTTGCGCGCTCGGGCGCCAAGCCAGTCTTTGGTGTGTACGGCACGTTTTTGCAGCGCGCCTACGACGAGCTGTGGCACGATCTGTGCCTCAACGACGCCCCGGCAACCATTTTGGTGTTTGGTGCGTCGATCTTTGGCACCACGTCCGAGACGCACCTTTCGTTCTTTGATATTTCCATGCTGGGCGGTCTTCCCAACATGCACTACTTGGCGCCGGCCTGCATGGAGGAATATCTGTCCATGCTGAGCTGGTCGCTCGACCACCGCGAGCATCCCGTGGCGATTCGTGTGCCTGGTATTGGCCTGGTGAGCCGTCCCGACCTTGCGCCTGCCGAAGACACCGACTACAGCACCGTTCGCTACAACGTGGTGCGCCAGGGTCGCGACGTAGCAGTGCTCGCGCTCGGCGATTTCTTTGAGCTGGGCGAGCGCGTGGCAAACCGTCTGACCGCCGAGTACGGCATCGAGGCCACGCTCGTCAACCCGCGCTTTGCAACCGAGCTCAACCGCGAGTTCCTCGACAGCCTTGCCGCCGAGCATCGCGTTGTCGTCACCCTCGAGGACGGCATCTTGGACGGCGGCTGGGGCGAGCGCGTCGCGTGCTACTTGGCCTGCACGCCAGTGCGCACGCGCACCTTCGGCATCGCCAAGGGCTTCCCCGACCGCTACGACCCCAACGAGCTGCTCGCGCAGAACGGCATGACGGTCGAGAACATGGCCGCTGAAGCCGTAAGGCTACTCAACGAGTAAGAAAAACCTCCGCAAGGAAAGCACCCCTGCGGAGGTTTTTGCTTTCGCGACGCGATTATCTCGATCCGTAACATCTATGGCCCGAATTCTCGTCTAACTGTTACAGATCGAGACAAGACGTCTTAGTCCCCGACCTTTGTCTCAATCTGTAACAGATAGAGACCTTTTGCCCGTCCAGATGTTACAGATCGAGACATTCAAATCCCCCTGAAGAGAAAATCTCAATCTGTAACAGTTACTCGGCAAAAACGGCTGCAGATGTTACAGATTGAGACAAAGCAGCAAGGCATGCCACCGCATCGGCCAGAACCACCACAAAGGTGCCTGTCCCTTTTTGGTAGGTAGAATTACCCATAAGGTAAGTATGTTTCTGAGTTATTTCGTGTTGACCCATTTGAGCGCGATAGGGTATAACTCTACTCAACCGCTAGGGATTTTATTGAGAAAGGTGTTCTACCATGAGCAAGAACCTCTCCCAGCAGGTCGTTCTCGACCGCCGCGGCTTTGTCGCCGCTACCTTCGCAACCGTCGCCGGCCTTGGTCTTGCCGGCTGCTCCGACACCAGCGCCGAGGCCGACAAGGGTTCCGCCGCCGGCTCCTCCAAGGGCTCCGAGGATACCGAGGTTTCCGCTACGCTCGATGCCAAGGCATTCGACAAGCTCGTCGACGACGGCCCCAAGGCCGATGACGACGCCATCGCCGCCAGCACCTGGGCCACGGCCGTCAAGGACGCCGGCGTCTTTAAGATCGGTGGCGTTCAGACCTCCACGCTCTTCTCCCTCCTCAACGAGAAAGACGGTCAGACCCGCGGCTTCGATGCCGGTATCGCACAGCTCCTGTCCAACTACATTCTGGGCGAGAACAAGGTCGAGATCACCCAGGTGACCTCGGACACGCGCGAGTCCGTCCTGCAGAACGGCCAGGTCGACGCCGTCTTTGCCACCTACACCATCACCGACGAGCGCAAGAAGCTTGTCTCCTTTGCCGGTCCCTATTACTACACGCAGCAGGCCATCCTGGTGCTCGCCGATAACGACGACATCAAGAGCGTCGACGACCTGGTCGACAAGAACGTCGCCGTCCAGTCCGGCTCCAACGGCCCTGCCATCCTGGAGGAGTTCGCCCCCAAGGCCAGCCAGCAGGAGTTCAAGACCGACGAGGAGGCCCGCCAGGCACTCCAGCAGGGCCGCGTTGACGCCTACGTCATCGATAACAACATGCAGCAGAGCGCCCTGGTCCGCGAGCCCGGTAAGTACAAGATCGCCGGCAAGCCCTTCGGCAGCAAGGAGCCCTATGGCATCGGCCTGCCGCTCGATTCCGACGGCGTCGCCTTTGTCAACGACTTCCTTAAGAAGATCGAGGACGACGGCACCTGGACTGAGCTGTGGCAGATCTGCATCGGCGACCGTACGGGCGACACCAATGTTCCCGAGCTGCCCGAGATCGGCGCCTAGTCAGCGAGCCTGGTAACGGCCGCAACGAAACCATACGGAAACGCACGATGCGCTTTATTGCGGTAAACTGTTTCCTCACTGAGTTGTCGGGGCTTCCGTACACACGGGAGCCCCTTTCCTTATCGGCGGGAGGTCCGCATGAGTCTCTCCGAACTCTGGTCGCTCTATGGCCAGAACTATATCGACGCGCTGCTAGCAACCTGGGGCATGACGCTTGAGTCGTTTGCCATCGCCATGGTACTGGCCGTCGCCGTCACCGTGATGCGCGTGTCGCCGCTCAAGCCACTGCGCGTCTTTGGCGACCTGTATGTCCAGGTCTTCCGTAACATCCCCGGCATCGCGCTGCTCATCATCGTCGTCTATGCGCTGCCGCCGCTCAAGGTCGTTCTGCCCTACCGCACCTGCGTTATCGTCGCCACGGTCCTTTTGGGCTCGGCCTTTGGCTCTGAGAACTTCATGAGTGGCATCAACACCGTCGGCGTCGGTCAGGTCGAAGCCGCCCGCTCGCTGGGCATGAGCTTTAATCGCATCCTCGCCAAGATCGTGATTCCGCAGGCACTGCGCTCGAGCGTATTGCCCATGACCAACCTCTTTATCGCCGTCATGCTCACCACCGCGCTCGGCAGTCAGGTGCCGCTTAAACCGCAGGAGCTCACCGGCGTGGTGAGCTATATCAACACGCGCTCACTTGGCGGCGTCGCCGCGTTCTTTATCTCGGCGCTCGGCTACCTGGGCACGGCCTTTGTGGTGAGCCACATCGGCAACTATATCGATAAGAAGGTGAGGATCCTCCGATGAGCAAGCATTCCTCCCCTGCGCTTACCATGCGCGATGCGCTCTACGAGGCTCCCGGCCCCAAGATGCGCGCCAAGATTCGCATCGGCACCGCCATCTCGCTTGTTGCCGTGGCCGCACTCGCCGTCCTGGTACTGCAGCGCTTTTATGTGACCGGTCAGCTTTCGGTCCACTACTGGTATTTCTTTACGCACCTCACCACCTGGAAGTTCTTGCTTGCCGGCTTTGAGGGCACCGTTAAAGTCGCACTCACCGCTGGCGCCATCGCGCTGGTGCTGGGCTTAGCCCTTATGCTCGGCCGCACCAGCGACATTAAGCCACTGCAACTGGTCTGCCGTGTGCTCACCGATTTCTTCCGCGGCGTGCCGAGCCTGCTGTTCATCTACTTCTTCTTTTTGGTGCTGCCCCAGTACAAGATCGCGCTGCCGTCGTTTTGGATGCTCACGCTCCCCGTCGCACTCGCTGCAGCCGGCGTACTCGCCGAGATCTTCCGCGCCGGCGTCAACGCCGTGCCGCGCGGGCAGGTCGAGGCGGCCCAGGCGCTCGGTCTCTCCAAGGCCAAAATCACCTTTAAAATCGTGTTGCCGCAGGCTATTCGGTTTATCATTCCGTCCTTGATTTCACAGCTTGTGGTCGTAGTCAAAGACACCACCGTCGCCTATGTGGTGAGCTATCCCGACCTGATGCAAAATGCCCGCGTGCTCATTACCAACTACGACGCCCTCGTGTCGGTCTACCTGGTTATCGCGGTCATCTACATCCTCATCAACGTCGCGATCAACAAGGCCGCTGTCTACGTTTCGCACAAGACCGGCGCGACCATCATCCGCTAACGCTTTACCATTTCGAGTCATAAGGAGCCGAGCACCATGGCACAGAGCACCTCTTCCACCGGCAATCAGCCGCTGATCGAGCTCAGACACGTCGATAAGCACTATGGCGATCTGCACGTCCTCAACGACATCAATCTCTCGGTCGACCGCGGCGAGGTCGTCGTTGTGATCGGTCCCTCGGGCTCGGGCAAGTCGACCATGTGCCGCACCATCAACCGCCTGGAAACTATCGACTCGGGCGAGATCCTCATCGAGGGCGAGCCCCTGCCGCAGGAAGGCAAGGATCTTGCCCGCATGCGTGCCGAGCTGGGCATGGTGTTTCAACAGTTCAACCTGTTCGCACATATGACCGTACTGCAGAACGTCATGTTGGGGCCGGTCGACGTGCTGGGCGTGTCCAAGGACGAGGCCCGTGAGCGCGCCATGGACCTGCTGAGCCGCGTGGGCGTGGCCGAGCAGGCCGACAAGGTGCCCGCGCAGCTTTCGGGCGGCCAGCAGCAGCGCGTGGCCATCGCCCGTTCGCTTGCCATGCAGCCCAAGGCTATGCTCTTTGACGAGCCCACAAGCGCCCTCGATCCCGAAATGATCAACGAGGTGCTCGAGGTCATGGTCCGTCTGGCCCAGCAGGGCATGACGATGATCGTCATCACGCACGAGATGAACTTCGCCCGCCGTGTGGCCGACCGCGTCGTGTTTATGGCCGACGGCCAGATCGTGGAAACTGGCACGCCCGACGAGTTCTTCGACCACCCCCAGACCAAGCGCGCCCAGGACTTCCTCAACTCCATCAAGGGCCACTAACCCAATTGCCACGCGGGCAAATTCATCAGTAACGTTTGCTCCGCGCCACCCCTGTGCCATGTCCACCCGGATTCGAAAGCTACGCCCATGATCGGAACCCGCACCTCATCGTCCTACACTCCGCACGTCGACGTCGATCCCGCCGACCGTCCGCTCATCCTGGTCGCACCACGCTGGGAAGAAGCGAAACCCTATTTGAGCGAGACGCTCTCCCCCAACGAGGAGATTGCGAGCGTCTTTGTCGATGCCATCCTTGCCGCCGGCGGCCTGCCGCTGCAGATGTCCATCACCGAGGACATTGAGGTCATCCGTCATTACGTCGATATCGCCGACGGCATCGCCATTCCCGGCGGCCCCGATGTCAATCCCAAGCGCTGGGGCGATGATCGACCCTACGACCCCACCCTCTGCTGCGAGATCCGCGATAGCTTTGAGTTTAAGCTGGTCGGCGAGGTGCTCCGCGCCAAAAAGCCACTCTTTACCACCTGCCGCGGCACGCAGTTGCTCAATGTCGCCACTGGCGGCACCCTGTGCATGGACGTGCCGAGCCTGGGTGCGCGCGAGGGTCGCACGCAGTGGCGTCACACCCACGTGCTCAACGATCCCGTGCACCCCGTCGAGGTCGTGCCGGGCTCGCTGCTGGAACGCACGGTTGGCGGGCACAGGCTAATCCAGACCAACTCCGCACACCACTGCTGCGTCGACCGTCTGGGTAAAAGCACGCGCTTGGTCGCCAAAGCAACCGACGGCGTTCCCGAGTGCATCGAAGTCGAAGGCCAGCCGTTCTGTCTGGGCGTGCAATGGCACCCTGAGTACACGTGGAAGACACTCGAGACCGACTTTAACCTGTGGAAGTCGTTTGTCGAGGCAGCGGCCAAGGTTAAGCAGGCTCGCTAGTTCGCGAGCCACACAACAGATAAGGGCGCCCCGCCGGCCACATGGTCCGACGGGGTGCCCTTTTGCCTATACGCGGCAGGCACACAGCCCAAGGCTCACAACCTCTTACTCGCCCGCCTCGCGCAGAGCCGACATCGTAGCCGCATATTGCTGCTGCAACGCATGCATTCCCTCGCGAGCGCCGTCAACGGCATCGGCGCCACGCAGCGCTTCGGTTACCACGACCGCAGGCTCGTACAGATTATCGAATCCCAGGTTCTGACTCACGCCCTTGAGCGTATGCGCTGCCATAAACGCACCTTCGGCGTCTCCCGCCGCCATGGCGGCCTCCAGCTTGTCCATACTCTCGTCATCCAAAAACTTGAGGGCAAAGCGGGCAAGCATTTCCCCGCCCATCAGCCGAGCGCACGCGTCATCATAATTAGCGCCGATCTTCTCATACGCCTCACGCATGGAAATCATGGATTAAAACTCCTTTGGTCAAACTAAATCGTGGGAAACGCGACAACGTCGGCGGGGCGTGCCAACGTCTCGGCAATACGGTCTTGCACCTCGAGCAGACAGTCGAGCAACAGCGGGTTAAACTCACCGCACTTACCGTCCAAGATCATCTGGATAGCCTCCTTGTGCGGAATAGCGTCCTTGTACACACGCACGCTCGTCAGAGCATCGTACACGTCGGCCACCGAGACCACCTGCGCGGCAATGGGAATATCGTCGCCCTTAAGGCCATCGGGATAGCCCTTGCCGTCCCAGCGCTCATGGTGCCAACGCGCAATCTGGTACGCATATTCCATAAGCGCATTGCCGACGTGATGGCGACCCAGCTCAAGCAACATGTCGGCGCCGATCGTGGTATGCGTCTTCATAATCTCGAACTCCTCGGACGTAAGGCGTCCGGGTTTGTTGAGAATCGCATCGTCAATCGACATCTTGCCGATATCGTGCAGCGCCGAAGCCAGGGCAATCGTAGAGCGTTCCTCATTGTCAAGGGAGATCGTGTCG
This sequence comes from Collinsella aerofaciens ATCC 25986, assembly GCF_010509075.1. Taxonomy (NCBI): domain Bacteria; kingdom Bacillati; phylum Actinomycetota; class Coriobacteriia; order Coriobacteriales; family Coriobacteriaceae; genus Collinsella; species Collinsella aerofaciens. The sequence continues at coordinate 1,317,853 of NZ_CP048433.1, forward strand.
CTACGCTGGACCAGACAGTCAAGCAGCAGCTCGGTCAGCTTCTCGATGCTCGTAACGTGCCTGCCGCTCTCGCCGTTGCGAAGCTCCATGACGCCGGCCATGATGTCGATGAGCATGCGACTGTTCTTGACGCGCTCGTTGTACTGCTGGGACAGCAGGCTCGTCAGGCGGCGCTGTTTGGCGTATAGGCGGATGGTGTTGCTTACACGGCGGCGCACGACACGGGAGTCAAACGGGCGGTTGATATAGTCCGAGGCGCCCAGCTCGTACGCGCGCAGAACCATATCATCGGAATCTTCGCTCGAAATCATGATGAAAGGCAGATTGTCGATACCCGATCGGCGCGACAGATCGGCCAGCACCTCAAAGCCGCTTATGCCCGGCATGACAATATCCAGCAGCACGAGCGACAACTCATCGCCATAGCGGTCGACCATGTCGAGCGCCGTACGACCGTTGTCGGCCTCGAGGATGCAATACTCGTCCTTGAGCATCTCGTTGAGAATGGCTCGGTTCATCTCGGAGTCATCGACAATAAGCACCAAAGGCTTTTCGCTTTGGAAGGCTTCGATGGAATCGGCATCGGTCACGACCGTACCGGCTTTTGCCTTAGCGCGGCTCAATAACTGGACAGCGCGGCCAACTCCTTCATCGACCGTCTCGCCATGAATGCGAACACCGCCAACACATGCCGTCAAGCTCACGTACTCATGGCCCGGAACAATCGTGGCATGAACGGCATCGGACACCTGATGCAGGCGACGGGTGAAGTCATCGGAGGGAATATTGGGCATGACGACCACAAACTTGTCGCAGCCATAGCGTACAAGCTCGTCAGTCGAACGAATTCCGCTGCGTATGGCTGTCGCCACAGCACCGAGCGCAAGGTCGCCGGCATGACGGCCACACGTATCGTTGAAGACCCTAAAATCATCAAGGTCGATCACCGCAACGCCGGCATTCATGCGGGCGCTACGGAGCTTTTCCTCGTAATATCGGCGATTGCGCACACTCGTCAGCACGTCGGTGTAGACGAGGTCCTCTTCTGCAGCCTCTTGCTCATCGATCGGACGCACCATCAGCAGGACGTGAGGCTCGCCCTCGACCTTCAGAGGGCGCAGGCGAGCGCGGTACTCGGTACCATCATTGAGCAGCTGCTCCGATACATCATCGGAACCTGCCAAGGCCTCAAGACTCGACTGACGCAGACAAGGGCAGCGATCGCCGGCGAGCAAGCAGTTAGGCTCGCTCTTAATCTGATCGGCCGACAACAAACGCACCACGGGGTAGGTCTTCGCGACGCGGGCGACCTCGGCGGCAGCCTCCTCGTCGGTTAGATTGACCTCGTGATTATTGAGCATATGGGGCCCTTCCTATCGTTACGCACGGCAACGGTGCATATCAATTGGTACAAGGGTAGCATCTAACAGCTGAAGGCAAACGCGCGATTATCGTTACATTTTTATGACCTGGCAAACGGCGGTAATGGAGCCGCGGGCGCGCGGTTATGGGCGCATTCGTTAACAATGACGAAACGCTAACAGCCCCTCTCCCCGCAGGTCATCGAGCGTGCTAACGCTCCAAGACATCGCGAACGGCGTTTGCCGCCGTAACGGGGCGATCGCGCAGACCGTTATGCGCGCCCGGGATCGTCACAAGGGGGCAATCGAGATATTCGGCAGCCGCTCGCGTGCCAGCCTCGCGGGGTGTATCGACCGAAAGCTCGCCCAAAAACACGGCCGACACCGCCTTTGACGCGCGGACGCGCTCCCAGTCGGGAGCATATGTCATATTTGTTCCGTATTCATTAGCCATAAAGCAACGACCATTGCGCAGGGCATGTTTGGCTTCCGCTTCGGTCATCCCGGGAGCTTCGGGGTCCAAGTCGCCGAGGGCTCCCAAGAAAAGCCGGAGCGCCCTTGAAACCTTTCCAGCCGCAATCATATCGAGCAAAACCGGAGCTGCGCCCATGCCGACGCCTTCGGCCGACACAGCCGGCTCATGCAGAATCGCACGGGCGACGAGATGGGGTTCGGCGCGAAGAAGCTCCAGCGCCACCAACGTACCGGCGCTATGCGCAAGCACATTTGCCGGAGCGCCAACGTGTTCGATCACGGCTTGCAGGTCGGCGGCCTGAGCGGCAAGATCATAGCTGCCGTCTGCCGCATCGCTGCTGCCACCGCAGCCGCGGCGGTCGTAGGCAATTACGCGGTAGTTGCGGCTGAGCTCACAAGCGATACCGTCGAAAAATGTGCCGTCGACACAAGCGCCGTGCACGCACACCAAGGCAGGAGCATCAGGCGACACATCTGGGCCGGCATATTCGCGACAGGCAATCGTGGTGCCCGCATTCTCGACCGTAAAATTCATGTTGTGCCCCCATCATCAATGCTCATCCAGTTGCACGTCAGCGCGGTTGGATGGACCCACATTGCCTTACACCTTGTTAACAGATTAACTTTACCCGACCCGAGGCTTTTCATGGCGCGGCATAATGGGCGACGTGAAAAAACGAAACTTGTAAAGCAAGAGCCCATACCTTGCTTTGGAGCCGATGCTATGCTTAGGCACAATTGTCTTGAGGAGCATAAGCCTATGTCTACGTTTTTGAATGCCAGCCCCATCTTTGGGCCCGTTCGCAGCCGTCGCCTTGGTCTCTCGCTCGGCGTCAACATGATGCCGGCCAGCGGTAAAATCTGCACGTTCGACTGCATTTACTGCGAAAACGGCCTCAACGCCGAGCGCCCCTGCCATGAGCCGTACAACACGGCCGCCGTGGTACTCGACGCGCTCGAGGCAAAGCTGCGCGAGATGGCAGCCGAGGGCGAGCTCCCCGATGTGATCACCTTCGCAGGCAACGGCGAGCCCACCGCCGCACCGGAGTTTCCGCAGGCCATTGCCGGCGCCGTCGCGCTGCGCGACGAGCTTGCCCCAAACTCCAAAATCGCCGTGCTCTCCAACGGCACGCGCGCCGACCGCCCCGAGGTGCACGACGCGCTCATGATGGTCGACGACAACATCCTCAAGCTCGATACGGTCGATCCGGCGTTTATCCAGCTGCTCGACCAGCCCGTTGGCCCCTATGACGTCGAGCACCAGATCGAGACGTTCGCAAGCTTTGACGGTCACGTTATTATCCAGACAATCTTTTTGACCGGCGAGTATCAGGGCAAGCTCATCGACAACACCGGCGAGGAGTACGTCGCCCCCTGGCTCGCGGCGCTTGAGCGCATTCGCCCACAAGAAGCGACCATCTACACGGTGGCGCGCGAGACACCGGTCGCAGGCCTTGCCAAAGCAGCACCCGAGGTGCTTGACGCCATTGCCGCGCGCGTCCAAGCCCTCGGCATTCCCTGCCAGGTGAGCTACTAGCGCGCAGCTGCCCTGTGAGTGGGCTATACTAGCTGCGGATGAAAGGAAGTTAGCCATGTATGACAAAGGACCCGTACCCGGCCGCAACGACGCTTGCTGGTGCGGCAGCGGCAAAAAATATAAGAAATGCCACAGCGCCTTCGACGAGCGCCTTGAGCGCCTGTGGGAAGAGGGCTGGGAGGTCCTGCCCCGCACGCTCTACAAGACGCCCACCGATATCGAGGGCATCAAGCGCTCGGCCGCTATCAACGTGGGCGTGCTCGATTACGTAGGCGAACACATCGCCGCGGGCATGACCACCAACCAGATTGACCAGATGATCTACGACTACACCGTCGAGCACGGTGGCACGCCGGCCGACCTCAACTACGAGGGCTATCCCAAGAGCGTGTGCACCTCGATCAACGACGTGGTCTGCCACGGTATCCCCTGCGATACGGACGTGTTGCACGAGGGCGACATCATCAACGTGGACTGCTCCACGATCCTGGACGGTTACTTTAGTGATTCGAGCCGCATGTTCTGTATCGGCGAGGTCTCGGCCGAGCGCCAGCGCCTGGTCGAGGTCACCCGTGCCAGCGTGGAGGCGGGTCTGGCCGCCGTCAAGCCGTGGCTGCCGCTGTCCGTTATGGCCGAAGCCGTGCAAAAGACGGTCGAGGACGCTGGCTTTAGCGTGGTGCGCGAGTACGGCGGACACGGCATCGGTAAGGAGTTCCACGAGGACCCGTTTGTGGGCTTTACCACCGAGGCGCCCGATGTGGACACCATCATGGCTCCGGGCATGGTCTTTACCATCGAGCCCATGGTCAATGCCGGAGCGCCCGACATCAAGATCAGCAAGGGTGACGGTTGGTGCGTGCGCACCAAGGACGGCAGCGATTCGGCTCAGTGCGAGGTACAGCTCGTAGTGACCGAGGATGGCTACGAGCTGCTGAGCTGGTAACCGTGCGGACGCCGGATGCTAACGGGCACGCCCGTCTTGCATCCGGCGTTTTATTTGAACGTTTTGCCTGATAAAACCTGCCAAAATAAACCTGTCCCTTTTTGGCAGGTCGAGCGGAGAGGACTGCTAGTGAACATCCTGGTTTTGCTGCCCGTCAATGACCGCCATCGCGCAATTCTTGAGTCGAGTGCTCCGGGCGAGGACTTTATCTACACGAGCGCCGACGCCGCCACACGTGAACAGGTCGCCGATGCCGACGTGATCTTGGGCAGCATCGACCCTGACATGCTCACGGCATGCGAGCATCTCCAGCTGTTGCAATTGCAGACCGCCGGCTATGACGACTACCTTGCCGCCGGCACCGTGCCGGCCAACGCCAAACTGTCTTGCTCGGTGGGCGCCTACGGCCAGGCCGTGAGCGAGCACATGTTTGCCATGGTGTTGTCTATGATGAAGCGCCTGCCCGGCTACCAGGATCTGCAGCGCGAACATCGCTGGGAGGACTTGGGCCCGGTCACCTCGCTCAGAAACGCCAACGTGCTGGTGCTGGGCGCAGGCGATATCGGCGGCCACTTTGCCACGCTCTGCCGCAGCATGGGCGCGCACGTCCGCGGCATCAAGCGCCATCCGCTCGTCTACCCCATTGTATTTGAGGACATGGACGGCATGGATGCCCTGTCCGAGCGCCTGGCCGAGGCCGATATCGTCGCATCCTTTATGCCGAGCACGCCCGAGACCCGTGGCTTGGCGAATGCCGAGTTCTTTGCCGCGATGAAGCCGGGCGCCTTCTTTGCCAACGGCGGCCGCGGCGATCTTGTGGTCGCCGACGACCTGGTTGCCGCCCTGGAGTCGGGGCATCTCGCCGGCGCCGCGGTCGACGTCACCGACCCCGAGCCGCTGCCCGAGACAAGCCCCCTGTGGGATGCGCCCAACATGCTCATCTCGCCGCACGTCTCCGGCTGGTTCCACCTGGCCGCCACGCTCAATAACGTGGTCGACATCGCCGCGGAGAACCTGCGTCACCTGCAGGCCGGCGAGACGCTTCGCTGCTGGATCGAACATTAGGGTTCCGCCGTTCTAACGAACGGCGGACCGGTCGACGCTACGCGCCGCCCAGAGCGACAATTTGTCATTCAAAAGGCAAGGCATGACCAGAAGGTCTATGCCTTGCCTTTTTCATGCCAACTTGTTCGCTCTGGACATCGCTCGCTGACGCTTGCTCAACCTGCGGTGTCATAACAATTCTGTCCAGCTGTTGGCTTTGCGGCATTTGCCCAGATAAAACCTGCCAAAGTAAACCTGTCCCTTTTTGGCAGGTATTAGAGCTCCACGCTTTCGGCGCCGTTGATGGTTAGGTTGCGCTCGTAGAAGGCGGTGAGGGCGCGGATGGCGTACATCACGTCGCGCACGCCGCCGGTCTCGTAGCTCGAGTGCATGGCAAGCTGCGGCAGGCCCACGTCTACGGCGTGCATGCTCGCCTGCATGTTAGACAGGTTGCCCAGGGTGGAGCCGCCGGCCATATCACTCTTGTTGGCGAAGGCCTGCGTGGGCACGTCGGCGTCATCGCAAATAGCCTGGAACACCGCGCGGCTAAAGGCATCGGTGCAGTAGTGCTGGTTGGCGGCTTCCTTGATAACGATGCCGCCGTTGAGCACGACCTGGTTGCGGGCATCGCACTTCTCGGCGTGGTTGGGATGCACGGCATGCGCATTATCGCAGCTCACGAGCATCGAGGCGGCAAGTGCGCGATGGTACGACTCGTCATCGAAGCCCAGCGATCCGCTAATGCGGCGCAGCGCATCAGCCAAGAACGTCGACATGGCTCCCTGCTTGGTCTCGGAGCCAACCTCCTCGTTATCAAAGCAGCAGAAGACCGAGATATCGCGCGCGTTCTCAGCACCCAAAAATGCCTGCAGCGAGGTATAGGCGCAGGCCAGGTCGTCGAGCTTGGGCGTCGAGATAAACTCGTCGGCCCAGCCCCAAATGCGCGCATCCTGACGATTGACCAGGAACAGATCGCGGCCCAAAATTTGCTCGGGCTCAACGTCCAGCTCATCGGCAATCAGAGCGTCAAAATCTCCCTGCTTGAGTTCACCGGCGCTGATGAGCGGGCACAGGTCAACGGCTCGGTTGGGAGCAAAGCTCTCGTTAACGCCACGGTTCATATGGATGGCAAGGCTCGGAATAATGGCAACCTCGCGCTCGGTGGTAAGCAGGCGGCTCTCAATACGGTCGCCCTCGCGCACCAGTACGCGGCCCGCGAGCGCCAGCGGACGATCGAACCAGGTGTAGTCGATCATGCCGCCGTAGGCCTCGGTGTTCAGACGCAGCGTCTCGCCTGCGCCGTCGAGCTCGGGGACGGCCTTAACCTTAAACGTAGGCGAGTCGCTGTGCGACGCCGTCAGCTGAAAATGGTAGTCGCCGGCAACGCCGTCCTCGCCCCACGTCGCGGCCAGGTCCTCGCCCACCTTAAAGGCAACAACGCTCGAGGTGTTGCGCTGCGTGTAATAACGCCCGCCCGGCTCGATGTCCCACGCCGCATTCTCGGGCAGGTAGGTAAAGCCCGCCTCGTCGAGCTCGGCCATAATGGTCGCTGCCGTATGGAACATGCTGGGGCATGCCTCGATAAAGTCGATAAGGTCGTTGGCAGCCTCGATATCGTCGGCCGTCACGTGCGCGCGCTCGGGCGTTTCCTGATCCGTCATGCTCTCCCCTTTCGCTGGGTTGATGGTCCCCTCCAGCATACCCCGCCACGCCAGCGCTGCACTCTTCATTCCGTGTTTAATCCCGCACCGCTCACCAAGTTGAGCCATCATGCCCGTGCACCTTTTGCGACAATTACGCTAACAGGACGAGAGGAGCCGCCATGAAGCCACGTAACATTGCCATCGCCTGCGGTGTCGCGGGAGTCGCCGTCAGCCTTGCCGCTGCCACCGGTATCGTTTATCACAAGCAAATCAAGTCCGCCGCGTCGCTCAAACGCTTGACCGGCTACGCGGATGGCTATGACCTGTACGCAATCGACATCGCCTACGACTACGATCTTAATCGCATCATCGCCGCTGGCGTGCGCGACGACCAGGCCTACATCGATGCCGTGGTGGCGCAGGTGCTGCCCGGTGTGCCGGTACATGTCCAGGCGCCCCAGTTTGCCTGCAGCGCTTTTGTCGCCGTAGATGCCGAAGGCCGCGTGCGCACCGGTCGCAATTACGACTTTAAGGACGACACCTCGGCGCTGCTGGTGCGCAATCACCCACGCGGCGGCTATGCCTCCATCGGGTTTGCCGCCCTTAACAACCTGGGCGATAACACTCCGCTTGACTCCGTCGCCGGACGGGCCGCCGCACTCATGGGCCCGTTTGGCCAGCTCGACGGTGTTAACGAATGCGGCGTGTCCATTGCCGTACTCACCCTGGATTCCAAGCCCTGTGACCAGGACGCGCAACGCCCCGTCATCAATACCTCGCTCGCCATCCGTCTGGTGCTCGACCGTGCCGCCACCACGCAAGAAGCTGTCGACCTGCTTTCCGCCTACGACATGCACGCCATGGCAGGACGCGATTACCACTTCTTTATCAACGACGCCGCCGGTGACGCGCGCGTAGTAGAGTGGGATCCGCGCGATCCGGACCGTGCTTTCAAAGCGACTCCTGTACGCCAGGTTACGAACTTCTACGCCTGCTATGGCGACGAAGTGCTGCCCAACCAAAAGAATGGCGAGCTGGGCCATGGTAAAGAGCGCGCCATCGCAATCGCCGATGTCCTTGACGCCCATGTCGGTGCCCAGGACGAGGCAGTCGCTTGGAAGGCCCTACGCGCTGCAGCGCAAGAACCCAATCCGAAAGACATCACCAGCAATACGCAATGGTCGGTCGTCTTTGACAATACCGAACCCGCCGCCGCCATTACGCTGCGCCGCCACTGGGGCGACGTCGACGCCTTCGCACTGTAAGGACCCAGGCTCGTCGACCTTACGCTCGCCTGACGTTGTTTACATTTCTATACGCTTGAGCTAACACGTTTTACCCCCGTATCAACAGTGTGCGGGGGTAAACTTATGCGCATGTTATAACTTGCCCGGAAGGATTCATCATGCTTAGGATCGGTCTTCTTACCAGTGGCGGCGACTGCCAGGCGCTCAACGCCACCATGCGCGGCATTGTCAAAACGCTTATGACCAATAGCGAAGAGCCTATTGAGATCTATGGTTTTGAGGACGGCTACCAGGGCCTTATCTACAGCCGGTTCCGCGTCATGACGCCCGCCGATTTTAGCGGCATCCTTACCCGTGGCGGCACCATCCTGGGCACGAGCCGTACGCCGTTCAAGCGCCTGGATATTCCCGAGGCCGACGGCGTCGAGAAGGTGCCGGCAATGGTCCACACCTATCATAAGCTGCAGCTCGACTGCCTGTTTATGCTGGGCGGCAACGGCTCCACCAAGACCGCCAACCGTCTGCGCGAAGAGGGCCTCAACGTTATCGCCCTGCCTAAGACCATCGATAACGACACCTGGGGCACCGAGCTGACGTTTGGCTTTACGAGCGCCATCGACGTCGCCACCAAGTGCATCGACGACATTCACACCACCGCTTCGAGCCACGGCCGCGTGTTCGTTATCGAGATCATGGGCCACAAGGTTGGCTGGATCCCGCTATACGCCGGCGTCGCGGGCGGCGCGGATGTCATCTTGATTCCCGAGATCCCCTACGACATGGATAACGTCATCAAGACCATCGAGCATCGCATGGAGACCGGCAGCCGCTTTACCATCGTGGCCGTCGCCGAGGGCGCTATTTCCAAGGAGGACGCGGCGCTGTCCAAGAAGGAGTACAAGAAGAAGCTCGCCGAGCGCACGAGCCCGTCAATCGTGTACGACATCGCCAAGGAGATCGAGGCCAAGACCGGTCGCGAGACCCGCGTCGCCATCCCCGGTCACACGCAGCGCGGCGGCCAGCCCGACGCTCAGGACCGCATCTTTGCGACCCAGTGCGGCGTCGAGGCCGCGCTTGGCTGCCTGCGCGGCGAGTTTGGCTACATGATCGCCCTGCGCGACGGCAAGATGTGCCACATGCCGCTCGAAGATGTCGCCGGCAAGCTGAAGTTTGTCGACCCCCAGAGCGACCTGGTGCGCGAGGCCAAGGCGTTGGGCATCAGCTTCGGCGACGAATAGCCTCGGCCGAAACTGCTCTCATCGGAGACCCCAGGGCTTACCTCCCAAATCGTCCTCGGACATGTCAGGATCCCGCCGTGCGCTTCGCGCGGCGGGATCCTTCCGTCCTGCGGAAAGATTTGGGAGGTAAGCCCTGGGGCCTCCTACGGTGACTGGGGAGGCCGAGGCTATTCGTCTTCTTACTGCGGGTGCGTGGGGTAGGATGCGGCGTGCATTTTTGGGAGTATTCAGCAGCCGAGGGTGCCTGCATACTGGATTTTGGGCGAGAGACAGGCGCCGCGGGCCGCATTCTGCAAAAAAAATGAGCGGTCCTCGAGGCGCCGGAGCTCAAAGTCAGGCTTTCAATGCGCTTTTGTGCGCCCGCTCCCACACTCGCGGACTCCGGGATGCTGAATTCTCCGGAATTTGCACGCCGCCCCCTGGGGTACCCGCGGGCAAAAAGCAACCGCCCCGCCGAAATATGCAATCGGCGGGGCGGTTTATGCAAAAATGCGGTTGTGGTACATTACAGCTCGCTACAGCTTGAATCCCAGGCAGGTTACTCGGCGCTCTTGAGGGCGCCGACCATGTCGATCTTGTTGAGCGTTCGGTTGGTGGCGAGGTTGACGATAAACGTAAAGCCAAAGGAAAGCACCACGGCGAGCACGTAGCTTAGCGGCTCGACTTCGACGTCAAAGTACAGCGACGGCATCTGCAAAATGTACGTAAAACTCTCGGCCAGCAAGCCGCCCAGTGGCACGCCCAGCGCGGCGCCAATTGCCGTGAGGATCAACGTCTCCTTGTTGACGTAATGGTGCACCTCGCCACGGCGGAAGCCCAGCACCTTGATGGTCGCCAGCTCGCGTTCGCGCTCGGAGATATTCGTGTTGGACAGCGTAAACACCACCACAAACGATAGGCACGCCGCCATAAAGGTCACGAGCACCACGACGGAATTGATAATCGTAAAGTTCGCCTCGTAGTTCTCCCAATGCTCGGCCGTACTCGAAATCGTAAGCCAACCGTCGCTCTTAAGATTCTTGCTAAACGCAATCTGGTCGGCCGACGAGCCCTTAAGCAGCACAAAGACACCGTTAAGGCGCACGCTTCGACCGAACGCGCGCTCATAGGTGCCCTGCGTCATATAAAGCGTATTGCCCAGATAGTTGAGCGAAATGTCGCTGACTTTGACCTTGGCTACGTTGAGCGACGAATCCTGGACGTGCGCCGTATCGCCCGGTTGAATCCCCAGCACCAGCTGTGAACTCTTACTCAGATACACGTCTCCGTCACGCAAAGACAGTGGCTCTTTGGACTCATCCTCAAGGCGAACATAGTCGTCCAGATCGTTCGTGCGGTCATCGGGCACCACGATCAGCTGCACGGTCTCGCTCTTTCCGCCGAATGTAAAGGTGACGTTGTCGGTCATAATCGGCAGCGTCGAAGTCACGGTCACGTCGGAATCCTTGGCTGCGCTTCGCTCATCCAATGCCGCGCACGTCTGCGAAAAATCGTCGGGATTGGCAACCGCCAGCAGGTCATAGCGCGTGATATGCCCGTACTGCTTGGGCGAAAGCGCCACCGACGTATCGCGGATGCCCATGCCGCAAATCACAAGCGCCGTACAGCCCGCGATGCCAAAGATGGTCATAAAGGCGCGCTTTTTGTAACGGAATAGGTTGCGTGCAGCGACCTTGTTCAAAAAGCCCATGCGGCGCCAGATAAAGCCGATGCGCTCGAGCAAGATGCGCGAGCCAGCGCGCGGGGCCTTGGGACGCATAAGCGAGGCCGGGGTCTCGGCCATCTCGTGGCGGCAGGCGATAATCGTGGCGCCCACCACGCCCACGGCAAACAGCGCCACCGAGACGATCGAGGACACGATGTCGTACGAAAGCAGCATCTGGGGCAGCGAGTACATGTCGTCGAACACCGTAAACAGGAACAGCGGCAGGCCCACAAATCCGATGATGTTGCCGAGCACGCCGCCGATCAGACAAGCCCACAGCGCATAGTCCACGTATTTGGACAGGATGCGTCCGCGCGAATAGCCGAGCGCCTTATACAGGCCGATGAGCGTGCGCTCCTCCTCGACCATACGCGTGGCGGTGGTAAGGCTGATGAGCACGGCGACGATAAAGAAGATGAACGGGAACACCGTGGCGATGGCTTCAATTGACGAGCTATCGCTCTCCACGCTCGAGTAGCTTGCGATATTGCCGCGGTCCTGGATGTACCAGGTGCATTCGCCCAGGTCGGAAAGCTCGGCGCGGGCGTCGGCAAACTGTTGGTCGGCGGCGGCACGGCGCTGGTCCAGGTCGGCTTGCGCCTGCGCACGCTCGTCGCTGCCCTCGGCCATGCGATTGATGTTGTCCTGCTCGATCCCAAAGAGCATGGCGGCCTGACGCTCGGCCGCATCCAAGCTTGTCGGCGTGTCGACCGTCAGCTCCTGAGCGCGCGCCTTCTCACGCTCCTCGCGGATCTTCTCTATATTGCCCTTGACCTCATTGATCTTTGCCGCGTAGGCATCCGAATATGAGTTGAGATCCTTGGCTCCCTCGACGACCACGTGGACCGCGGAGTAGGAAGAAGATGTCGCGGCGTCCTCGCTCACATAGAACTTATAGTCCGCCGCCGAGGCGGCACGGAAGGCGTTGACCGTCGAGTCGGAGCTCACATCAGTGGGATCGAGAACCTCGGCCGTGATGGTGTAATCGCCATCGGCAAACTGATCCTTGGCGCTTTGGTTCGACGAGCTCGCATCGTTGGCAGCAAAGCTCACCGTATCGCCGAGCTTTTTGCCCGAAGCCTTCAGGAACTTCGAAGTCACCGCGACCTCATCGGCGCTCTCGGGCAAATCGCCGTTCACGAGCACTGGCTGATCGATATTCTCCTTGGAGAGACTTTGCACGACCACGCGCTCGCGCGTTGTGCCCACGGCGGTGTAGGCGGTCTCGGTGTAGATGCCCTCGGCCGTTTCGACGCCATCGACCTCTTGGATGGCGTCGAGATCATCGTCAGTCAGGCCATAGGTCGACTGCACGTTAATGTCATAGACATTTTGCTGGTCGAAGTAGGCGTCAACCGAATCGCACAGGTCCTCGCAACCCGCCTTAAGGCCGCACATCACGCTCACGCCGAGCGCGGTGATCACGACGATTGACAAGAAGCGCTTAAGACTGCCTCGGATTGTGCGGTAGATGCCACGGCGAAACACCGTCGGCACCATGTCGTTTGAGCTTTGGGCAGTGCGGTAGGTCGTAAAATCCTGCTCGCGCTCCGTATTCTGCGCGTCGTGGCGTAGGCTGTTTTGGCGGTCCTGGTCCATGGGCGCTACCACTCGATCGTCTCGATAGGCACGGGATTTTGCTGGACCGTCTCGCTCTCCACGCGACCGCTCTTAAAGCGAATCAGGCGATCGGCCATGGGCGCGAGCGCGGAGTTGTGCGTGATGATGATGACCGTAATGCCCTGCTTGCGGCAGGTATCCTGCAGCAGCTGCAAGATCTGCTTACCGGTTTTATAGTCGAGCGCGCCCGTGGGCTCGTCGCACAGGAGCAGCTTGGGGTTCTTTGCCAGTGCGCGGGCGATCGACACGCGCTGCTGCTCGCCACCCGAAAGCTGCGCCGGAAAGTTGCCCAGGCGCTCGCCCAGGCCAACCTGGCAAAGCGTTTGCTCGGCATCGAGCGAATCGGGGCAGATTTGCGCCGCAAGCTCAACATTTTCGAGCGCCGTCAGGTTGGGGACCAGATTGTAGAACTGGAAGACAAAGCCGACGTCGGCGCGGCGGTATTCCACGAGCTGCGCCTCGTTAGCGGAGCTCACATCGCGCCCGTCCACCGTCACGGTGCCGGAAGTCGCCGTATCCATGCCGCCCAGAATGTTGAGCGCCGTGGTCTTGCCGGCACCAGAAGCACCCAAAATGATGGCGAGCTCGCCGCGCTCGACCGTAAAGCTCGCGCCGTCGAGTGCGTGAATGCGGGCGTCGCCCTCGCCGTATGTCTTGATGACGTCTTTGAATTCGATATAGGCCATCGATCGGTTCCCATCTGGTCGGATAACTCTTTAGTATTACCCATTTCGCACCCACCAAAAAGGGACAGGTTTATTTTGGCAGGTTTTATATGGGGAAATGGCAGCTATAAATGAGGCGCCGGGGAGGCAGAGAAATCATCGACGGAGTCAGGCCGACCGCCAAACACAACGCACGCATCTCAATCTGTCAGCCAAATCATTCGAACAGCTGTTCGTTTCTATGATATGATTCCGTTATCTAAGCAGGCCAATACGCAGAAAGGCGGCCAACATGGCGTTCGACTTTAAGAAGGAATGCAAGGAGCTCTACAGACCTGCGAGCAAGCCGAGTATCGTAACTGTCCCGCCTATGAGCTACGTTGCCGTTCGCGGAAAGGGCGACCCAAATACTGAAGGTGGCGAGTATCAAAACGCCCTGCCGCTGCTTTACGGCATCGCCTATACCGTCAAGATGTCGAAGAAAGGCTCAAGGAGTATCGAGGGCTATTTCGACTTTGTGGTACCTCCGCTCGAGGGTTTCTGGTGGCAAGACTCCCCGAGCGGCGACATCGATTATGTACGCAAGGACGATTTCAACTTTATCTCGTGCATCCGCCTGCCCGATTTCGTCAGCCGAGATGATTTTGACTGGGCAGTCGCGGAGGCCACGGCCAAAAAGAAACTGGACTTTTCTGCCGTCGAGCTGCTTAAAGTTGACGAGGGTCTCTGCGTTCAATGCATGCACACCGGGCCCTATGACGACGAACCGGCGACCGTAAACGCTATGCATGAATACACGACCGAGCAGGGCTATGTCCCCGACTTCTCAGGCACCCGTTTACATCACGAAATCTATCTCTCCGATCCACGCAAATGTGCACCGGAGAAACTAAAGACCGTGGTTCGTCATCCTATCAAGCGCGCTGAATAGCGCGGAGCGCCGTCCCGCGCATCAGGTTTTAGGCCAGGCAATCAGCCGCTCCAAGATCATCTGGCAGCTTCCTTGACGCAGGTCATCGTATCTTATAATTTTATGTCTCTAAAGCTGGAAAGCCTCTCAACGATGCGCAACTCCAGCTCTTTTTATATCAAGAGGCTTAAATGAAATACCAGAAGTCGTGGATATCCATCAACGAACAGATAGCACTATTGACAGAAAACAAGGGTCTTAAGTGCTCTAATCAAAGCGAACTCGAGCGAGCTTTGGTCGAAGTCGGCTACTACAGGCAAAGTACTCGAGCGTTACTCCTCGTACGCGCCCTCAAGCCGAAGCAGCCACTCCTTGCGATCAAGCCCGCCGGCATATCCGTTAAGCGAGCCGTCGGCCGCCACTACGCGATGGCATGGCACAATAATCGAAACAGGGTTGCGAGCGACCGCGGCCCCCACGGCACGGGGAGACACAACGGGTGTCTCATTTCCCGGCACACGATGTCGAGCCGCAACACGCTGGGCGATCTCGCCATACGTAGCGACCTCGCCACGCGGAATAGAAAGCAGCTCGTACCAAACTTCACGCTGAAACGCCGTGCCAATCAAATGCAACGGCGGCGTAAACCGAGGTTCCTGTCCTGCAAAATAAGCATTCAGCCAAGCCCAAGAACGCTCAAGCACCGAAGACGCTGCACCATTTGCCGGACTCACCGACGACATGCCGCCAGCACCAGAAACTGCATCGGCGCCTTCAACATGTTCGGGATCTTCTTTGAGAAGCGTGGAGCCAAAGTGCTCCTGCCCCTCAAACCAAAGCCCCGTCAAACCGCGGCCATCAGCGGCAAGCAAGATTTCGCCCAAAGGCGAAGCAAACGTCGTCGTGACCACCAGCGGCTCCTTTCAAAACTCCGCAACATAATACCGCGAATTGTGCAGACAACCCCAATCGACCCCAAAGTCACCCAAGGCAGCAGGCGCGCAGCGCCGCAGCTGCCGGCCGCGCCCCACAGTCCCCCAAGGCGGCAGGCGCAAAGCGCCGAGGCCACCGCCGGGACCAGGGCCCGCAGCGGCCACGTGCCCTCACATCAGCCCAGCGGCCCCAACCAACAACGGCCCCATCGCTGGCCGCTCGCAGCCGAGTCACCGCAGGCGGGGGCCGGGCTTAGTTTTCAGAACACTCCGCAGACCAGTGTGGCGCCTTGTCCGCGGCTCCGAAGGAGCAGGACAAGGCGCCACACATGGTCGAGGACGTTCTGAAAACTAAGCCCGGCCCCCGCCGGACAGGCCACACTACTCGCAGAGCAGCTTAGCGATCTGGACGGCGTTGGTTGCCGCGCCCTTACGGATTTGGTCGCCGCAGCACCAGAAGGTGATACCGCGCGCGGCCTCGGGGTTCGAGATGTCGCGGCGCACGCGGCCGACCCAGATCAGGTCCTGGTCGGACGTATCCATCGGCATGGGGAAGCGCTCGTGCGCATCCTCGGCGCTCATGTCGTCAACCAGCTTCACGCCCGGAGCGGCAGCCAGCGCAACACGGGCCTCCTCGGCCGTAATATCACGCTCAAACTCAAGCGTAATGCTCTCGGAATGAGAGCGCAGCACGGGCACGCGCACACAGGTGCAGTTCACGCGCAGCTCGGGCAGATGCATGATCTTGCGGCCCTCGTTTTGCAACTTCATCTCCTCGGAGGTAAAGCCCTCCTCCTTGACGCCGCCAATCTGCGGAATCAGGTTGCTCGCCAGCTGGGCGGCAAACGCGCGCGGCTCGGGAATCTCCTCGCCACGGCCCAGGGCGGCCAGCTGAGCCTCGAGCTCGGCCATACCGGGGGCGCCAGCACCCGAAGCCGCCTGGTACGTCGAGACGATCATGCGTTTCACGCCAGCGAGCTGATGCAGCGGCCACGTGGGAACCAGGCCGATAATGGTCGCGCAGTTGGGGTTGGCGATAAGGCCGTGATGCCACTTGATGTCGTCGGCATTGATCTCGGGCACAACCAGCGGCACCTCGGGATCCATGCGGAAGGCATGGCTGTTGTCGACCACGACGGCGCCGCGCTTGACGGCCTCGGGCAGTAGCTCCTTCGCGATGTCGTCGCCGGCAGCTCCAAGCACAATGTCACAGCCCTCAAAGGCCTCGGGACAAGCCTCTTCGATCACGATCTGCTCGCCGCGGAACTCGACGGTCTTGCCCGCAGAACGCGCGCTCGCCAGCAGCTTGAGCTTGCCAACCGGGAACTCCTGCTCGTTGAGGCACTCGAGCATCTGGGTGCCCACGGCTCCCGTCGCGCCCAAAATAGCAACCGTGTACTGTTTCATGCTTCCCCCTTTAAAGGTTGTGGCTTTTGCCCGCACGCCAAGCAGGCCGATTATTGTTGCCAGTGTATACAAGAACGGGGCGGGCACGAAACCCGCCCCGTCGAAACGAAACCGAAACGAAACGCCCCGCCATAGATTTTTGAGGCAAGTCCAAAAATCTACTGGGATAGCAGCTACTTGTGGAGCGTGGCCAGGGCGGGATCGACCGGCGCGGGGACCTCCAGATCGGAGACCTTCACAATGCCGTTCTCGTCGGAGAAGGCACGGTAGATGGTCTGAATCGCTAGGTCGAAGTCCTTCTCCTCGACACCGATAATGATGTTGATCTCGTCACAGCTCTGCGAAATCATACGCACGCTCACGCCGGCCTGGCCAAGCATGCCAAACAGGTGACCCGAGATACCTGCGCGCCCGCGCAGGTTACGGCCGACGGTCGCGATAAGCGCCAGGCCCTCGACAACCTCGATCTCGAGCGGCTCGACCTCCTGCTGAATGTCGCCCACGAGCGAGTACAGCGAGTCGTGCACATCCTGCTCCTGCACCACGGCGCCAAAGCGGTCGACACCGGTGGGCATGTGCTCGACGGAGACGTCATAGCGTTCGAACACCGAAAGCGCACGGCGCATAAAGCCAACACGGGGCTTGGTGCGGTCGCGGGCGACGTTGATGGCGACAAAGCCGCGCTTGCCGGTCACGCCGGTAATGATGGGCTCCGCCTCGCCCTCATCAGCCGTCTCGCTAATGATGGTGCCGGGGTCCTGCGGTGCATTGGTGTTCTTGATGACCAGCGGAATACCCGCCTCACGCACAGGGAACACGGCCTCCTCGTGCAGGACGCTTGCGCCCATGTACGAAAGCTCGCGCAGCTCCTCGTAGGTAACGCGCGCAATGGGCTGAGCCTCGGGCACAATGCGAGGATCGGCAGAATAGAAGCCCGAAACGTCGGTCCAGTTCTCGTACAGGTCGGCGCCTAGGCACTTGGCCAGGATCGAGCCGGAAATGTCGCCGCCGCCACGGTCGAGCAGCTTGATCTGGCCCTCGCGCGTCGCGCCGTAGAAGCCAGGCATAACAAAGCCGCCCTGCTGACCGTACTCTTGCACCAGCTCGGAGGTGCGGTTCATGCTGAGCGTACCGTCGTGATGGAACGCCACAACCGTCGCGGCGTCCAGGAACGGCAGGTCCAGGTACTCGGCCATCAGGCGAGCGGTGAAGTACTCGCCGCGGCTCACGAGCTCCTCGGTAGAGTAGCCGCCCGAGCGGGCGCGCTCGGCAAAGGCCGCAAACTCCTCGCGGATGGGATAGGTGAGTCCTAGCTCGTCAGCAATATCAAAGTAGCGCTGGCCAATGTCCTCGAGCAGCTCCTCACACGACACGTGATACTTAACGTGCGCGTTAACCAGGTAGAGCAGGTCGGTCACCTTGGTGTCGCCCTTAAAGCGGCGACCACAGGCGGAAACCACCACAAAACGGCGAGCCGGGTCGGCATCGACGATGGCCTTGATCTTCTTAAAGTGTTCGGCGTCGGCGACCGACGAGCCGCCAAACTTGGCAATCTTAATCATGGGCTGGAGGTTACCTTTCTAAAAAGCCTCTGCAAACCTACTTTGCGCGCTCTGATACCATGGTTTCACCGATTGGGACCAAGGCATCCGAGGAGCAGTGTTATATGGGAACTTATCATAGTACACGAGGACGCACTTTATCGTGCTCAAGTAAGGTGGCAATCCGCACCGGCATCGCTCCCGACGGGGGTTTGTTTGTCTCGGACGAGCTTGGCACCCAGCAGGTCGATATCAGCTCGCTTGCAGATAAATCGTACTTTGAAATCGCTCAAGATGTGTTGGGAATGTTACTGAATGATTACACGGCCGAAGAAATTTCGGCGTGTGTCGACGAGGCATACCGCGGCACGTTCGCGAGTGAAGAGGTTACGCCGCTCGTCAAACTCGACGCAGCGCCGGGCGCTGACGCCCCTCAGACCTATGTGATGGAGCTCTTTGGCGGCCCCACAAGCGCCTTCAAGGACGTCGCCCTACAGATGCTCCCCCGCCTCATGGCCCGCACTTCCGCCAAGGACGGCGGCGCCGAACGCATCATGATCGTCACCGCCACGTCAGGCGACACCGGCAAGGCCGCACTCGCCGGCTTTGCCGACGCCCCGGGCACGGGCATCACCGTCTTTTATCCCGAGGGCAAGGTCAGCCGCGTCCAGAACCTGCAGATGTCCACGCAGGAGGGCGATAACGTCGCCGTCTGCGGCATCCGCGGCAACTTCGACGATGCCCAGAGTGCCGTCAAGCGTATCTTTGCCGATAAGGAGCTTGCCGAGCGTCTTGAGGCCGCCGGCACGGTGCTTTCGAGTGCCAACTCCATCAACGTCGGCCGCCTGGTGCCACAGGTCGTCTACTACTTTGCCGCCTATGCGCAGCTGCTGCGCGCCGGCGCTATCGAGGCCGGCGACGCCGTGGAGTTCTGCGTACCGACCGGCAACTTTGGCGATATCCTGGCCGGCTACTATGCCAAGCGTATGGGTCTGCCCGTCGCCAAGCTCATCGTCGCGAGCGACAAGAACAACGTGCTCGCTGACTTCCTGACCACCGGCGTCTACGACCGCAACCGTCCGTTCTTCACGACCATTTCGCCGTCGATGGACATCCTTATTAGCTCTAATCTGGAGCGCATGCTCTACTTCCTGTCCGACGGCGACTGCGAGCTCGTTGCCGGCCTTATGGAGCAGCTTGCCCAGACCGGTCGCTACGAGGTGCCTGCCGAGCTGCTGGCCAAGATCCAGAGCGTATTTGGCTGCGGCTGGGCCAGCGAGGACGAGGTTCGCGCCGCCATCAAGAGCTGCTGGGATGCCAACGGCTACGTGATCGACCCGCACACCGCTTGCGGCTATCACGTCTTTGAGCAGGTCGCCCCCACCGAGGGCGCCAAGGCCCGCGTGCTGCTTTCGACCGCCAGCCCCTACAAGTTCCCGCGCGCCTGCTGCGATGCCCTGGGCCTCGACGTTCCCGAGGACGACTTTGAGGCCATGCGCGTGCTCGAGCAGGCAACCAACACGGTCGCCCCAGCCCAGCTCGCCGAACTCGAGTCCAAGCCCGTCCGCTTCGAAGACGTCTGCGACGTCGATGAGATGGCCAGCTACGTAGAGCAGGCTGCAAAAAAGATAGCAACCAACTAAACCCCTTATAAGGCGCCGGCGAAAGCCGGCGCACCTTCTTTTATCAGATACCTACCGGGATGATGACGAACGTGCATAGCGTGCCTGGCTGTTTAGTTCGTCGCGAGTTCCGCACGCAAAGGAAAGCACTTAATGTGCTTTCCGTCTTGCGCAGGACTGCCCGAGCAGCGAACTAAACAGCCAGGCACGCCAGGAGGACTCACATGATCAAGATCACCGTCCCAGCAACAAGCGCCAACTTGGGCATTGGCTACGATACCCTCGGCATGGCCGTCAGCCTCTACTCGCACTTCACCTTCGAGCGCGCCGACAAACTCACCATCACGGGCTGCCCCGAGGAATTCCAAAACGAGAACAACCTGGTCTACGTGAGCTTTGTCGATGCACTGGCTGCATGGGGCGAGCCGGCTTTTCCCGTTGCCATCGACATCCAGACCGACGTGCCCGTCGCCCGCGGCCTGGGCTCCAGCTCCACCTGCGTCGTCGCCGGCATTATGGCCGCCGCCGCACTGACAGGCCACACCGTCGACCGCGCCGAGCTGGTTCGCATTGCCACCGAAGTCGAGGGCCATCCCGATAACGTCGCCCCCGCTATCCTGGGCGGCGCCGTCTGTTCCTTTACGCCGACCGATTCGCTCCCCCAGTGCCTGCGCTACGAGGTGAGCGATCGCCTGCGTTTTATTACCGTGATTCCGCCCTACGAGGTGCATACGAGCGAGGCGCGCAAGGTTGTGCCGCAGGAGATTCCACTCTCCACCGCCGTGTGGCAGATGGGCCGCATCGCCGGCATGACGCGCGGCTTGGAGACTGGTGACCTCGACCTGATTGCCGCCGCCAATGACGACCGCATCCAGGAACCCTATCGTCGCCGTCTGATTCCCGACTACAACGCCGTGCGCGACACCTGCCTTAACGGCGGCGCCAAGACCATCTGGATCAGCGGCTCGGGCTCGACTCTCATGGCCGTGACTGACGACACCATCGTGGCAAAGTTCCTGCAGGTCAAGCTGCGCGAGCAGTTCCCTAAGTGTGATACGCATATTCTGACGTGCGACACGGAAGGCGCCCAGATCGAATACCTGTAGTCGCCGTCCCGTATACTCGCCGGGGAGGCCAGGGGGCTTTGCCCCCAAATCGTCCTCGGACATGGCAGGACCCCCGCTGCGCACTTCGTGCGGCGGGGGTCCTGCCGTCCTGCGGAAAGATTTGGGGGCAAAGCCCCCTGGCCTCCCCTATGTTAACTTCGCCGGCGGCGGCTACAGGGACCTACGCTCTGGAAAGTCGCCGGGCTGATAGTTTGGCTTTTTATTGGTAGGGGCTCTTGCTAGGCTGGAGCACTTCCTAGAGGCGGGCATCGGCTGCGTGCCTGGTTTAGGCGGCGCTGGTTTCTTTGTATTCGAAGACTGGCTCTAGGAGGTCTTCGATGTTGCAGTGTAGGGCTTTTGCTATATCCCTTACGGTTGTTACCGAGGCTTCGTTGATGTTTCTCTGGCGTTGTTCGTACATTTGGATTGAGCGGAGGGACACGCCCGATTCGTATGCCAGGTCTTGTTGGGTTTTCTTAAGCTTCTTTCTTGCTAACGCAAGTTTGGTTTGCCTGGACGCTTTTTTCGCCATATCGCAGACGAGGCGAGCCACGCGTTCCTCCGAGGCTTCATGCCAGGGATAGTACAGACTGCGCAGTGCGTCAAACGGAACGACATGCAGCAGGTCTTCGAAAGACTCCCCTAAACGCCACTGCAGATATGCCAGTATCCAGCCTGTCCAATACTCTGGCGTCTTCTCAAAACGATAGGTGCGATCCGGTATAGACCCGCTCTGATAGCCGGACCTTTCAGCGATAAGCGCGAACAGCTCAACGCCCGATTTTCCCGATACGACCCATGCGTTGCCGCGTTCGAACTCGCGAGCTACGCCGCTCAGGCAAAAGAGTTCAGCAACTTCCGATCCTTCTGCTCCATAATCGTTAACGGCATAGTCAAAGCAGTCGCCGAGGTTGTTCATTGCATCCTCGAGGTAGTAGACGGGGTATGTCCTACTCGGCCCACAATCCGTTAACTCTTGGATCATTTAAATCAACCCTCCCTGCCATTAAATCCCTAATGTCGATACCTTCGGAATCGAACCCGTTAACCGTATCCAAGTATTTGCGTCGAGCATTCTGCTCTCGCTCAAAACGCTTGGGATAAAACTCAGACCCCAAAGCCTGCTTCCAATCGCAGAATCTAATCGCCGAAAATGCGCACTCGCTCATAAGAGCATATTGGATACCCAAATCACCCAAGCGCATGATACGTTGCAGCTGCCTGAGCGAGATCATGCCGCTGACAAACTGTCTTGCAAACGAAAAATAGGAGTCGTCGGCGCGATAACCTCGAATTACGTCATAGGGAGAAATATCAATCAGGCAGTTATCCAGCAGATAGCGAAGTCCTTCGCGCGCCAGCGGTGTCGAAACATTGAACTCCCTATTGTTAGCCAAAATCGCAAGCCAATTGAGAATTGAAAACTCCCCGGACTCCAAATCCAAGACTGCGAGACCATCCATATCGAGCTCATATCGATTTGCAATGCCATCAGACTCAGTCCGACATGCCCACTCCATTGCCATTTCCTCATGTGGCGTGCAATAAAACCCACACCCATAGTCATTGAATTGTCTGCATTTATCCAACGACGGATGCTCGACAACAACCTCCGACCCGTGCCAAAGCTCCATATCGACCTCCAAACAAAAATATCACCCCAGTGATAGTGTACCAATAACTATCACTGGGGTGATATAGATAGATGCAAACTATTGCCTGCCAAGAACCCTTACTAGAGGCAAGCCTCGGCGATGCGCTTTTTGAGTTCGTCGATGCCGGTGCCGGTCTGGGAGCTTGTGATGATTACGTTCTCGGCCGGAACGTTGAGCTGCTTTTTGATGGCTGCTGCCTGGCGGGCCTGCTGGGTGCGACTGAGCTTGTCGGCCTTGGTGAGGCAGACGATAAAGTTGAACTCATTGCCCTGCAGGTAGTCGATCATGTCATGATCGAGCTTGCTGGGATCGTGACGAATGTCCACCAGCGAGACGACCAAGTTAAAGCTGCGCTCGGAGTCGAAAAAGTCGCCGATAAGCTCGGCCCAGCGGTCGCGCTCGGCCTTGGAGCGACGGGCGAAACCGTAACCCGGCAGGTCCACGAAATGCACGTCGTCGGCCTCAAAGAAGTTGATGTTGCTCGTCTTGCCCGGCGTACTGGAAACCTTGACTAGGTTCTTGCGGCCAAATAGCTTGTTCATAATCGACGACTTGCCCACGTTGGAGCGGCCGACAAAGCTCACCTCGGGGCAGGTGGACTCGGGAATCTGCGAAACCTTGCCATAGCTGGCGACGAACTTGGCAAGCTGGTAGTTAATGGAATCGGCCATGGACACTCCTTGGTCGTAGGTTCTTACAAATAGACGCGCTATTGCGCAGCGGCAATGCGGCGGACGATATCGAGCGTGATGTCACTTGCGACACGCGCGTACTCGAACAGATCGAACTCGCGCTCGCAAATTGCATCGTACGCCTCGTCACAATTATCGCTGATAGCGCGCAACACCAGGCAATCGACACCATTTTTGGTTGCGACATGGGCAATTGCCGCGCCCTCCATGCCGACACAATCGGCATGCGTCGCCTCGATAGCGTCATTGCGCATGGTGGCGCCCGTCACAAAGCGGTTACCCGTGGCAATCGTGCCGACCAGGAACTGCTTGGTGCCCTCGTTCGAAGCGACTGCATTTTTCGAAGCGTCAACAAACCCACGCTCAGCAAGCACGTCGGCGGCAATATCGACCAGCGCGGGCGTCGAGCCAAACTCCTCGAGCCCCGGTGCGGACTCGGCGATAAGCGCGGTATCGGTATCCAGATAGCGTAGGCGTTTGCCAATGACCACGTCGTCGATATGGAGCTTGGGGTTCAAACCGCCCGCAATGCCCGAAAACACAACAGCCTGCGGAGCATACTTGCTAATGAGGTGCTGTGTTGCAGCGGCGGCGTTCACCGTGCCCATGCCCGCCGTTGTGGCGACAACTGTCAGGCCGTCGAGCTCACCGCTCACAACGGTCAAGCCTGCCTCCCGTGCCTCGCAAACGTCGCTCAGCTCTTCCTTAATCTGCATGATCTCTTTTTCGAGCGCACCGATAATCGCGATGGTAGCCATACCATTCCCCAAACCTATACGAAATTCTCAACCAAGGTATGGTACCAGCATTTTGTTTGACCTCGCCAAACGAACACGCTAAGCCAGTGCAGCTCGCGTATCAAACAGAGCCTTTGCAATCGCAGCCGTAACCTCGCTCGAACGGTCGCTCGATGGCATCGATGTCATGACGCTCATGACATAGGTACGGCCATCGATGTCGATGAGGCCTGCATCGCATGTCGAATAGTAGCCGTCCTCGCTGATCCAACCCGCTTTGTTGCGCACCAAGACCTGATCGTCCGCAATGCCATCGCGAATAAACGAGCGCGATGTTGATGCCAAAAGGCCTGACAACCACTGTGAAGTCTCGGTATCCATGCTCAGATACTCGCTCATCTCGCGCCATAACCTCGCAGAAGTGCGCGGGCAGTAGGTCGGAAAATCACTCATCGGATTCAGTGCCGTTTCGTCATCAACACCCAGATTGGCAATCCAATCCTCATAGCCATCATGGTCAAACGCCGCGCGTAACGCGATAAACGAATCGTTGTCTGAGTTGGCGACGGCATTCTCGATAAGGTCGCGCACCGTCTGCCAGCCCATGCTGCAACCACCATACGTGGCTAAAGGCCCATCGAGCGACACCCGCCCCGATTCGACCAACGTCTCGCAAATATAGAGCGCATACAGCGCTTTGTAGCTGCTCGCTCCATACACCTCGACATCGGCGTTATACGTCACGCCCCTACCGCTCGATAGGTCGTAGAACACTACACCCACGTCGCCCAGCTCCTGCGCCCGACACAGGGCATCCTGGAGCGAGGCAAGGCTCTCATCCTCCAAGGCAGGAGTCTTGTTATCCACCAACGAGAAGGTCCGAACGGTATCACCCGAAGGGATATCGTTGAAGTCCGCCTTCGAAAGTCTCGTCTTGAGATCTGCTGTCGACAGAGCTTGATCTGCCGACGCTTTGGACTTTGAAACCTTCTCGTTTTGCAGCTGTACCGTTGACGCATCTGGGCGCACCGTTCGCTCCGAGGCGTAGGTTTTAACGGTAATTCCGAGGATAATAACCGCCGACGTTAGCATCCCAATGGCGGCAATCTTCCTCACGCGGATGCGAGCGCCGGCAAGGCCACGCGAAGACGTGCCCTTCGTCTTATATCTGCTGCCATGCTGCGGCACATACTCGTCCCGCGATGCGATGTTTCGCACGTGGTCTCCTGACTGCCACCGTTTATATACGAGCAGTATGATACCGAGCAGGCATTTCTTTCCAAAGATATTCAGCGGCGTTTAAGGTGTCTTTAAAGAAACCACAAGCGTATTTATCCAAATGGCACGATTCTGTTGCGCATCTCACCGCAACCCAGAGAGCAGTCTTTTAAGGACGGGGCTCTTTGGCAATCAACTTGGTGCCCAGGGGCACTCATTTAAGTCTGTCCCCAATGAGTGAAGCCAGTGCAGCTCGGATATCATAAAGGGGCAAAAATGGCACGCTAGCCGATGGCGTTTTTGAGTTCGGCGCGGCGCTTTTTCATGCCCGTCATGACGGCATTGCGCAACTCGGGCATGCGCGCGGTATCCATCTGGGGCACGCCCTCAAGCTTATAGGGAATGCCCAGTTGCTCGTACTTGACGACACCCATCGTGTGATACGGCAGCATCTCCAAACCCACCACGTTGTGCCATGGAGCGATCAGGCAACCAAGCTTCTCGCATTCCTCCACCGTGTCGGTAATGCCCGGCACCACCACGTGGCGGATAACGACCTTAATCTTGCGACGTGCAAGCTCATCGCCAAACGCCAGGATGCGTGCGGGATCACAACCGGTCAGCTTTTTATGCTCGACGGGATCGGCGTGCTTAATGTCGAGCAGCACCATATCGGTCTCGTTGAGTACGGCATCGAACTTCTCGGGATGCGCGGGATCGAACGCATAGCCACAGCTATCCAAGCAGGTATGCACGCGACCATCGGGGTTGTTGTGCATGGCACAGAACAGGTCGGCCAAAAACTCAGGCTGTAGGAGCGGCTCGCCGCCGGACACCGTAATGCCACCGCTGCGATAGAACTCGTGGTTACTCTGGAACTCATCCATCAGGTGTTCGACGGTCACCATGGTGCCGCCGTTAACAGACCAGGTATCGGGATTGTGACAATACGCGCAGCGCATGGGACAGCCCTGGACAAACACCACAAAGCGAATGCCGGGTCCGTCGACCGTTCCCATCGTCTCGATTGAATGCACGCGGCCAAGGGCAAACGCAGAGTCCTCGGGACGAGCGTCCACACCCTCAAGCGTCATTTCTGCCATTCGCGCTACCTTGCCTCTCCTTGGATGCAACCAATTAAAATGCCAGAGCCATTCTAGCCTATGCGTTTGCGTTTAAACGTCTCGGGCTAGAATGGCACGTTTTAATCTATCCCCCATCACCATGGCTGGGGTCTACTTCGAGATGTCAGACTGAAGAACGCTCGTCTGAGGCCTTTACGCCTTAAGCGTGAGCACCGCGCCGAAAGCAGTCGGGCCGCAGTGGCTCGAAATGACGCCGCCGACCTGAGTCCAGGTAACGTCCTTAAAGCCAAGATCGTGTGCATAGACTTCCATGTCGTCGCGCAACTCCTCGGAAAGACCCACCGAATACGCCAGGCCAATATGCGAGTAGTCGATCTCGCCCTTCTCTACCATGTGATCAATAAAGGCACGGGCGCACTTAAGCATAGAACCGCGGAACTTCTTGGTCGCCACGAACTTGCCGCCCGTCACCTCAATGCAGGGCTTAATCTTGAGCAGATGGGCGCCTAGGAACGCGACGTTGGACAAGCGGCCACCTGCCTTAAGGAAGGCAAGGTCGGTAGGAACAAAGCCCAACAGTACGCGGTCCATGACGGAGTTCGTAAATGCAAAGATCTCGTCGACGGTGACATCGGGGTGAGCCTCGATGTATTTGGCGGTCTCGACGACAACGAGCGACTGGCCCACCGAGACAAAGCGTGTGTCCATGGAGAACACGTAGTCGCGCCCCTGGGCCGCAATCTTAGAGGACTGATGCGAACAGGTCGTGGCCTCGGAATATGCAAGATGCAAAATAGTCGCGTCGGGTTGCTCGGCATGGATGCGGTCGTACACATGCGCAAAATCCGCTGGCGAACAGCCACTGGTCTTGGGCATCACACCAAACTCGTTGCAGCGCGAATAAATCTCGAGCGGATCGATCGAGCCGTCCTCGACGGTCTCGTCACCAATCGTGACATGCATGGGCACGCGCACGATGCCGTAGCGCTCGCAGAGCTCCGGCGTTACATCCGACCCAGACTCAACCACGATTACATACTTGCCCATTCTTATCACGACCCATCTCGACATTGGCTTTTCAATACATGACACGCGCGTCGCGCTGTTGCACAACGGCATCTAAGCGCCAAAGAGACGCCGCCCTTTGCACATAACAAAGGACAGCGTCTCCCTGGAAAACTCCGTGCTTAACTGAGATTTTACACGGTTTATTAAGGAGTGTTA
The DNA here is from genome assembly GCF_010509075.1 of Collinsella aerofaciens ATCC 25986. Classification (NCBI taxonomy): domain Bacteria; kingdom Bacillati; phylum Actinomycetota; class Coriobacteriia; order Coriobacteriales; family Coriobacteriaceae; genus Collinsella; species Collinsella aerofaciens. Next base: position 1,345,459 of record NZ_CP048433.1, read on the forward strand.
CTTATTCCGCAAACGGTCGCTATACGCGATAAACGGTAGTTGGCCGCGGCAACTGCGACACATTCCGCCCAACAAGTCCAATCGTGCTCCATGCACGGTTAATGAGCGAGGCGGTAGAAATCCATCGACGCCGCGCCCTCGGCGTGCAGCGCCATCGCCGGAACCGCCGACGAATAGGTACGGCTCGTAAGTGCCGCCTCACCGCCGTTGGCAAAAATCTCGACCATCGTAGTGTCCGAAAGCACGCGCAGGTCGCGAAGCTCGCCGAGCTCAATCGACCTCTGGTCGCGCCCATAGCCTTCGTCACCCATGTCGAGGGTAAGCATCCCGTCCGCATAGCGCACAAAGACACCCTTGCGAATCTCGAGCTCAACCATCTTGGCGCCCTCACAGGAAACCACGAGATCAAACAGGCGGCCCGGCTCCTCAACGGTTTCACCGCCTGTCGTGCGAACGCAGTCGCCGCGCATCCTCTCAATCTCGTGCGCCGGCTGCTGGCAGAGCTTACCATCGCGCATGCTCAGCTCTCGCGGCACCGTCAACGCGCACTGCCACCCGCGCGCCACCGTCGGGTTTTCCGCCGTCGCATCGGGGCAACCCGACCATCCGATCATCAATCGCCGGCCTGCAGCATCCTCAAAGGACTGCGGAGCATAGAAATCAAAACCGGCATCGACCATCGGGGGCATGCCCTTCCCGACGATTTTAAAGCTCGGCGCCTCCCAATCGGCCTCGATGGGGAACCACACGCACTGATGCGGATTGCGGTAACGCCAACCATCGGCAGGCACACCCTGCGGACAGCAAACGAGAATAAGCTCGCCATCAAGCTCAAACAGATCAGGGCACTCCCACATAAAGCCAAACTTCTCGCCCAGCTCAATGCGCGTCGCATAGCTCCAGACCCCTAAATCACGCGAAGTATAGACAAGCACGCAGCCACGGTCGTCTTTCGTACGAGCGCCCAGAACCATGTAGTAGATACCATCGTGCTCAAGGATCTTGGGGTCGCGCACGTGCGTACCGATATCGTCGGGGTAATCGACTGGTCCAACAGCCATGCGCTTCTCGCCCAATTCGTCGGGATTCTCGGCAACCATATGAATCTGGTTTTGCTCACGGCCCGTCAACACGTAGTCGTAATCATCGCGGTCAAAATGCTTGACGTTGCCGGTATAGAAGTAGTGAATCTTGCCATCACGTACAAAGGCAGAACCAGAATACGCTCCGCTCGAATCCAAATCGGAATCGGGGAACAGCACGGGGCCGTGATTCTCGTACGTCACAAAATCCTTTGTCGTCAGATGGTTCCAAAGCACTGGACCGCCATGCGCAGCATCGAACGGATCGTATTGATGATAGATGTGATACGTATCACCAATCTGAACCAAACCATTGGGGTCGTTGAGCCAGCCAAGCTCAGGCTCCACATGGAACAAAAGCCTATCGGGGTCGGATGCGATGCGAGCCACCGTCTCATCCTGTCCGGCACGCCACTGCTCATAGTCCGCGCATGTCACCTTATTTTTTTGATTAAACATCGCCGTTGACTTTCTCGTCTATGGGAAAGGACGCTCGACTCACACGAGCCGAACGCCCTTCCCCAAATGGACTTATCCGCACATTACGCTGAACGGCTCAACTAGAAGCTAACGTCGAAGCCAGCGCCAGCGCCCTCTTCATCGGTGGTCGGCACGCCCTTTGCCTTGTTGTAGGCAAAGATCAAGACGATCGGCACGATGAAGGCGATGAGATTGCCAGCCACATACCACACGAGCGTCTCGGGCGTAACGATGAGCAGGCCAAGCACGCCGGTCAGACCCTGACCGATGGCGCGCACCTCAAAGAGCTTCACGAAGGCACCGCCGCAGCCTGCACCGATGCAAGCGCAGATGAACGGGATGATCGAGTAGCGCATGTTTGCAGCAAAGATTGCGGGCTCGGAGATACCGACCAGCGTCGGGATAAAGGACGACATGCAGATGTTGCGCTCTTTGGAATGCTTCTTGTGAATGAGGTACATGCCGATGGCGCCGCCGCCCTGGGCGATGATGGAAACCGACCAGATTGCCTGGATGTAGTTGAAGCCAGTCGTGGCAACGAGGTTTGCCTCGATACCCTGGATGAACTGATGCGTACCGGTAACGACGAGCGGCTGCAGGAATGCGGCAAAGACAAAGGCACCGAAGACGCCCATCCTGTTGTACAGGATATCGATTACGCCGGCGAGGACGTCGCCGATCAGGTTGCCGAGCGGGCCGAACACGGTGAACAGGGCGACGTTAGCAAGAATCAGGGTAACGGTCGGGACAAAGACGAACGAAACGACCTCGGGGATGTACTTCTGGGCAATCTTCTCGACCTTGGCCATAAACCAGGCAGTCAGGATTGCAGGGAACACGCCGCCCTGGAAAGCAACCATGGGAATGGAGAGCGGACCGAAGTTCCAGTACTCAGCACCCGTCGGGTCCATAACGAACGTGTTACGGTTCATAAGGCTCGGGTGAACCATGACGATACCGACGAGGATGCCCAGGATCGGGTTACCGCCAAAACGCTTGACCGCGCTGTACATAACCAGGACAGGTAGGTAGTCGAAGGTGGTGGCGATAATGGCAAAGAAGCTTGCGAGGTTCTTGAGGAACTCGCTGTGATCGGCGAGGCTGCCCTCCATGCCAAAGAGGCCGTTGGCAACAATCAGCGACTTAAGGCCGATGATGATAGCAGCGCCGACGAAAGCGGGAATGATGGGGATAAAGATGTCCGAGAATACCTTGAGGACCGAGAAGAACTTGCCCTTCTTGTCCGCCTCGGCGCCCTTGACCTCGGAAGCGCTAATCTCCTTAACGCCCGTCAGAGCCATAAACTCATCGTAAACCTTGTTGACGGTACCGGTACCGAAGATGATCATGAGCTGGCCGCTGTTGTACAGCACGCCCTTGACGCCATCGATGTTCTCGAGCTCGGCCTTGTTGTACTTGCTCGTATCCTTGAGCACCAGACGCAGACGCGTAACGCAATGCGTGGCGCCCTCGATGTTCTCCAGACCGCCGACGTTATCGACGACTTGCTGAGACACTACTTTGTAGTCCATGTTCCTCTCCATTCCTTTACGAAATCATAAGACGTTTTGATGCCATTACAGAGACGCGATCGTTGCATTTGCGCACTTAAGCGTACCGTCGGTGACCGTCAGCGCCACACCCTGGCCCTGCTTATTGCAGAATCGAGCGTTAAGCGCAACATCATCGACAAAGATGGTCGCGATATCGTCGTCAACGACCAGGCGCACATGATGAGTGCCCTCGCCCTTAAAGAACAACGGACGCTCGAGGCCCATGTTGTTGACCTGGAACCACGGGTACTGGGGAGCCGGCGTGAACTCGAGCTTGCCCTCGCGCAGGTTGGCGCGGAACTCATAGGCAAGACCGGTCTCGGCGTCCTCGGCGAACTTGACCGAGAAGCCGGCAGCGTCACCGGCGAGCTCGATGTCGGCATCGAGCATATAGGTGGAACCGGCATCCGCGGCGAGCACCTGCTCGACCTTGCCCGACTCGCAGGAAAGCTCAAAGGCCTCGACTGCCTTAGCCTCGCCAAAGGCGCCAAGCATGCTGTCAGGGAGCTTGGTGCCGAGCGTTCCGTCGGCACGCTGAACGATCTCGAGAGGCATAAAGGTGCCACCCCACAGGTAAGAGCTGGGATCGCCACCCTCGTCACGCGTAGGAACCCAACCAAAGAGAACGCGGCGCTCGCCATCAAATGCGGTACGCGCGGCATAGTACGCGCGGCCATCGAATGAATCGTCAGCAGGAGTGATCCAAGGACCGTTGATGGAGCGAGACATGCGGTAACGGGTCTTGTTGCCATCACTGTACTCGGAGAACACCAGATACCACCAGTCGCCCATCTTAAAGAGATCAGGCATCTCGAACATGGTGTAAAGGCCCGGATTCCACCAGTCGCCCTGGAACTCCCAGGTATCCAGGTCCTTGGAGGTGAACTTGACCAGACGCCCGGTCATCAGACGCTTGTCCTCGCCCACGCGCGTGCCGAGGATGAGCATGTACTCTTCGTTCTCCTCATCCCAAAGCACAAAGGGATCGCGCCAGTTGCGGTCATCGTAACCTTCCTGGGGCGGAAGCAGCGTCTCGGCGATGTTCTTCTCCCACTTGACGGCGTCGTCACTCGTTGCGTGAAGAAGAACCTGCTTCATCAAGCGTGCGCGGACCTTATCGCGATTGCAACCAGTGTAGAGCGCATGGTACTTGTCGCCCACCTTAAACACCGTGCCGGCATAAACATACTGGTCGACTTCCTCGTCGCCGCCACGCTCAAGGCTCTCGCCAAAGTCCTTGTAGTTGACGAAATCCTTGGTCGTCGCGAGTGCCCAACCAAACGGCTCTCCGAAAGGACCGGGGTTTCGCGTGTCACGCTGGTGATAGAGATAGAACGTGCCGTCCTCGCCGTACGGCATGATGTCGCCTACCCAAATTCCCTCAGGCTGGTAATACACCTTGTGCATCCGAGACTTCCTTTCCCACAAGATACTAACTCGGTACAACTGCAAGATATGTCAATCGTTTTCATATGTCAAACGTTTTCACACTAATACGTCTTTTCGCAGTTCCAGTCGTCGGCAAACGGTTGACATATGGCGGCGAACGGTCATCAGAGGCGTTTGAGGAATTCTTTTGGCACGGGATGAACTACGCGGTTTTGCCCTCAATGAGTTCAACGGGGAGCTTGGTATTCGATTCGGGCTTTTCACCGTTAACAAGAGCGATGATGGATTGCGCCGCGAGCTCTCCGATGCGATCGATATCTTGACGAACGGTTGTTAAGTCAGGCATAAACGTCATAGTGCGGCGGGCGCCATCCGCGCCCACGACCTTAATATCGTCCGGAGCGCTCAAGCCGCGCCGCTTCATCACGTTGAGGCAGATGGCCGCCATCGTGTCGTCTCCCGCAAAGATGCCGTCAATATCGGGGTTCTCATCGAGGATCTTCGCAACGACCGCACTCTTTTCGTCATCGGACTTAACGAACTCGACCTCACGGACAAGCGCGGGCAAACCGGCCTGCTCCACAACATCGTGGTAGGCATCGGTACGCTTATTGGCAGGCATGCGCATGCGGCTATTGTTGCGCAGGCACAAGATGCGCGAACACCCGTCATCAATCAGGCGACGCGTGGCAAGTTCGCCGATGCCATAGCTGTCGCTCGCAATCTGAACAGAGGTCTCGCCAAGGTCGCAGTCGATACCAACCAGACTCAAGCCCATCTCGGCATACGCCTCGGCACCGATATTAAGCGAGTTGACGATGACGCCATCAACCATATTGCGCCGAAGCATATCGATATAAGAACGCTCAAGATCAGGTCGATTGGCGCTATTGCACAGCAACATCTTAAAACCGTTTTCGGCCAGGGTACGCTCAACGGCTTGGACCGCTTGGGCATGAAACGGGCTGCTGACATAGGGGACTATCATACCTATTAGATTCAGGCGACCGTTGAGCATGGCACGGGCGATATCGTTGGGCGTATAGTTGATGCGCTTCATCGCGGCATGGACCTTATCGCGGGTCTCTTGGCTAATATAGCCGCGATTATTAAGCACGCGAGATACCGTAGTAGGCGAAACCCCCGCCACCGCTGCAACTTCCTTGATGCCAGGCTTAGCCGAATCCTTAGAACGAGCGCCCTCGCGAGCCATAGCACCCTCCCCCATCAACATGTCATACGTTTACATACGAACAAAGCATACCCCAACAAGAGCGGGAAGACGGTAACAGTACAAGTAAGTAAACGACTCATCCAAATAATTAGGAGAGTTCCGCCTAAAGGGTGACTACACAGGACCCCAGCCGGGGCTGTTTGGGCTACCTCCCAAAACATTCCGCAGGACGCAAAGAGGCTCGCCGCACGAAGTGCGCAGCGAGCCTCTTTGCATGTCCGAGGACATCAATTTAATTTAGCGTGGTTCCCTAAAGGACGACAACGCAGGAGACCCGGCAAGGCCGGGAGCACTTTGTCTCGCAAACATTCCGCAGCCGCGAAGCGGCGAGGACGTTTGAGAGGCAAAGTGCGTAGGCCTTACCGGGTCTCCGGTGGGAGTTGAGTCCCTTTAGAACTTGTCGTGGAAGGTACGCGCAATGACCTCGTCCTGCTGCTCCTTGGTGAGCGTGTGGAAGTTCACGGCGTAGCCGGAAACGCGGATGGTCAGCTGCGGATACTTCTCGGGGTGAGCCTGAGCGTCGAGCAGCGTCTCACGGTTGAAGACGTTGATGTTCAGGTGGTGGCCACCCTTCTCGGCGTAAGCGTCGAGCATGTGGACCAGGTTATCGGCCTGAGTCTCGGAAACTTCAGAAACCTTCATAATGTGTCTCCTTCGATTAATAGGCGCCGGCCGAAACCGGCGCACTAATCAGTAATCGTTATTGTTAGTATAGCACTAACAATAGTTACTCGCCCAGCTGATCAAGGTCGATATCGCCAAAGAACACCTGGTCCTCCTTGCCGAGCGCACTCGGGATGATGGAGAAGGTGTTGGAGATGCCGTCCTGAGCATCGCGGAACGGGAGCTTGGAAACCGAAGACAGCGAAGCGATGGCGCCGTGGCTATCGCGCTTGTGCATGGGGTTAGCACCCGGGGCGAACGGCTGGCCAGCCTTGCGGCCGTCGGGCGTGGAGCCGGTCTTCTTACCGTACACGACGTTGGAGGTAATGGTCAGAACCGAGGTCGTAGGCACGGAGTTGCGGTAGGTATCGTTCATGCGGATGTACTCCATGAACTGGTGCACAACGTCGTGAGCGATCTGGTCGACGCGGTCGTCGTCGTTACCGTACTTGGGGAACTCGCCCTCGGTCTCGAAGTCGACGATGATGCCGTTCTCATCACGGACGGGGTGGACCTTGGCGTACTTGATGGCGGACAGGGAGTCAGCCACGACGGAAAGGCCAGCGATGCCCGTAGCGAACCAGCGGTGCACGTGCTTGTCGTGCAGAGCCATCTGGATGCGCTCGTAGCAATATTTGTCGTGCATGTAGTGAATGATGTTCAGCGAGTTGACGTACACGCCAGCGAGCCACTTCATCATGTCGTTGTACTTGGCCACAACGTCGTCGTAATCGAGCGTATCGCCCTCGACGGCGCGATACTTGGGGCCGACCTGCTTCTTGGAGACCTCGTCAACACCGCCGTTGAGTGCGTACAGCAGGCACTTGGCCAGGTTGGCGCGAGCGCCGAAGAACTGCATCTCCTTGCCGATGCGCATGGAGGACACGCAGCAGGCGATGCCGTAGTCGTCGCCATGATAGACGCGCATGAGGTCGTCGTTCTCGTACTGGATCGAGGAGCTAGCGACAGAAGTCTTGGCGCAGAACTTCTTGAAGTTCTCGGGCAGACGGGTCGACCACAGAACGGTCATGTTGGGCTCGGGGCTGGTGCCCATGTTCTCGAGCGTGTGCAGGTAGCGGTAGCTCATCTTGGTAACGAGCGTACGGCCGTCGACACCCATGCCGCCGATGGACTCGGTGACCCACTGCGGGTCGCCGGTGAACAGGGCCTGGTACTCGGGGGTACGGGCAAACTTGACCATGCGAAGCTTCATGATGAAGTGATCCACGAACTCCTGGATCTGCTCCTCGGTGAAGGTACCGTTGGCAAGGTCGCGCTCAGCGTAGATGTCGATGAACGTGGAGGTACGGCCGATGGACATAGCGGCGCCGTTCTGCTCCTTGACGGCAGCGAGGTAGGCGAAGTACATCCACTGGATGGCCTCCTGCGTGTTGGTAGCAGGGTTGGAAATATCGAAACCATAGGTCTCGGCCATCATCTTAAGCTCGCCGAGGGCGCGGATCTGCTCCTGCAGCTCCTCACGATCGCGGATGTTGTCGGCGGTCATGACCGTCGGGGTGGAAGCCTTCTGGGCCTCCTTGTCCTTGATCAGGTAGTCGACACCGTACAGGGCGACACGACGGTAGTCGCCGATGATGCGGCCGCGGCCATAGCCATCGGGCAGACCGGTGATGATGTGGGCCGAGCGGCAAGCACGCATCTCGGGGGTGTAAACATCGAAGACGCCGGCGTTGTGGGTCTTGCGCTCGAAGGTGTAGCGCTCGACAACGTTCTCGTCGACCTTGTAGCCGTGCTGGCTGGCAGCCTGGCAAGCGATGCGGATACCACCGTTGACGTGCAGCGCGCGCTTGAGCGGCTTGTCGGTCTGGAGGCCGACGATAGTCTCCTTCTCGCGGTGGGCGTTATCGATGTAGCCAGCGGGGTGGCTCACGATACCCGTGACGATCTTGGTGTCCATATCGAGGACACCGCCCTGTTCGCGCTCCTTAAGCAGCAGGTCGAGAACCTCGCCCCACAGCTCCTTGGTACGCTCGGTCGGACCGACGAGGAACGACTCGTCGCCCTCGTAGGGGGTGTAGTTCTTCTGGATGAAGTCTCGGACGTCAACTTCTCCCGTCCAGATGCCTTCCTTGAAGCCTTCCCATGCCTCCTGCATTGTGTAACCACGCTCCTAGTTACGTGTAATGCGGCGCTCTCTCACACCGCTGCTTATTGAATTCTTGAATGTTCGGCTTGCACTACCGGCTTCTTCCGTTCTTCACCACACGCTGGTGCAGAGAAAACGTTTGTCCACCTTGGAACTACAACCCAAAACCCAAGATTTCACCCGTCTGAGAAGGATAACATAGCGACCCTCTCCATCTGGGCTGTTATATGTTTCTTTTTTTATATCATAAGGGCGTTTTTTACAAACCCGCAGGAAATGCGAGCGCGAACAACTACCGTTCACCGATTTGTATGTTATTTTCCTTGCCTTTGTACGACGTTCGCTCTAGCTGTTATGCCAGCTTTAGCAGGGTAAAGTGTCTCAGAGACCCTACAGAAACTGCAGGGCGGCCACGGGATCCCCCGTGGCCGCCCTGTGGCGTAGCTAGTTTTTAGCTTTGATTGCCGCTTGGCATTAGGCGGCTGCGGCGGCCTTGTCGGTCGTTGCCTTGCTATTGCCGTTGCCCTGGCCCTCAAAATGCTTGTAGCACCAGCTGGTGACCAGCGGGGTCAAAATAGCCGTCACGATTGCGCAGGCGGCAACCTGTGCCGTAGCCGTCGCGAGCACGGCGCCGCCGTACATGGCCCCGTTGACGCTTGCCATGGCAGCAGGCGTGGCCACATTGGCTCCGGCGCAGCTCGAAATGGCCGCACCTGCGACACCCGTACCACCCGTGAGCTTATCGACCGCGATGACGGGAATTGCAAAGACCACCGAGCAGATCACACCGAGCAGAATACCGGGGAGACCGCCATTAATGAGCTGGCCAAAGGTCATGGTCGAGCCCATGGCAAAGAAGACGAGCACGATGATGGCGGAAAGTGCCGGTGCCATCATCTTCTTAAAGCTGGGGAACAGGTTACCCAGAATAATGCCGATGACGATCGGCAGAATGGCACCCACGAGCGACCAGCCGATCGGAGCCTGACCGGCAGCGCCGAGCACGATCATCGTGACCGGAGGGCCGACAACGAGCGTGGTGATGGCGACAGCGCCACGCTCGGCCTCATTGCCCATGGTGCCCATCAGACCAGCGTACATAGCGTTGTTGGCGCCGGTGCAAGCCGCCAGCATCACCATGGCAGAGATGCCAAACAGGTTGTCGTTGAACACATAAAGGATGAGCAGCGACACGGCAACGACCACGATCTGCTTGACGGCGATGATGATGGCGCCGCGTGCAGCGGCGGCAGGAGCACTCTTAAACGAAATCGTCGTACCGACGATGAGCAAAAAAGCGCCCACGAGCGGGCCTGCGCCCTGCTGGGTCATACCAAGCGTAAAGCTGCCGAGCGTTTTGAACAGGTCGGGGAATAGCGTGTTGAGCAGGCAGCCCAGCAAAAGCGGCACCAAAATATTGGCACCCGGGATGGAGGACATCTTAAAGAACGGCTCCTTTGCCGCCGGCGCCTCCACCGCAGTCGATTCACTCATATATATCTCCTTTGGATGCATGCGAATCGTAGCCGCACGCGCCTATGTCAGAAAGAAGGCGACGGTCCCGAGTCGCAGGAGCCGTCGCCGAATAATCATCGCGGGGTATTACCCGTCCAGGACGATGCCGCCGTCGCAGTCACCGATCTCGCCGTTCACGAAGCTGGCGAGGTCGGAAGCGAAGAACAGCACCATCTGCGCAGGCTCGCTGGCCTGGGCAGCGCGGCCCAGAGGAATACCGTTGATGATGCGCTGAGAGTTCTCGTCAGAGAGAATCGAGGTCATATCGGTCAACGTGAGCGACGGGCACACGGCGTTGCAGCGAACGCCAAACTTGCCGCCCTCCTTGGCGACCGCCTTGGTAAGGCCGTTGACACCGGCCTTGGAGCTCGCGTAGGCAGCGGTGCCAAGCAGGCCGCCGCCGATCTTGCCAGCAACGGAGCTCACGTTGACGATAGTGCCGGCATGCGCCGCCTTAAAGTGCGGGTACACGGCGTTCATCATAGTGAAGGTACCGTTGAGGTTGATATCGATAGTGCGGCGCCACTCGGTGTCATCGATCTCGTCGAACTTCTTGGTGCTGATGACGCCAGCGCAGTTAATCAAGATGTTGGTTTGCGGCAGGTCCGTAAAAATCTGCTCGACGGTCTCGCGCGCCTTGGGCGCATCGGCGACATCGAGCTGATAGAACTTGTTGCCCTCGCCAAGCTCGGCCACTGCGGCCTCGCCCTTAGCAGCGTTCCTTGCGATGAGCGCGACATGTCCGCCGCCCGCGACGATGCCCTTGGCGATCTCGAGGCCAATGCCCTGAGTGCCGCCCGTGACAATCGCGGTCTTGCCCGTGAAGTCAAATGCCATGACTCCATCCCCCTTTATGTAAGGTGTCTCCTTGCGGGAAGTTGGAGCATCGCACGTGGCGATTATATGAGTCCCAGTCGTCATGGTGGTGACAACCCATGGTGGTGACAACCCCTCGCCTAACCGCGTGCATAATAGTTCTTTGAAACGCTTCAGCAATTGAATGATTTTAAGTCTTAATGCACTCTTAATATTGCCTAGCGGCCAAGTAGATTTTTGGGACATGCCTAGAAATCCACCGAATGGGATGGTTGAGCGGGGGTATCATCTTCCACCGAAAATAGTTTCTAGTGTTAGGGGTTTTCGGTGGAAGATACCGATTTCCATGAGCTTGGGCGTCAGCTCTTTACCGAGTTTGGCAGCATGCACCAGCGCGTTTCGCGCTTTGCCGACCAGGCTCTGGGTGGCGAGATGGCCGTCATGCGCGCCCTCATGCGCGCCGGCGGCTCGCTCACGCCGAGCGAACTCGCTGATCGCGCCTGGGTCTCGAGCGCCCGCATCGCCAATATCCTGCGTGCCCTCGAGGCCAAGGGCTGGGTCGAGCGCGAGCACTCAAAGACCGACCGTCGTCGCGTACACGTCACGGTGACCGACAAAGGATTCCAGGTTATCGAAATCAAACGTCGGGAATTCGAGGACCGCACCGCGGCCTTCCTCGAGCAGCTTGGCGAAACAGATACCCAAGAGATGGTGCGCCTTCTTAGACGTGCCAACGAAATTATCGACCGCAATCAAGAAAGGAGAGATGCCGAGTGAGGATTCTCAAGCTCTTTAAAAAACATATCCTGGCACTGTTCGCAGCTATCGTACTTATCGTAATCAGCTGCAACGCCGATCTGGCGCTGCCTACCTATATGAGCGACATCGTCGACGTGGGTGTGCAGCAAGGCGGCATCGCGTCGCCCGTACCCGACACCATCCGCGCCGAATCGCTCGACGACCTCGAACTCTTTATGAGCGCCAAGGACGCCAAGGCTGTGGAGGCCGTGTTTAGCAAGGCTGACAAAAACGACATTCGAACGTACGAGGGCACCGAGGAAGAGCGTGCCGATGGAGGCAAGATTGCTGACATTATGAGCCTGCCCGAGACTGTTGTCCTTTCGCTCAACCAGGGCATCGACGCCAACTCCATGGGCGACATGATGGGCTCGTCCAGCGAGAAAGACGACAACGCTGCCCAGGCCATGCCCACCCCCGAGCAAATGGCAGCGATGACGCCCGAGCAGCTCGCCGAGATGCAGCAGAAGGCCGCGGCGGCGCAGAACATGCAAAAGCAGATTGATGCCGACGGCGGTAAGATCACCATGAAGAGCCTGCGCCTGGGCGTTGAAGGCGACCTAATCGACCAGGGTAAGCTCATCGAGGGCGCCAACCAAATGGCGGACAAAATGGGCTCCATGTCGGGCTCCATCGTCACCCAGCGCGCCGTGAGCTATGTGCAGGACGAGTACAAGGCACAGGGCATCGACCCCGCCGACGTGCAGAACGCTTACCTGAGCCGCATGGCGACCACGATGTTTGGCCTGTGCCTGGTGTCGCTCGTCGCCACCATCCTGACCGGCGCCGTGGCTTCGCGCACCGCCTGCTCCATCGCCCGCGACCTGCGCCGCGAGACCTTCAACAAGGTTATGCACTTCTCGCCGGCCGAGGTGGGCAAATTTAGCCAGGCCTCGCTCATTACCCGCTGCACCAACGACATTCAGCAAATCCAGATGGCCGCAACTCTGTTTATCCGCATGTGTCTGATGGCCCCCGTCATGGGCATCGTCGCCGTCATGCGCGTCCTAGCCAACCACACCGGCCTGGAGTGGACCATCGCTGTGGCCATCATCGCGGTTTCGGCCGTCGTCGGCGTGCTCATGGGCCTCACCATGCCCAAGTTCAAAAAGATGCAGAGCTTTGTGGACCGCGTGAACCTTACCGCCCGCGAGCTGCTCGACGGCCTTATGCCCATCCGCTCGTTCAACCGCGAGGAGCATGAGCTCGAACGTTTTGACAAGGCGTCGCTCGACCTGATGACTACGCAGCTCTACACCAACCGCGCCATGAGCTTTATGATGCCGCTCATGATGCTCGTCATGAACTGCATCACCGTGCTTATCGTCTGGTTTGGCGCGCAGGGCGTGTCCGACGGCGTGATGCAGGTCGGCAACATGATGGCGTTTATCTCCTATACCATGCAGATCGTCATGGCGTTTATGATCCTCACCATGGTTTCGGTCATCCTGCCCCGTGCCGAGGTCGCAGCCGAGCGCGTAGAAGAGGTCATCACTTGCCCCACGAGCATCAACGACCCTGCCTCGCCCAAACTGCCCGCAGCCAGCGCGCCGCGCGGTGAGCTCACCTTCCGCGACGTGAGCTTCCAGTACCCCGATGCCCGCGCCGATGTCATCAGCGGCGTAAACTTCACCACGCACGCCGGCCAGATGCTTGGCATTATTGGCTCCACGGGCTCGGGCAAGTCCACGCTCGTGCAGCTGATTCCGCGCCTGTACGACGTCACGGGCGGCAGCATTTCGCTCGACGGCATCGACGTGCGCGACATGACCCTTTCCGAGCTGCGCCACCGCATTGGTTACATTCCGCAGCAGGGTCGCCTGTTCTCGGGCACCGTTGAGAGCAACCTCAAGTTTGCCGGCGACATGGTGAGTGACGAGGATATGCGCCAGGCAGCACGTGTCGCCCAGGCGGAGGACTTTATTGCCGAGCGCGAGGGCGGCTACGACTCCCCCATCAGCCAGGGCGGCTCCAATGTTTCGGGCGGTCAGCGCCAGCGCCTGGCCATCGCCCGTGCGTTGGCCAAAAAGCCCGAGATCGTGGTATTCGATGACTCGTTTAGTGCCCTCGACTACAAGACCGACGCGCGCCTGCGCGAGGAGCTGGCCAAAAACGTTACCGACGCCGCACTCGTGGTCGTGGCCCAGCGCATCGCGACCATCATTCACGCCGACCAGATCATCGTGCTCGATGACGGCCACGTGGTGGGCACCGGCACGCACGAGGAGCTGCTGCGCAGCTGCCCGGCGTACCTGGAGATCGCACAGTCGCAGCTTTCTGCCGAGGAGCTGGGGCTTACCCAAGAAGAAATTGCAGCCGTCACGGAAGGAGGCGAGCGCTAATGGCAGACGAGACCAAGACTCAGATTCCCAAGCCCACCCGCCAGCGTGGTCCCATGGGCCGCATGGGCGGCATGCGTCGCGGCGAAAAGGCCAAGGACTTTAAGGGCACCATGAGGCAGCTGCTCGGCTATATCGGCCAGCACAAGATTGCCGTGTTTGCCGCCGTCGCCTTTGCCGTGTGCTCGGTCATCTTTAACATTGTGGGACCCAAGGTGCTCGGCCAGGTTACCACCAAACTGTTCGAGGGCTTGGTTGCCAAGGTCAACGGCACCGGCGATGTCGACTTTGTCTGGATCGCCAAGACGCTCGGCTTTTTGCTCTGTCTGTATCTGGCGAGCTCTGTCTGCAGCCTGATCCAAGGCTGGCTCATGACCGGCGTCACGCAAAAGATTTGTTATCGCATGCGCAAGGAGATCGCCGCCAAGATCGCTGTCGTTCCGATGAGCTACTTCAACGGTCACAGCAAGGGCGATGTGCTCAGCCGCATCACCAACGACGTCGATACGCTGGGTCAGTCGCTCAACCAGAGTGTGACCCAGCTCATCACGTCGGTGACGCAGATTATCGGCGTGCTCGTCATGATGCTGTCGATCAGCCTGCCGCTCACCGGCGTCACCGTGCTCACGCTGCCGGCCGCTGCGATTATCCTGACCGTGATGATTCACTTCTCGCAGCCGTACTTCCGCGAGCAGCAGCAGGTTCTGGGCGCCGTCAACGGCATTATCGAGGAGGATTTTGCCGGCCAGAACGTCATTCAGGTGTTCGACCGCGCCGAGGCCTCGATCGAGGAATTCGACCGCCAAAACGACCGCCTCTTTATTAGTGGCTGGCGCTCGCAGTTCCTGTCGGGCCTGATGATGCCGCTCATGAGTTTGGTGGGCAACATGGGCTACGTGGGCGTCGTCGTGGTGGGCGCACAGCTCGCGCTGACCGGCAATGCCACGCCCGGCGACATCCAGAGCTTTATCCAGTACGTTCGCAACTTTACGCAACCCGTGCAGCAGCTGGGCAACGTGAGCAACACGATGCAGTCGATGGCCGCCGCCACCGAGCGCGTCTTTGAGTTCCTGGCCGCGCCCGAGGAGGAGCAGAAAGCCGACGCGCAGATTCCCGAAAAGCGCCCCGGCCATGTGGAGTTTGATCACGTCAAGTTTGGCTATACGCCCGACAAGACCATCATCCACGACTTTAGCTGCGAGGCGCAACCCGGCCAGACCATCGCCATCGTCGGCCCCACCGGCGCCGGCAAGACCACGCTCATCAAGCTGCTGCAGCGCTTCTACGATGTGGACGGCGGTTCGCTGCGCGTCGAGGGTGTCGACGTGCGCGACTGGGACCGCGCGGCGCTGCGCGGCGAGTTTGCCATGGTGCTGCAGGATACCTGGCTGTTTAACGGCACCATCCGCGAGAACATCCGCTACGGACGCCCCGACGCGAGCGACGCCGAGGTCGAGGCCGCCGCGCGCGCCGCACGTTGCGACCACTTTATCCATACGCTTGCCGGCGGTTATGACTTTATGATTAACGAGGAGGGCACTAACCTGTCGCAGGGTCAGCGCCAGCTCGTGACCATCGCCCGTGCCATTTTGGCCGACCGCCCGGCGCTGATTCTGGACGAGGCGACTTCCAACGTCGATACCCGTACCGAGGAACTCATTCAGCGCGCCATGGATGCACTGATGCAGGGCCGTACCAGCTTTGTCATCGCACACCGCCTGTCCACGATCCGCAACGCCGACGTGATCTTGGTGATTCGCGACGGCGACATCGTCGAGAAGGGCACGCACGACGAGCTGCTCGCCCAGGGCGGCTTCTACGCCGACCTGTACAACTCGCAGTTCGACGAAGCGGCGTAAAAACCGGCGGCAAACAACCGCAATGCCAAGAAAACGGGGGCGCAGGACAACCTGTGCGGTAGCGCACAGAGATGTGGTGTAAGAGGCGGGGCATGCCCCGCCTCCGCCCTTTCTTGAAAGGGAGGGGACACCGCCTAGAATTCGTCGTTGGAGTAATGAAGGTGACGAATGGAAGGAAAGGCGATGCCCCAAGAAGAGAGTGTACTGCGCCTCGGCCGCGACGAGGCCCTCGAGGCGGCGAGGCTTTGGCAGGAGTGCGGCGACGCGCGCGAGTTCGCGTGCAGGGTGCTGGGCGGCGTGATGAACGCGCTGATGGACTCCGAGGCCCAGCAGATGTGCGGCGCGAGCCGCAACGAGCGCAGCGACGGCAGGGAGAACAGCCGCAACGGCTACCGCCCCAGGTCGCTCAAGACCGCCGTTGGCGACGTGGAGCTCGAGATACCCAAGCTCAGGCACGGCACCTACTACCCCGAGGGCATGCTCGCGCGATGGTCGCGCGTCGACACCTCGGTGGCCGCCATCGTGCAGGAGATGTACGTGTGCGGCGTATCCACCCGCAAGGTCGAGCGCGTGGCGTCCAGGCTGGGCATATCCTCGCTGTCGAGCTCGGAGGTCTCGAGCCTCTGCTCCGACCTCGACGCCGAGGTGGCGGAGTTCCGCCGCCGCGACCTGTCGGGCACGCCGTGCTGCTACCTGTGGCTCGACGCCACCTACATGAGCTGCAGGGTCGGCTCGTCGGTCGTCTCGCAGGGCGTCGTGACCGCGATCGGGCTGGGCGCCGACGGGCGCAAGCACTTCCTGGGCTGCGACGTGGTCGACACCGAGAGCGAGGACTCCTGGGCGGCATTCCTCGGCGGGCTGCGCGAGCGCGGGCTGGCCGGCGTTCGCCTCGTGGTCTCCGACAGCCACGCCGGGCTCGTGGCCGCCGTCTCGCGCCTGTTCCAGGGCTGCGCCTGGCAGCGCTGCGTGACGCACCTGCAGCGCAACCTCCAGAGCGCCTGCTCGGGCAGGCCCGAGGACTCCAAGGCGGCCGTCAGGGACCTCGTGCATGCCGCGGTCTACCAGGACGACCCCGACCTCGCGCGCTGCGTGTGGGCCGAGGCGGCGCCCTGGGTGGCGTCGGTGTCCGCCAGGGCCGGCGAGGTCTTCGAGCAGGCCGAGGACTCCGCGCTGGCGTTCACGGCCTTCCCCAGGGCGCACTGGGCCAAGCTCCGCACCAACAACGTCCAGGAGCGCGCCAACCGCGAGATCAAGCGCCGCTACAGGGTCGTGCAGTCCTTCCCCTCGAGGGAGTCGATGCTGCGCCTGACGTGCGCGAGCCTCATGGAGACCGAGGGACAGTGGTCCCAGCAGCGCGTGTTCTCCGAGGCCTCGGCCGCCGAGGGCTTCGCCGAGCCCGCGGGCAGGCCGGCCCCGACGGAGGGGAGGCGCCGCGCGCTCGGGCGGCGCGCCAGGGAGATAGTGGACGAGATAGTCGAGAGGCGCGGTCTCAAGAAGGAGTAATATCGGGACTTGCAGCGACGGACCTCAGGACGCTCTTACACCACGTCTGCGCGCGCCACCACCTGTGCCCCCGTTTTTTTGTTCTGCGACCTTCAAACCGCCTCCCCTGGGACCTGATTGACAGCCCCTTCGAGGCCCCGTGGGCAAAAAATGGCAAATATGAGTACTGTTACTTTTTTAGTAACAGCCAAAACAGTCCCAAATGCCGTTTTCACGGCTTACACGCGTCCCTAAATTGATCAAACAGCCCTATAGCGAACTTATATGTGTTTACGTTAATGAACATATTTTGCTGTTATGTCTATTATTTTGCGAAGGCAATATGCTACTAAGATAGCAACCGTACTCATATTTGGCATTTTTTGCCCACAGGGTATTTCCTAGGGAACCGACAACAGCCTTAGGGTCCCGCGCGGCGCCGCTCCCTCCCGGCATCCGCCGACGTTTCCCCAGATAAAACCTGCCAAAATAAACCTGTCTCTTTTTGGTAGGTTTCGGGGTGACAAGGGCTTGCACTTTAGCGTGCGACAGCGGATAATGCCGAGCATTCGACAATACGCTTATTGCTCTTTCTATAGATTGAGGAGGCCCCTATGGCCATGGAATTCAAACGCAGGCTGCCGATACCCATGGAGATCCGCGAGGAAATGCCACTTTCTGCCGAGCTTACCGCCAAAAAGCAGGCATTTGACGCCGAGGTCGCCAAAGTCTTTACCGGCGAGGACGCACGTAAGGTGCTCATCATCGGCCCGTGCTCTGCCGACCGCGAGGATTCGGTACTTGAGTACATGAACCGACTGGCCAAGACCGCTGAGGAGGTCAAGGACAAGCTCATCATCATTCCGCGCGTCTACACCAATAAGCCGCGCACCAAGGGCACCGGCTACAAGGGTCTTCTGCACAACCCCAACCCCGAGGCTCCCGACGACCTGCTCGAGGGCGTCAAGGCCATCCGCCACATGCACCTGCGCGTCATCGAGGAGACCGGCTTCTTTACCGCCGATGAGATGCTCTACCCGTCCAACTACCAATACCTCGTTGACCTGCTGAGCTATGTTGCCGTGGGCGCACGCTCGGTCGAGAACCAAGAGCATCGCCTGGTGTCGAGCGGCATTTCGGTACCCGTCGGCATGAAGAATCCCACTGCCGGCTCTACCACCGTTATGCTCAACTCCATTTACGCCGCCCAGGCGCACCAGAGCTTCATCTTCCGCAACTGGGAGGTCGAGTGCGACGGCAATCCGCTCGCACACGCCGTTATGCGTGGCTACATCGGTCTCGATGGGCGCACCTACCCCAACTACCACTACGAACACCTGGAACGCTTGGCCGAACGCTATACCGAGCATGCCGGCTATGCCAATCCGGCAGCGGTCATCGACTGCAACCATGACAACTCGGGCAAGCGTCCGCTGGAGCAGTATCGCATTTGCAAGGAGGTGCTCGACAGCTGCCGCCGCAACGAATCCATCTCCAAGCTGGTCAAGGGCTTTATGATCGAGTCCTACCTGGAGGACGGCAACCAGCCGGTCGACGGCGGCGTCTTTGGCAAGTCGATCACCGACCCGTGCCTGGGCTGGGAAAAGACCGACTACCTCATCCACGAGATCGCGGAACGTATTTAGCTACGCGGTTTTACCAAACCGCGTAACGGCTCGACGCTGCAAACCCGCCAGAACGGCAATCTGCCTTTCAACTTCGGCGGCATGATCAAAAGATCAATGCCGCCTCGTTTCAAGGCACCTTGCTCGCTCTGGCGGGTTTTCGCTGACGTTTTTTCGACCTGCATTGTTGCCAAGGTTGGCACCAATGAGTAATGCGGTAACTAGCTACGTCGGTCCGCTTGACCGGCTGGGTTTCCGAGGTGCAGCAGATTGCCCTGAAAGAGGAGGGCATAGACCTTAAGGGTCATGCCCGACGATTGAAGGGCAAGGTGCCGTGCCTCGGGAAGACAGACAGTTACGCCGAGGGCTCCTGCTGCGTAATGCAGTGGATATTTCCGCCGCCGAAAACGACCTGCTCGGACTGAACGCCGACGCACTTGTAGACGCCCTCGCCCCAGACCTCGTCGTAGATCTTCTGGAGCGTGTCAACGGCAAGCTGATCGTTCTCGTCGCCGTACTGCGGGACGATAACGCCGTGGTTGGTGACCAGGTAGTTCATGTAGGAGGCGATCAGCGGCTCGTTGACAACGCGCGGCTCGGCGTTCTCGTCGGCGTCGATGGTGTCGCAGGAAGCCTGGTCCATGAACAGCGGGTTCACAGGCATACAGAGCTTGTAGACCTTCATCTTGCGGCCCTTGGCGTCAACGGCGTTGGAGAGGGTCTCGTAGACAGCGTGGCACTGCTCGTAGAACGGATACTCGGGATCGTCGGTCCAGATGCAAGCCATGACGCCCGGAGCGATGAACGTAGCGACGTCATCGATGTGGCCGTTGGTCTCCTCGGGGTCGATGCCCTCCTTGACCCAGATGACCTTCTCGACACCCAGGTAATCCTTGAGGTGCTCGTCCATATAGGCGCGAAGTTCCTCGCTCCAGGGCTCAAACTTCCTCTTAAACTTGGGCCAGATGGACTCGGGATCCTCTTCCTCCTCCAGAACCGCAGAGCAGGTGCGGCCTGGGGAAAGCAGGCACTGGTCGGTCACGACCACAGTGCCTTCGCCGTCGACGGTAATGGAACCGCCCTCGAGGATCATGTCATCGGGACGATAGCGACGGCAGCCGGAAAGCTCAGCCATCTTAAGGGCAATCTGTTCGTCCTTGTCCCACGGGAAATAGAGGCCGTCGACGAGGCCGCCGTAGGCGTTGAAGTGCCAGTGGTTGGCGCGCTTATCGCCCTTGCCGTTGATAACAAAAGTGGCAGCGGTGTCGCGGAACCAAGCGTCGTCGGTGGTCATCTCGATAACGGTGACGTTCTCGTCTTCCTCAAAGACGGCCTTGCAGTTGGCGTAGTCGGCCTGGTTGGCGCACATGGTGACCGGGGTGAACTCGGCGATGGCGCGAGCGATGGCGGCATACTGCTTCTGAGCCGGCTTGGCACCATGGGCCCAGGTATCGGTGCGATGGGGCCAGCCCATCCACACGCGATCCTGTGGGGCGAACTCAGCAGGCATAAAGAAGCCATCGGCCTTAGGGGTGGACTCGGACTCGGTGATCGTACGCATAAGATTTCCTCCAAATCGAACGATCGCTTGCTGCGGGCGGGTTACCCGCAGCCTAAAACCAAGAGATGGTAGACGCCCGTTCCCCGGCAAAGGTCGGGGCGCCTGGCACCGGTTTTCACGGATGTCGCACCGGCAAGCGGCGACGTAACCCGGTGCGCGGAGACAAAACGCACGAAGGATACGGAAGAGAGATTGGGGCGGGCGGTGGTTACCGGAGCAATAGCTCACACCCACCTCAGAGAAAGGTTAGCAAACCTGTTGCTTGGGCACGCCTCCGAAGAGGCTAGAGTGTCCCGAGTCGGGAGCGACAAGCCCGACGAAGCGTACGTTGGTACGCGAGGAAGGTTGGAGCCCCGAATCCGGGTGCTCTAGTCCTCCTCGGACTCCTCAGCGAGGCGCTGAGCAGCCAGCTCGGGAGTGAGACCCTTGTACTCGGTCTCGCGGCCCTTAGCACTGACGACGCGGACAACCTCGCCAATAAGCAAGAGCACGATGAAGATGACGATCATCGGGACCTTATCGCCAATCTCATCGACAGAGAACGGAATCAGCGTTGCAACGATAGCCAGAATCAGCTCGATGCAGGGAATAGCCAGCATGACCTTCATCATGGCGCCCTTAAACGGGAACGTAAAGATACGCTCACGGTTGGGGTCGTTCTTACGAAGGTTGAGGAATGCCGGGAACATCGGGATGTAGGTCAGCAGCAGGAAGACAACGGAGGTACCGAAGAGCATCCAGAAGACACCGTTGGAGATGGCGTCGATGGGAACCAGCTGCAGGCACAGCACCAGGGAGGCAACGATGGCGTTGACCAGGTTGGCGCCGTTGGGCATGTCGTCATCCGAGATCATCGAGGCGAAGACCTTGGGCATGTTGCCATGCTCGGCAGCATAGCGAGCAACGGAGTTGACGCCGAAGGACCAGGCAGCCATGTTGGCGAACAGCGTGATCAGGAAGGCGATGCAGATGACCTTAAAGATCATGGAATCGCCCACAATAGTCTGGACAGCGTAAATCATGCCGTAGTCAGGATCGATGGAATCGGCCGACACAGCAGCGCCGATTCCAAAGCCAGCGAACAGATAGATCACGGCGATGGACAGGCCGCCGACGATGATAGCCTTGGGGATATCGCGAGCGGGATCGGCCATATCGTCGGTCATGGTGCAGATGACCTCGAAGCCCATGAAGTTAAAGATGATGATCGACAGGTAGCCGAGCGCGTTGGTGTTGGTGAGCTCGGGCAGGAAGGTGGCAGCGGACATATCGTTCGCAAAACCGTTCTCCATGGCGTACCAAATGCCCAAAGCGCCGACGATAACGGCAACGGCGACCTTGATGATGGCGCCGCCGTTCAGGACCCACTCGGAGTCGGCAGCCTTGGAGCGGCCCATAAGATAGACGATCCACACAAAGGCAAGGTCGATACCAATCTTGGCAATCAGATTGAACTCGACGCCAAAGACCATGCCCAAAATGTCCGGGAACATAGTGGCCAGCGAGGCAATCCACAGCGGGTAGTTAACCCAGTAGTAGTACGAAATGCGGGCGCCCCACTTGTCGCCCAGGCCATCGCGTACCCAGTCGTAAATGCCACCCTCGCCGTCATAGGTAGTGCCGAGCTCGGCAACGACCATGCCATAAGGGAGCAGGAAGGTCAGAATCAGGAAGATCCACCAGAAGAACTGCTGGTTGCCAATGGCAGCAGCAGGTGCGGCGGCCTCGCAAACGAAGACGACGCAGATGATGGTCGAGATGACCGTCAAGAAGGAAAGCTTTTTCTTTCCGTCGCTCATGATGAGCTCCTTCGCTCAGTCTTGGACAAATCGAGGTCCTTAAGATATTAAGGCAATTGCCGGGCCTCGGTGAGCGGGCGACAGGAGACGAGCATCCGCCGCCCGCAAGCGTGCTTCTACGATGAAGTTACGCGGTTTTACCAAACCGCGTAACGGCTCGACGCTGCAAACGCCCCTAAGCGGCAATCTGACGTTCAATCGTCGGTCGCGTACCCAAAGTACGCTTCCCTCCTCTTTAACGTCACCTTGCTCGCTTAGGGGCGCTTTCGCTGACCTATGCTCAACCTACGATAATTCCAAGCTGAACGAGTTACTCGCTGTAACGGGTGGCTATGGCGGCTCGCACCATGCCGGTGCTCATGAGGTAGGTCACCAGGAAGTAGCCACTGTATGCTGCCAGGAAGATTACACAGGTGAGGCCCACGGTGCCGCCGATGCTCATATTTCCGAAAATGCTCACCAGCTCGATGATCACCTTAAGTGCCACAAAGGAGTGCGCCAGGCCCACTGCCAGCGGGAACAGGAAGAATACCGCTTGCTGCGCCATCACCGAATGGCGAATCTGGCGGTCGTCGCAGCCGATCTGTGCCAGCACACGATAGCTGCGGCTGCCATCGGCCACGTTGGAGAGTTGCTGGATCGACAGAATCGCCGCGCATGCAACGACCAATACAAAGCCGATGTAGATGGCTAGATAGCTAATAAGACCGTTCATTTGCGCTGCTTGCGTGTACATCTCGGAGCGTGTGATGAAGGTTCCCCACGACCCCGGCTCCTTGCCGTCAACGAGCAGATTGTCGAGCACAGTGTATTTAATGCTCTCGTCTGCCTCGGTCGTATCCATCCCCTGTTTGTAGTTAACGAGCAGGCTACTGGAATACGGCTGCAGATTAAGTTGGGACAACAGCTCGTCGGAAACGACGACGGTACCCGGATTACTGCCCATCGCCGAGTTGGCGATGGCCGCCGTATCTTCGTCCGACTTATCGGTTGCGGGCTTGAGCGTATGCCCGCCCAAGGTAAGGGCATGGCCGCCAGCCATATACTTGGTGTACAGGTCGACCAGCTCGCCGCCCATATCACACGTGAGCAAGTACTGGTCGCGGCCAATGCTCACCGGCTCCTCGCCCATCATCTGACGCAATTTGTTGTACTGACTTGCCGGCGTCACATACAGACCCATCGCATCGGCATTGCTACCCCCGAACGCCTTGGGAAGCTTTTCGCCCATGGTCTTGCACATCTCACTTGGAGTCACCGAAGGATTCGAGCCGCCAAGCGGGTAACTCAGATACGAATCGATCTGCACATGCTCGCCTGCAACATCGGCGATATTGACCTTCTTGCCGGTCTCATCGTTGTTGTCCGCCGACTTGCCCTTACGATCGCCGTGCCATGCGGAGTACAAATCGACCGTACTATCGGCCAGCACCATGCGATCGGCCTCAGACGGATTGAAAGACTCTTTATAGAAGTCGAGCGTATCGGGCGTGTAATAGACATACGTCTGCGACATGTCGGCCGGATTATAGCGCTCCAGATTCTCGTTCATCACATTGGCAATCGACATACCGCACGTCACCGAGGTGATGGCCAAAAACAGGAGCATCGCAATGACGCCCATCGAAAAGCACACCGTGTTGACCTTGGCCGCAAGCTGGCGCACGGTAAACATGTTGAGGCCGCGCCAATACACGCTGCGCAGGCTCTGCAGCAGCTTGATGAGCATGCCCGAGAGTCCCCAGAACAGGGCAAAGGTGCCCACGGTAACCATAGCGGTCGTAATACCAAACTGGGTCATGGCCTCTTGCAGCTTGCTGTCCGTCGCGGTTAGCGGGAACCCATCACGTAGCAGACGGTAATAGGCCACGCCCACAAGCACCACGCCCACGGCAAAAATGGCAATCGCGATCCAGGGGTTGCGTGTCTTGATGCTCTCGTTGCGACGCTCGGCACCCATAAGCTCGATGAGTTTGGTACGACGCACGGCGCGAAGGTTCAGCAGTAGCGTGAGCACAAACATCACGAGCATGCAGGCAAGGGTCAGGCTGAACGCATGCACCGAGAAAAAGAAGTGGAAATTGGCGATCTGTGTCTTAAAGAGCGAGGCCGTAAAGAACGTCATGAGCTGGGAGAGTCCCACGCCCAGCACAATGCCGGCGACAAAGGCGCCGACCGAGACGATCACCGTCTCGAGCGCCATGATCGTGGCGACGCGCCCGCGCCCCATGCCGAGCACCTGGTACAGGCCAAACTCCTTCTTGCGGCGTTTCATGATGAAGTTATTGGCGTACACCATTAAAAAGGCCATGACACCGGCCAAAAAGTACGTCAGGTTGCCGAGCATGCTGCCCATAACCTGCGCCAAGCCCTTTTCATCGATGCCGGCGATGTCGACCTGCATCGAGATGGTATTAAAGGCATAGAAGACCGTGACGCCCAGGGTGAGCGTCAAAAGGTAGACGAGGTAGTCGCGGCCGGCGCGGCGGACGTTACCCCAAGCGAGTTTACAGAGCATCGGAGCCCTCACCGCCCATCATGGCAACGACCTCCATAATGCGGTCGAAGAACTCGCGGCGGTCGGTGTCGCCGCGGCGCAGCTCGGTGAAGATCTTGCCGTCGCGGATAAACAGCACACGGCTCGTGTAGCTGGCGGCAAAGCTGTCGTGCGTGACCATGAGTACGGTGGCACGTAGGCGGCGGTTAAGGGCCTCCAGGCTCTCGAGCAGCAGGCGAGCGCTCTTGGAATCGAGGGCGCCGGTGGGCTCGTCGGCCATGATCATGGTGGGGTCGGTGACGAGCGCGCGAGCCGCGGCAACGCGCTGCTGCTGACCGCCGGACATCTGGTAGGGATACTTGTCGAGCACCTGACTAATGGACAGACGCGCGGCCACATCCTGCACTCGGGTCGAGATCTCCGCCGAGTTTGTGCGGGCGATGGTGAGCGGCAGGGCGATGTTCTCGCGTGCCGTGAGCGTATCGAGCAGGTTGGAGTCCTGGAAGATAAAGCCGAGCTCCTCGCGGCGGAACTGCGAAAGCTTAGCCTGCTTCATGCGCGTCACGTCCTGCCCGTTGATGCGGATCGTGCCACTTGTGGCGCTATCGATGGTCGACACGCAGTTGAGCAACGTCGACTTGCCCGAGCCCGAAGCGCCCATGATGCCGACGAATTCGCCGCGGTTGACGGTAAAGCTGACGTCGTTGAGCGCGCGGGTCACGTTGCCCAGCGCTCCATATACCTTTTCGAGATGCGCGACCTCCAGTACCGGGGTCGCCATGTGCGTGGTTTGCATACCGAGTCCTTTCTTGCAATTAGTCTACGGCATCTATAGTCGCAAGAAGACGAGTCGGCTACCATCGATATGGCTTACGCTTGCCTTACCGTTGTGTAAGGTACGGGTAGCTACCCTGCCACGTGTTGATGTTGAGAGAGGACTCCTGTTGAAGACTGTTCATGTTGCCGCTGGGATCATTCGCAAGGAAGGATCCGATGAGCTGCTTGCCGTGCAGCGCGGCTATGGCGACATGCAGGGACTTTGGGAGTTCCCCGGTGGCAAGCTCATGCGCGGCGAAACGCCCGAGGACGCCGTACGCCGCGAGCTCATGGAAGAACTGCAGGTAAAAGTCACCAACCTGCGCGATTTCTACACCGTTGAGTATGACTACCCCGATTTTCATCTCTCCATGGAGTGCTACTACTGCTCGATGGCCAAAGAGTCCGGCGAGCCCCAGAAGCACGACCGCCAGCTCGATATCCGCTGGATTCCGCGCACCTCGCTTGCCACCGTTGAGTGGATGCCCGCCGACAAAGGGCTTATCGATGCGCTGATTGAGTTGAAGGAAGATCGGCTTGAGGCCAACAGCACTGCCAACGACGCCAAGGCCACCGCGACCGACGAGCGCGCTTCCAAGCCCAAGCGCGCACCTAAGCGCCGCAGCAAGAAGCGCCCCAAGCCCGGCCTGCTGGACGGCATCGACACCTCGGACCTTTCCGCCGACGAGCGTGAACTGGTGCGCCGTCGCGCCGCCATCAAAAAGTCCATGAAGGGCAACAAGCGCGCCAACACCAAGCCCGAGCTGCTCGTTCGCCAGCGCCTGCGGGCAGCGGGCCTTACGGGTTATCGCTTGGAATGGAAGGTTCCCGGCAAGCCCGACATCGCCTTTCCCGGGCGCAAGATCGCCATCTTCGTCAACGGCTGCTTTTGGCACCGCTGCCCCAAGTGCAACCCTAGCCAACCCAAGCGCAACGTTGAGTTTTGGGAGGCAAAGTTTCGCCGCAACGTCGAGCGCGACCGAGCAGCCATCAACGCACTTACCCAAATGGGCTGGACGCCCATCACCGTCTGGGAATGTGAGCTCAAGAAAGACCGCATCGATGCCACCATGGAAAAGGTCATCGAGCGGGTGCGGGCCGCAGAGCCGCAGCGCTAAGAACGAGCCGTCCACACGCCCCACACAGGCGAGCCACATCCGCGCCACAAACCTTAGAAAGCCCTTAAGCTCAAAACCTTTCAAGAGTGTTACCCGACAGCTTTGACCTGCGGTTTCATTGTTACATCAAATCTGATTAAGCCTTTCTTTAGCGCTTCTTTGCAACAGCCGCGGCATAATACTGCCAACGCACGGGACCTAGCAGCACACCCCGTGCGCAACCTTTTGGTGGACATCGAGGAGGCCGCATAAGCATGCATTCTTCCAATGACGCAGCACAGCAGCCATCCCTAAATCATGCAAACCTTTTCTCCTTCCCCCCGACACAGAGAAACGGCCTCCTCGACTCCCCAACTCCCAAACCCAAACGCTCTGCAGACCAACACCTCAACCTGCAGACATCCTTCGAAAAGCTCCAAGCATCCCTAGACAAGGCGTTCCCCGAACAGGCAAGAGCAATCTAAGCCCATCGCGCTTTATACTGATGCCATGCGAAACATGGATCACATAGAATTGCACCGCGGAGGACGCGAGGAAGCGTTTCCCGAGACCGCCGAAGACTGGCCCTATATTGCCGAACGCGCAGAATTCGCTCGCTATCCGGGCAATTCCGTCCCCTGGCACTGGCATTCCGAAGTTGAGCTTTTCTACATGGAGCAGGGAGCGATTGACTATCGAACGCGCGCGGCTCATGAGCACGTACGCTTTGAGG
Organism: Collinsella aerofaciens ATCC 25986; assembly: GCF_010509075.1. Classification (NCBI taxonomy): domain Bacteria; kingdom Bacillati; phylum Actinomycetota; class Coriobacteriia; order Coriobacteriales; family Coriobacteriaceae; genus Collinsella; species Collinsella aerofaciens. Next base: position 1,372,904 of record NZ_CP048433.1, read on the forward strand.
AAGGGTCAGCCGGCTTTATCAACGGCGGCGTTTTGCACAGCACGCTGCAATCAGCCAATTCGGCACCAGCCATTCAAATGTTGCATATCTTTCAGCCGTCGATGCTCGGCGATCCCGCGGGACGTCTCCAAAAGCGCTACATCAATCCATTACTTCAATGTCGAGGCGTCGATGTGCTCAAATGGTCGCCCACCAACCCCGACGATATGCCCTTTATCGATTTGCTGAAGAGCTCCTTTAGCCACGACCTTCAACGGCCGCAGAACGAGATGGCGCTTCGAAATAACTTGTCAGAGCTCTGGATTCAGATTTACGCCAAGGCCGAACCGCTCTTTTCCTCCGACGGCGCCTCTTGGATGACCGGCCGCGACGTACAGTTCAAGGGAATCCTGGACTTTATCCGCGCAAACTATGCAGCCGCTATAGATGTGCCCCAGATGGCATCTGCAGCCGGCGTAAGCGAAAGAGAGTGTTACCGCATTATCGAAACTTGTGCAGGAACGACCCCGGCGGCATATCTACGCGCATACCGCATAAACCGTGCTTGCGAACTTTTGGCACACACCACGCGAACGGTACAGACAGTCGCGCGCCAATGCGGATTTATAACAGCAAGCCATCTTGGCCAGGTATTTAAAGAACAAATGGGGTGCACTCCTTCGAGCTATCGAGCAGCGAGGCAGAATCTCGATAGCACCAGGCAGAAATCCCGCTAGCCTTTCTTCTGTCACCGCATCAAACTTGCAGGCAAACAACAGAGAGGAGCAATCATATGAAGCACTTTGAACATATCGTATTTGACGTTGATGGGACATTGGCAGATACAGAAGAAAGCGTTCTATCATCGCTTGTCCAGATTGTCCAAGAAGAGACCGGCAAAACGCTCCCCCGACACGAGCTTGAATTTGCCCTCGGCATACCCGGCAAGGATGCCCTTGAGAAACTTGGAATCTACTCGCAGGCAACGTTGGATCGCTGGTGCCAAGTTGCCGCCAGCTTTAAAAGCACCATCAGCGTGTTTCCAGGCTTGCTTGAAGTCATCGCAACACTCGCCGATAGCGGCTGCAAACTTGGCATCGTCTCCTCACGTGCGCGCGACGAATACGCAAAAGAAATTGCACCCCTTGGTTTCGATAAGTATTTTGAGCACATCATCCTTGTCGAAGACACAACCGAACATAAACCCGCACCCGCACCCATGCTCGAATATCTCCGGCGTACGGGCGCGAATCCTGGCAACGTCGTCTACGTTGGCGACACCGTCTACGACGAACAATGCGCAACTTCGGCAGGGGTCAGTTTTGCCAGAGCGGCATGGGGATCACACCAAGACATCCCAAACGCCACCTACAACCTCAAAACCCCCAACGACCTGCTAACCCTAACAACCAAGTAACCCCCGCGCCCCACCCTTTCAGCCCCAACGCCACAAGGCCGACGACCTCGAGTAGGTCAACCTGGGAGGGACGAGGGCTTAGTTCTCCAATCTTTCCGCAGGGGGCAAAAAGCAACGTCTTATTTTTCCGACACTAACGCCACAAGGGCGATCGAGCAGGACGGCTTGGGCAGGTCCCCGTACTTAGTTTCCAAAATCATTCCGCAGCGCGAAGGCCCCCGTTGCCAACGCTTCGTAGAAGCGAGGCAACGGGGGCCTTCATGCGCGAGGACGTTTTGGAAACTAAGTACGGGGACCTGCCCAAGCCGTCCGGTGGGATCAGAGTACCCTTGCTGTTACTCTGCTTTGCCCACAGAGTTGAGGTTGGTCATGCGGATCTTAACCAGCTCGGTGATCTCACGCATACCCTCCTTGGCCGGCTTCTTGGGATCGAAGCAGGCAGGGTTCTCGGCCATGTAGGCCATGAAGCCCTTGGTGTAGGCCTGACGCAGCTCGGTGGCGTAGTTAACCTTGCAGATGCCGTTCTTCACAGCCTCGGCAACCTGCTCATCGGGCACACCGGAGGTGCCGTGCAGGACCAGCGGCACGTCGACAGCGTCGCGGATGGCCTTGACCACGGACTGCTCGATGTGCGGATCGCTCGTGTACACACCGTGGCTGGTGCCAACGCCAATAGCGAGGGAGGTGCAGCCAGTGCGCTCGACGAACTCCTTGGCCTCGGCCGGATCGGTGTAGGGGCTCTCGCCCTCAACCGCAGGACCGTCGTCCTCCTTGCCGCCAACCTTACCGAGCTCGGCCTCGACGGGCACGCCCATGGCGCGGCCAGCGTCGGCGACGGACTTGGTCAGGGCAATGTTATCCTCGAAGGACTCGTGCGAGCCGTCGATCATGACGGAGGTGTAGCCGGTGCGGAAAGCCTGCATGCAGCGGTCATAGCCGTCGCCGTGATCGAGGTGCAGGGCAACGGGCACGGAAGCGCGCTCGGCGGCAGCCTTGACCATGCCGTAGAAGTAGTCCAGGCCAGCGGTCTTGATGGTGCCCGGGGTGGTCTGCATGATGACGGGGGACTTGGTCTCCTCGGCAGCGGCCAGAACGGCCATAACAAACTCGAGGTTCTCGACGTTGAACGCGCCAACGGCGTAATGACCGGCCTGAGCGTCCTTGAGCATCTTTTCGGTGGTAACAAGTGCCATGAGCGTTTGCTCCTCTCCCTCGCCCGCATCTGGACATCGGGCGTAGTTGTTCACAAGGCGTTTTACCTTGCCTTTTTTCGCGCTCATTGTATGAAATTCAGCATCTTTGCATGTGCGAGATATTGAGCCCATGCAGGTCAATACAGTCGTTTTTGAAAAGTAAACGGAAGGAATTGGAGCCGAGTGGGCGTGTTCGATATTGAATTTTGTGCGTTCAGCGTCTTTCTTTTATAGAAAAGATAAGTAATCGAAAGGTATTTTCTTACTAAAAAAGAAAATGAACGAAAATAGAGTCAACACAATTCCTGCAAATTTAGCCGAGAATGGAGCAAACATGGCCCAAGCTACCAACCGTGCCTTCGCCGATGAGCGTCGTGCCGCCATCATGGAGATGCTTGAGCATAACGCCTCGGTGCAGGTAGCAGAAATCGCCCAGACCTTTGGCGTGTCCTCCGTCACCGCCCGCGCCGACCTAGACGCGCTCGCCGAAGCAGGCAAGCTGCGCCGCACACATGGCGGCGCTGTGTCGCTCCACAAACGCCTAACCGTCTCCACGCAGGATCGCCGCATCAATGTCAACGTCGCCGCCAAGCAGGCCATCGCGCAAAGCGCCATCGAGCTCGTCAGTGACGGCGACACGTTGCTCGTCGACTCGGGCACCACGGCGCTCGAGTTCGTCCGGCTCCTCGATCAGCACGACGGTATCACCGTCATCACGGCCGACATTACCATTGCCGATTACATCGACGAGAGCATGCCCTCAGTCGATGTCGTCATGCCGGGCGGGGCGCTGCGCAAAGGCCATCGTTATCTGTACGGACCGCTCACTATGCAGGCGCTCCAAATGGTCCACGCCGATCTTGCCGTCATGTGCCCTGGAGCTTTTGTTCCCGGCTGCGGCTTTACGACCGACTTTCCCCAGATGGCTGAGACCAAAACGGCTATGATCGCCGCAGCCCATCAAAGCGTCGCCCTCATGGACGCCAGCAAGGTTAACGGACGCGGTATGTATCGTTTTGCCGAGCTTGCCGACGTCGACACCATCGTGATGGACTGTGATCCCGATGGCGCCGTCGCCACCTCAATCGCCGAGACCGCCGACGACGCCCGCCCGAATCTCGTCATCGCCGGCGCTTAAACAAAAACCACCATAAAGGTACCTTTGTGGTGGTTTTGCTCGTTAAAAGCGAGATATCGCTACTTGGACAGCTCGTCAGCAAGGACCTCGATCTGAGCGCGCGAGGCGTCGTTGAGCGAACCCAGCACGGTCACCTTGTTCTGCGCCAGGGTGATGTCCTTCATGCCCTCGAGCTCCTTGGTCATAACCTTGGCAGCGGTGGGCGCCCAGGAGCCGGCCTCGACGAGTGCCACCGTACGGTTCTGATAGGCGTGCTCGGCAAGCGTATGGATAAAGGTGCTCACGAACGGGAAGATCTCGCCCTGATAGGTAATGGAAGCGAGCACCAGACGGTCATAGCGGAACGCATCCTCAACCGCCTCGGCCATATCGTCGCGAGCTAGGTCAAAGACGGAGACCTTCTGACCGCGGGCCTCGAGCGCAGAAGCGAGCTCCTCAACGGCAGCCTTCAGATGACCATACACACTCGCATAGGCAATCGTGATGCCCTCGTCCTCGGGCTGATAGCTCGACCAGGTGTTGTAGGTGTCGAGGTAATAGCCCAGGTTCTCGCTAAGAACAGGACCGTGAAGCGGGCAAATAATCTGGATGTCCAGATTGGCGGCCTTCTTAAGCACGGCCTGCACAAACTTGCCGAACTTTCCCACGATGCCAAAGTAGTAACGGCGCGCTTCGCAAGCCCACCCTTCCGGATCCTCGATGTCGTTGGCACCGAACTTGCCAAAGCCGTCGGCACTAAAGAGCACCTTGTCGGTGGACTCGTAGGAGAAGAGCACCTCGGGCCAGTGCACGTTGGGGGCGCCGACAAACGTTAGGCTGTGACCGCCCAAATCGAGCACGTCGCCATCTTTGACGACCATCTTACGCTCGGGGAAGTCGGTGCCAAAGTAGTTGACCATCATGCGGAAAGCACCCATGCTGGCCACAATCTGCGCCTGGGGATAGCGCTCCATAAAGGCGGCGATACCGGCGGAGTGATCGGGCTCCATATGATGGACAACCAGGTAGTCGGGCGTGCGGCCATCGAGCACGGTCTCGAGGTTACCGAGCCACTCGTCGACAAAGCCAGCGTCGACCGAATCGGCGACAGCGATTTTATCGCCCAAGATAACGTAGCTGTTATATGCCATACCGTTCTCGGACACGTCGTACTGGCCCTCGAACAGGTCAATGTCGTGATCGTTGACGCCAATGTAGCGGATATCCTTGGTGATCTCCATCAGGCAAAGCCTCCTAGATAGACAAAAGAGCTCGTCTATCATAGCACTCGTCTTTAGAGCCACAGCTATCTGCCGGCAACCTTACCGATTGTTATTTAGGCGGAATATACCGCCGTTGACCTGCAAAAACTATACGCGATGAGCTGCCGTGGTATGTCGAACGATGAGCTGGCCGGGAATACGAATAGCAACGGTTTTGCCCGCCGTACCTGCCTCGGGAACCGCATGCTCGAATACCTCGCGTCCGCGCTGATGCAGATCGAATCGCACGGTCGTGAGCTCGTTATGCGCGACAAAGTCGTCGAGCGAGTCATCGACGCCCACCACGCTCACGTCCTCGGGCACGCGCAGACCGCTATCGCGCAGCGCTGCAATCGCGCCATTTGCCATCTGGTCGTTTGCCGCATAGATCGCCGTCATGGTGCGGTCGTTCTCGGCCAGATATCTGCCGGCCTCGTAACCGCTGTTGGCAGACCAGTCGCCCTCGAGCGGCTCTGCCGGCTCGATGTGTTTACGCTCGAGTGCATCCTGCCAACCGGCGCGACGAAATTGCTCGTCGACCGAGAACGACGGGCCGCCAATATAGCGAATTTGCTCGTGCCCCAGCTCAAACAGGTGGTCCATAAGCAATAGCGAGCAGCCGTAATGGTCGGAATCGACCGTGGTCACGCGCGGATGCGCGTACATGGTAACGATGACCGTGCCAATGCCCGGCAGTGGATCAAACGTCTCAAAATCGGGCGCCATGCGGCTCATGCCGATGATGATGCCGTCCACGGGCAATGCGGCCATACGACGTGTAGCCTCGGCAAGCGAAAACTCCTCGGTCTTGGACATCTCGACCAGCGTGATGGCGCAATTATGCTCGCGAGCAGCGCTGGCGATGCCGTCGATCATTGAGAGGTTGCCGAACTTGGTGACATCGTTGACGCACAGGCCGACCGAATGATAACGGCCGTCGCGCAGCGAGCGACCGGCATAACTCGGACGAAAGCCGAGCTTTTGCATAGCGGCCTGTACGCGCTGGCGCGTCTGCTCGTTAACGTTAGGCAAGCCGTTGGCGACGCGCGAAACCGTCTGCTGCGAAACGCCGGCAGCGCGGGCGACGTCGGCCATGGAGACCGGACGCGAACTGGTATCGTTGGACGGGCGCCTTGCCACAGGATCACCTTCACCCTTGCGAGATCTGAATAGCGTGAATGCCGGCCCGGGCAGAAATACATCCCGCGCCGAGGCCCGCTATCGTCGGACGCATGTTAACGTACTCTACTTTTTCTATCTGCATCTCTTCTGCTTTATAAGTCCATACGGCAGTACCGTTCACGGCTGAATTTCTACCGATTACCAGATTCTCAAAAAGTGACAAGCGATGTGTTATGAGTACGTTAACATAGCCCGTAACGTGCGGTATTGTGAACACTTGGTTCATGCCGCTTCAAGTTGTTAACGTACTTATAACGACGCAAAACCCACCCGTGCGCGCCAAGGAAAGGACTCCCATGACCACCCCCGACGAAAAGACATTCGCCACGCTCACCAAGCTGTTCGAGGAGGAGTTTGGCCCCATCGGCGACCGCCAGGTGCTCTACGTGCACGCGCCCGGCCGTTCCGAGATCAGCGGCAACCACACCGACCACGAGGGTGGCCACGTTATCGCCGGCTCGCTCGATGTCGCCGTCGACGGCATCGCCGTGGCAACCGATTCCAACAAGGTTCGCGTAGCCGACGAGGGCTATCCCACGTTTGAAATCGCGCTCGACACGCTAGACGTTCAGGAGTCCGAGAAGGGCACGTCCGCAAGCCTCGTGCGCGGTATGGCCCACGAGGTCGCAGCCCTTGGCGTTGAGCCCAAAGGCTTCGACTTTGCCTTTACCTGCTCCGTCCCCTCGGGCGGCGGCCTTTCCAGCTCTGCCGCCGTCGAAGCCGCGTACGGTCGTGCCATGGAGACGCTCTGGGGCGCGCCCGCCATTGAGCCCGTCACGCTCGCCCAGATGAGCCAGCGCACCGAGAACAACTACTACGGCAAGCCCTGCGGTCTGATGGACCAGGCCGCCGTTTGCTTGGGCGGACTCGCCTACATGGACTTTGAGGATCAGGCCCAGCCCAAGACCCAGAAGCTCAAACTCAACTTTGAGGATCACGGCTATGCGCTCGTGCTCGTTAAGGTCGGTGCCGACCATGTGGCAGCTACCGACGACTACGCCGCCGTTCCGCGCGAGATGCAGGACGTCGCCGCCGAGTTTGGCAAGGCACGCCTGTGCGAGGTCGATGTTGCCGATTTTGACGCCAAGCTCCCCGAGCTGCGTGCCAAACTGGGCGACCGTGCCTGCCTGCGCGCCGTTCACTACTGGTACGAGAACGGCCTGGTCGATAAGCGCTGGGCGGCCCTGAACGCCGGCGACATCGATCAGTTCCTGGTCCTGACGCGCGAGTCCGGCGCCAGCTCTGCCATGTACCTGCAGAATGTCGTTGCCAAGCTGGGCTCCGAGCAGCCTTCCATGTATGCCCTGGCGCTGGCCGAGCACGTGCTCGACGGCCGCGGCGCCGTCCGTATCCACGGTGGCGGCTTTGGTGGCACCATCCAGGCCTTCGTGCCGCTCGACCTGGTCGACACCTTCATCGCCAAGATGAACGGCTGGCTGGGCGAAGGCTCTGCCCGTCACTACGCCATCTCTGACAAGGGGGCTTACGCGGCATGGCTGTAATGACTGACGTGCGCGAGGCCGCGCAGAACCTGATCGAGTACGCTATCCACCGATCGATGATCGGCCAGGACGATCGCATCTGGGCATACAACACCATTTTGGAGTGCATCGGCGCCACGGGCCCGGCGCTCGACATGGCCTGGGCGCTCCAGGTCGAGAAACTCTCGCTCTTGCACCCCGATACCCCACCCGACTTTGACCTTGAAGGCACGCTTGCCGCGCTTTCCGAAGCTGCCGTTGCCAACGGTGCTGCCGAGGACACGGCATCGGGCCGCGATCGCCTCGCCATGCGCATCATGGGCGCGCTCATGCCGAGGCCTTCGGTTGTAAACGAGGAGTTCAACGGCCGCATGGGCGTCAACGAGCCCCGCGCCGCGACCGACTGGTTCTACGGCCTGTGCTGCGACGCCGGCTACGTGCGCCGTGCCGCCATCGCGCGCAACATCAAATGGAGCACCCCCACCAACTGGGGCGATCTTGAGATCACCATCAACCTGTCCAAGCCTGAGAAGGACCCGCGCGACATTGCCGCGGCCGGCGCCGCAAAGAACACGGGCGAGAAGTACCCCGCCTGTCAGCTCTGCATCGAAAACGAGGGCTATCCCGGACGCTCTGCCGCAGCCGACGGCGGCGCTCACCCCGCCCGCCAGAATCTGCGCGTTATCCCCATTCAGCTCAACGGCGAGCGCTGGGGCTTCCAGTACAGCCCGTATGCGTACTTTAACGAGCACTGCATTGCCATGAGCTCCGAGCATCGCCCGATGCACGTCGACCGTAAGGGACTGACCTGCCTGCTCGATTTTGTGGACCTGTTCCCGCACTACTTCATCGGTTCCAACGCCGACCTGCCCATCGTGGGCGGCTCGATTCTGTCGCACGACCACTTCCAGGGTGGCGCGCACGAGTTCCCCATGATGCACGCCGCCGAGGTCTCGCAGTTTAGCGTGCCCGGCTTTGACCAGGTCAGCGGTACCGTGTTGCAGTGGCCGCTTTCGGTGCTGCGCCTGCGCTCGCATGACCGCGCTCAGCTGCTCGACGCTGCCGAGAAGATTATCCTCGCCTGGCGCGAGTGGACCGATGAGTCCGTGGGCGTTATCGCGCACACAGCCGATGGCGTGGCGCACAACACCGTGACGCCCGTCATCCGCCGCGTCGACTCTCGCGGCAACGCCGGCGGCGAGATCTACGAGGCCTACCTGGCGCTTCGCTGCAATATCACGACCGACAAGCATCCGCTGGGCGTATTCCACCCGCATGCCGAGTATCACCATATTAAAAAGGAGAACATCGGCCTGATCGAGGTCATGGGCCTGGCCATTTTGCCGCCACGCTTGGTTCCCGAGCTCGGCGCTGTCCGCGAGCACTTGCTGGCAGCCAAGGCCGATGCCAGCTACGACCTTGCCGGTGCGCTCGAGGGCGATGATCTTTGCCGCAGCCATGCCGCGTGGGCCGAGGATGTCTATGCCCGCCGCGCCGATGAGCTTACGGCCGACAACGCCATCGATATCCTGCACGAGGAGGTCGGCGTGGTGTTTGGCCACGTGCTCGACAACGCCGGCGTCTTTAAGTGGGACGAAGCAGGACGCACCGCCCAACAGCGCTTTATCGACTCACTGTAATGGTCCCTTGGGGACGGAGGAAAACAGATCATTTCGTCTTCAAGACAACGGCGCCCGCCGGCAACATCGCCGACGGGCGCCGTTTTTGAGTGTAGTCATTGGGGTCATTCTTAAGGGGCGTTCTTAAACGACTAGTCATTAAAGAGCGTCCCCAATGACTACTTGCAACCAAGGCAACGCCGGTGTCTTGGCAACGACAGCGAAAACGCCCCTAAGCGAGCAAGGTGACGTGAAAGAGGAGGGCATTGACCTTTTGGTCATGCCCGACGATTGAACGTCAGATTGCCGCTTAGGGGCGTTTGCAGCGTCGCGCCGTTACGCGGTTTGGTAAAACCGCGTAACCCTACAGTTCAGTCACGACAACACTGTTGTAGACCTCGTCCCAGCGATCCATGACCAGGTGGCCGGTCTTGGGATCCATGGCGTTGAGCTTGCCGCAGGTATTGGCGGTCTTGAGCACCGTGACGTCGTCGGCACCGGCAGCGATGGCATGCGCAAAGCCGGCGATGGTCGAGTCACCGGAACCCGTCGCGTTCACAGCCGCAATCGCAGGCGTCTTGGCGCGGAACGCGCGACCCTCATGGAAGCCCACCGAACCGGCAGCGCCCATCGAAACGACAACCCAGGGGATACCGGCAAAGCGGTCATCGGCGGCAAGCGTCTCGTGCAGGGCATCGACATCATCGGTCGTAAAGGACGTACCCAGCAGGCCGTTAATCTCGGTCAGGTTGGGCTTTACGAGCTCAGGCTTAGCGTCGGACTCCAGCGCGGCCTCCAGTGATGCACCCGAGGTGTCGAGCAGCACCTTGGCGCCCGCCTCCTCGGCGATCTTGACGAGCTCGGCATAGTAGCCGGCATCGACGCCACGCGGCAGCGAGCCCGAAAGCGTCACAACGTCCGCCTTCGCTGCAAGCTCGGCGAACTTGGCCGTAAAGGCCTCGAGCTCGGCCGGGGCGATCTGCGGGCCGCTCTCCAAAAGCTCGGTCTGATTACCCTCGTGCAGAATATTCAGGCAAATGCGCGTCTCACCGGCGATGGGCACAAAGTCGTTCTTGACGCCGTCGGCATCCATAAGCTCAGCCATATAGGCACCCATGTGGCCGCCGAGCAGACCGGTCGCGAGCACGTCATCTCCCAGCTGCAGCAACACGCGGCTCACGTTGAGGCCCTTGCCGCCAGCGGTCTTTTCGGGCGTCACACGGTTAACATCGTCGATGATCAGCTTGTCGAGCTGATAGCGCGTATCAATCGACGGGTTCATGGTAACGGTCAGAATCATGTTGAACTCCTGTTCCGGGGCGGCATAACCCGCCCCAAACATACGATAACTCGTTAAAGGATCTCGATCTCAAAGCCGCGGGTGACGGTCTCTCCCGGCTTGGCCACCAGGCAGCCACGCTTGTGCTCCAGAATATCGTCCTCGTCGGAGCAGGTGGACAGACCACCCCACGGTTCCACGGCCACAAAGTCACCCTCGGGCTTGCTCCACACAATCAGGTACGGCATATCGGGGAACGTCAGGCGCACGCCCTTGTCCTCGGTTTTCTTGGTAAGCGTAACCACGCGGCTCTCGAGCACGTCAAAGATGGTCTCCGCGAAGTCAAAGAGTTCGTGGGTCAGCGGCAGGTCATGACCAACCATCGGGTTCTTGCTGCGATGCTCAACATCAATCAGGCCCGTCGAAGGAACGGCAGTACAGAGCTCGGCGGCCTCGCGCTGCTCAAAACGGAGCTCGTAGTCGTCATAGGACTCGCCCTCGTCAAGCGGGCACTTAAAGCCAGGGTGACCGCCCACAAAGAACGGCATGTCCTCGGTGCCCTCATTGGTCACCTCGTACGACACGGCCACCTTTTCCGCATCGATCGTGTAACGAGCAACGATCTTAAACGGATACGGGTACTGCTCGAGCAACTCGGCATGGTCGGCAGAGCTTAGGCTCAGCGCGACCATGTTGTCGCCCTGCTCCTCGAGCTTCCACTCCTGTTTGCGAGCAAAGCCGTGACGGGCAAGCTTAACCTCGCGGCCGCCCATGGTCATTGCGCGACCGTCACGAAGGCCGCCGCAGATCGGGAAACAAATGGGTGCCTGGCCCGACCAGACCGCCGGGTCACCCTGCCACAGGTACTCACGGCCGTTGGCCGCAATAGAAGTGAACGATCCGCCAGCCGTGCTCAACGCAATGCGGACAGAGCCGTTATCAAGAACAAACTCCATGGGAATCTTCTCCTTCACATATCATCTCGCACGATCCATTGTGAACGTCGTGCCTTTAGCAGAAAGGTAATGAGGCAGCGCCGCAAACAAAAGAACAATGCACGTCCAGCCCGCTGGACCAATTGGGCTGATAGAAAACCGGCCCGCGCCCCCTCACAGAAACGCGAGCCGTCAACGGACTAGTTAATTACGCCGAATACCCACTAATCATGGTACTCGCCGCGGTCCCACTTCTCGAGGAACTCGTCAAAGAAGTGCGGGTCAGCCTGAGCCTCGGCGTCGGCCTTATTGCAGGCATCGATCTTGGCGATCAGGGCATCGTGCTCGGGGGTCTTCTCGTAGGGCTCCTCCAGGAAGGCAAGCATGATATCGGCCATCAGGAACTCGCCGGTAATCTTGCCGCCAAAGCCCACGATGTTGGCGTTGAGCTCGCGACGAGCATACAGGGCAGAGGTCATGTCGCGGACCAGGGCGCAGCGGGCGCCGGGAACCTTGTTGACGGCGTTGGTGATGCCGATGCCGGTGCCGCACAGGGCCACGCCAAAGTCGGCCTTGCCGCTGGCAACAGCCTCGCCCACGGCCTTGCCGTAGATGGGATAGTGCGTACGGGTGTGGCTGTAGGTGCCGCAGTCGAGCACCTTGTAACCAGCCTGCTCCAGGCGGTCGGCCAGATAGATCTTCTCGTCCGTAACGATATGGTCGCAACCGATTGCGATGGTCTTCTTCATCAGAACGTCCTTTCGTCTGAATTCACAAGTTGAGGTAGAAGTTCGAGTTCTCGGTGGCTCTCGTTAGGCCATCTTGTTGAGCATGTCGACACGGATCTGGTGACGGCCGCCGGCGTACTGGGCGCGCAGGAACTCGCGGGCGATCTTCTTGGCGACCTCGGTGCCCACAACGCCCGGGCCCATGGTGACCATGCGCGAGCCGTTGTGCTCGCGGGTCATGTAGGCGGAACGCTCGTCGGAAATGTTGGCGACGACCATACCCTTAATCTTGACGGCGGCCATATAGGAGCCGACGCCGTACTTATCGAATGCGAAGCCCTGGGAATCCTTGTGCTCCAGCAGGTCCTTGGCAACGGCGGTCGCGGAATCGACAAAGTCCGCGGCAGGGGTCTCGGAATAGTCGACGACCTCGTGACCGTCGGCGATGAGCATCTCCTTGATGGACTCCTTCATCGACATACCGTCGGCATCGGAAGCGATTACAACCCTCATGACATCCTCCTTGAGAGATACGCAGGTGCGTAGTTTCTGTTTGGAAGTGTTGAATCGCGTTCAGGTCCGGGCATCTGAATGTGCGGTTCTTCACTGTTCATGTTTATTTGAACACATTCGAACAGTAACTGCAAGAATTATTTGTTTATCTTTGTTCTTTTTTGAACAAATACCGTTCACGGATGATTGCCGACCGTCTGGACCCGGCGCGGACGTAGCGACCGCGTATTCAACAAACAAAAGGGCGGCCGAGAACGTGTCTCGGCCGCCCTTCTTACAGTTGATCTTCCAAAGAACGCTTTGCCGCCTACTCAGACTGCCTGCCCTTCTTGGCGTGCTTGGACGGAGCACTCAGAAAGCGGCCCGTCAAATAGTTCGCCGGGCCGGAAATATCAATCCCCAGCAGCACGTGTCCTAGCCATAGGAACGCCACGAGCACCAGCAGCGGGATAACGCACGAGGTCACGATCATCACGATGACGCCTTCGATGAGGTCGGTCACCTGCTGCACGATCTCATCGGTCATCTGCTTGGCGCCGCTGGTCACCGACGTGACCAGGTTCGAGGCCCCATCAGTCAACTGCTCAAGCACGTTTTTGGACTCCGTGGCCTCGGATTTTTTCTTGTTCGATTTTGAGCTGGTCTCGGCTGACTTGTCCGTGGTGTCGGCCGCGTCCGCAGCGTCCGCAGCCTTTTGCTCAGCTTGCTCAATACTTACGCGATACGTTTCATCGACCTTTTGCGACACCCATACGCTCGCGGGCACGAGCGCCATGCCGATCACGGCAACCACCAGTACGCGTGTCGCCACACGGCGCAGGACAGTGCTCGTGCTCCAGCGCCCGTGAATGCCGAGCGACACCGCAAAGAGCACCAACGCAAACGGAATTAGGATGCCCAGGCCAACCGACCACAAAATGGTCAGCAGATATTTCTCAAGATAGAGCACGGCAAGCACGATACCCAAGTTTCCCGAAAGCTGCGCGAGCTGCTCGGCAACCGGCGTTCCCGTATCGCCCGGCAGCGCGGTGATACCCGCAGATAGGGCGACGCACGAGGTCGTGAGCGCCAAAACATTGCCCTTCTTTTGATCGATGACCTCGATGGTGGAGTCCCAGGTCTTGGTATCGGCAAAATGCGGACGAGCTACAAAGCCCGACAACAGCGCCAGTACCACGAGCGCAACGATAAAGCCAATCTGCAGCTTTTTGTTTGCGCACACGACATCGGACAGGCTGGGCTGCAGCTCGGTTACCGTCGTATGCTCGGTTATCTGGACAGGACGCCCATGAGTCATCTCGTGCGCGTCTTTCTTTTGAATCGATCCGTTGTCCGGCATTTGGATACCTCCTCAGTCCGGCGTTTAATGCGAAAGGAAGTATACCCACCGAGCAAAAAACGAACGGGAAGACGAACAGAGCGCACCAAGACTGTCCCCAATGACTATCTCCGGATGAGTTGCGGTGGAATAGGGATTGTTTTGCGCCCGTCGGCCCCTATTCAGTCCCTATTTCACCGCAACTTGAAGGAGAACAGAAAAAGCCCTGCCGCGGGTAACGGCAGGGCTTTTGGAAGGGAACTGAGTTGCGCAAAAAGGGTTAGGCGAGCTTGGCCTCGAGCTCGGCAATGCGCTTGTAGGCGTCGATGGTAAAGCGGGTCTGCTTCTCCAGAATCATGGTAGTCATGAGGGTATCCTGAGCGTGGGCCATGATGAAGGTCATCTCCATCTCGCCACCACCGGCCTCCTGCGAAAGCAGCTTGGTCTGCGTGTCGTGGGCGCCGATAAGTGCATCGCTGGCATCCTTGTGCAGCTGTTCGGCCTTCTCAAAGTCACCCTCGCGAGCAGCATCGAGCGCTGCAAGCAGATCTGTCTGGGCGTCACCTGCGTATGCGACAATCTCGAATCCAACCATCGAGATTTCTTCTTTGGTTGCCATATTGCGTTCCTTTCACATATGAACCAATGGAGAGCATCGCGTCCGGGCATACGCGCTGCGTTGTGTATGACAGAAACAATAACATTCAAACAAAAAAGAACAGCGTAAAACGTAATTTCGAGCTATGAACGGTCGCTTTTCGCCCGTGAACGGTTTTTAAACCAATCTGAACAATATCGAACACAATTAGCGGCAACCCAAACAGACCTGCGCCCTAGCGTACATCGCGCACCGTATCGCCCTCGACGAGCACGCCCGGAAACAGCATGTGCTCCACACCGGGCGCAACGCCCTCGGCGCCGGCAATCTTGTCGACCGCCCACATGCCGACGCGCTTGTTGTCAAAGCGCACCGTGGTCAGGCGACGGTCGGGCACGATATCGCCCAGGCTGTCATCAACACCCACCACACTCACGTCCTCGGGCACGCGCTTTCCGCGCGACTCGAGCCCGCGAATGCAGCCGTAGGCCATGGCGTCGTTGGAAGCATAAATGGCCGTACAGGTCGGATCATCCGCCAGGGCCTGACCTGCGGCATATCCGCTCTGCGCCGTCCAATCGCCACGGATAAGTCGCGGTGGCTCAATGCCATGCGCGCGCAATGTCTCGCGCCAGCCTTCCTCGCGCCGCATGCCCGAAAGCGAGCGCTCGGGACACGAGATAAAGTGCACGGTCTTGTGCCCCCGCTCCAGCAAGTACTCGACCACCTGGCGCGAGCAATCGAACTGGTCGTTATCGACCGTTGAACAGAGCGGGTGCTCCAACATCGTAACGAGCACCGTCTGCATGCCGGGCAGCGGCTCAAAAGTGCCAAAGTCTGCCGGCATGCGATTCATGATCACAACCATACCGTCCACTGGCAGTGCGCTCATGCGCGACGATGCGCTCTCGAGGGTATACGGATGCCCGTCTACTTTAGTGAGGGTGATGGCATAGCCGTGCTTATCGGCCGCGGCGGCAAAGCCCTCCATACGGTCGAGATTGCCGGTGCCGGTAATGTTGAACATGGCGACGCCGACGGTCTTAAACTTACCGCGGCGCAGCGATCGACCGGCAAAATTGGGGCGATACCCCAGCTCGCGCATGGCGGCACGCACGCGTTCCTTGGTCTCGGGGCGCACGCTGGGCGAATCGTGCACGGTGCGCGAGACCGTCTGCTCCGAGACGCCCGCGAGGCGCGCTACGTCTTTGACGGATACCGATTTTTTAACAGCGGCCATAGGTCGATCTTTCTATGTCAACGATGCCATTGGTGGCACCTTGCGCAGTCATTTTTAACGCCTTCAAGTATATCCAACGCCTCCCCCACCATACGCTCACCACCCAAAACCTACCGTTCACCGACATTTTTGCTTCCCCGAACGGCTTTTGTCGCCCAAATGTTAACGTTGCCATTGTGCAAACACAGAGCCACCGGGCGGCTCAAACGTTTACGCGCAAGGAATCGACGGTCCACAGGCACAGGGGCCATCGGTTCGCGTCTTATTTTGTGTCGCAAAATGGCAACGTCAACATTTTGGCAACCAAACGTCAAAAGCTACCATCGTTGCCAACCCACCGACTCTTAGGAGCTTTGCATGGAGCAACTCATCGCCATCATCGAAAAGGGGCAGCCCTTTTTCAACGCGATCGCCCGCAACAAGTACCTCAAGGCGATCCGCGACGGTTTTATCTCCGTCATCCCCATCATCATCTTCTCGTCCATCTTCTGCCTGGTAGCCTCGGTTCCCAATATCTGGGGTTTCTACTGGCCCGATGACATCAACAACGCCCTGTGGAAGTGCTACAACTACTCCATGGGCATCCTGGCCATCGCCTGTGCCGCCACCACGGCCAAGCACTTCGCCGACGCTCAGAACCGCGATCTGCCCAAGAACAACCAGATCAACTTCATCTCGTGCATGTGCGCGGCCATCATCGGCTTCTTGCTCCTTTCGAGCGACACGATCGCCACGGACGCTGCCAGCGGCTTCAACACCACCTACTTTGGTTCCAAAGGCCTGCTGACCGCCTTTATCGCTGCGTTTGTGACCGGCATCATCTACAAGTTCTTCATTAAGCGCAACATCACCGTCAAGATGCCCGAGCAGGTTCCGCCCAACATCTCGCAGACCTTTAAGGACATCATCCCCTTCTCCGTCTGCATCACCGTCTTTTGGGTCTTTGACATCGCCTTCCGCGCTGCTTTTGGCTTCTGCTTTGCCCAGGGCGTCATCCAGGTGTTCCAGCCCCTGTTCACCGCTGCCGACGGCTACATCGGCCTCGCTGTGATCTACGGCGCTATGAGCCTGTTCTGGTTCGTCGGCGTCCACGGCCCCTCGATCGTCGAGCCCGCCATCGCCGCCGCCCTCGTTGCCAACATGACCGACAACCTGGCTGCGTTCCAGGCCGGCCAGCACGCTTCCGCTGTCCTGACCCAGGGTGCCCAGTACTTCGTCGTCTGCATGGGCGGCACCGGCGCCACGCTCGTCCTGGTCTTTATGTTCTGCTTCCTGGCCAAGTCTCAGGAGATGCGCGCCGTCGGTAAGGCCGCCATCGTCCCCGTCTGCTTTGCCGTCAACGAGCCGCTGCTGTTCGCCGCGCCCATCGTGCTCAACCCCGTCTTCTTTGTCCCGTTTGTCTTTGCCCCGATCGCCAACATCTGGATCCTCAAGATCTTTATCGACTTCTTGGGCATGAACGGCTTTATGTACACCCTGCCTTGGACCGTCCCCGGCCCCATCGGCACCATCATGGGCCTGGGCTTCCAGCCGCTCGCCTTTGTGATGCTCGCCCTTATCCTGGTCGTCGACTTTGTTCTGTACTATCCGTTCTTCCGTGCCTACGACGCCCAGAAGTGCGCCGAGGAGGCCGAGATCTCCCAGGAGGAGCTCGCCGCCAAGAACGCCGAGAAGGCCGCCAAGCTCAACGATGCCTTCCAGGGCAAGGCCGACGCCAAGAGCGTTGCCGCCGGCGCTGCTGCCGAGGCCGTGAAGGCCGACGCCCCCGCCGCTTCCGCAGCACCCGCCACCGAGGCTACGGCCACTAGCGACCTCAACGGCAAGCGCGTGCTCGTGCTCTGCCAGGGTGGCGGCACCTCGGGCCTGCTCGCCAACGCGCTGGCCAAGGCTGCCAAGGAGCGCGGCATTAACCTCGAGACCGCTGCCGAGGCCTATGGCAACCACGTGGACATGCTCCCCGACTTTGACCTGGTCGTCCTGGCCCCGCAGGCTGCCAGCTACCTGGCCGACCTGCAGAAGGACTGCGAGCGCGTGGGCAACAAGTGCGTCGCCTGCCGCGGCAAGCAGTACATCGAGCTCTCCCAGAACGGCGACAAATCTCTCGCCTTCGTCTCCGAGCAGCTTTCGAAGTAAGTAACGCTCAGGGCCAGCCGACCATCAACAGCCGGCTGGCCCTTCGATTTAGACGATTGGATATTTCATCATGTCCGTTAACCCTGCCAGCGTCACCAACCCGCCCGCGCAGTTTCCCGAGAACTTTGTCTTTGGCGGTGCCACTGCTGCCTACCAGGTGGAGGGCGAGACCCGCACCCACGGTAAGGGCAAGGTTGCCTGGGACGACTTCTTGGAGGCCCAGGGGCGCTTTTCCCCCGATCCCGCTTCGGACTTCTACAACCAGTACCCCGTCGACTTGGAGCTGTGCGAGGAGTTTGGCATCAACGGCATTCGCCTCTCCATCGCCTGGAGCCGCATCTTCCCCAACGGTATCGGTGAGATTAACCCCGAGGGTGTCCAGTTCTATCACGATCTCTTCGCCGAATGCCACAAGCACCACGTTGAGCCGTTTGTCACGCTGCATCACTTTGACACGCCGCTTCCCCTCTTTGAGAAGGGCGACTTCCTCAACCGCGAGACCATCGACGCCTTTGTGGACTTTGCCACCTTCTGCTTTAAGGAGTACGCCGACCAGGTGACCTATTGGTTCACCTTTAACGAGATTTGGGCCGATGCCTCCAACACCTACATCGAGGGCACCTTCCCCGGCGGCGTCAAGGCGCATCTGGCCGAGGCTTTCCAGTGCGAGCACAACATGATGCTCGCCCACGCCAAGGCCGTACTGGCCTTCCACAACGGCGGTTTTAAGGGCAAGATCGGCGTCATTCAGTCGTTGGAGTTTAAGTATCCGCTCAACGAGAACGACCCCGCCGACATCAAAGCCGCCAACAACGAGCACGTGCTGCAGAACCAGTTCTTGCTCGACGCCACCTTCCGTGGCGACTACGCGCCCGACACCCTCGAGTGCGCCAACCGTCTGGCTGCCGTCTCGGGCGGCACCATCGAGATCCTGGACGAGGACCTCGAGATTATGCGCGAGGCCGCGCTCTACAACGACTACCTGGGCGTTAACAACTACCAGTGCCGCTTCTTGAAGGCCTACGATGGCGAGAACGACCTGCACCACAACGGTACGGGCGAGAAGGGCACTGGCCGCTGGCGCGTTAAGGGCATTGGCGAGCATGTGAACAAGCCCGGCGTCCCCACCACCGACTGGGACTGGATCATCTATCCCGAGGGCCTGTTCGATCTGCTCGTCTACATTAAGCAGCGCTACCCCAACTACAAGCAGATCTTCATCACCGAGAACGGCATGGGCTACAAGGACCCCTACAAGGACGGTTTTGTGGACGACCAGCCGCGCATCGACTACATCGAGCAGCACCTGCGCTGGTTGCTCAAGGCCATGGAGGTGGGCGTCAACGTGGGCGGCTACTTCCTGTGGAGCCTGCAGGATCAGTTTTCCTGGACCAATGGCTACAACAAGCGCTATGGCTTCTTCTACGTTGACTTTGAAACCCAGAAGCGCACGCCCAAGGCAAGCGCCTACTGGTACAAGCACGTAGCGCAGACCCGTCGTCTGGACTAGCGGCTTGCGGGGTTACCCGCCCACATAACCTGTCCCCATTTCTCAACCGGGGGCGGCACGTCACACGGCGCGCCGCCCCCGGCCTTTTTGGGCGGTTCGGGGTCCGTTTGTCTCAATCTGTAACATCTAGCCGAGTTTTTGGGTCCTAGCTGTTACAGATTGAGACGAACAGGATTGCTCTTTCCGAAGAATCTAAATCTGTAACACGTAGCCCGCTTTTGACCGTCTACCTGTTACAAATCGAGACAAACGGAGTAGGACCTAACCCCGTATGTCCCTAACAGTCGAGCGTTCGACCAGCGTGCTCGGCACATGAATCGCCTCGATAGACGAGCTCTCTCCAATCGCCGCCTCAAACGCAAGCTTACCGACACCGCGCAAATCAAATCGCAGCGTCGTCAGCCGATTGTGAGGAACAAGTCCCTCGAGTGCGTCGTCGATACCAACCACGCTCACGTCGTCGGGCACGGACAGGCCCGCGTTCTCGAGCGCGGCGATAACGCCCAGCGCCATCTGGTCATTTGCCGCAAGCACGGCAGTCGGCGCCTGCGACCCGCCGGCAAGCACCTCGGCCGCAATCCGCTCGCCCATGGCGTACCCACTGTCCGCACTCCAATCGCCACGCAGCATCGGAGCGGCATCGACATGAGCACGACCCAGCGTATCGCGCCAACCGGCCTCACGAAAACGCGAGGAAATCGAGTTTTCCGGACCCGCCACAAACCGCATATTCGAGTGACCATGTTCCAGCAGATAATTGGTCAACAGCTCGCACGAACCATACTGGTCGGAGTCGATCGTCGTGCAGCGCGGATGCGCATACATGGACAGGATGACCGTTCGCACTCCCGGCTGGGGAACAAACTCCTCAAAATCGGGAGCCATGCGGTTCATGTTGAGAATCATGCCGTCGACGGGTCGCTCGACCATGCGGCGCGAGGCATCGGCAAGTGCATAGGGCTTGTCGCCGCCCATCTCGATCATAGTGACGGCAAAATCGTGCTCGCGCGCCGCTTGCATGATACCCTCGAGCGTCGCCAGGTTACCGACACGTGTGATGTTGTACATGCACAGGCCAATAGAACGATACGACCCGCCGCGCAACGCCGCTCCAGCAAAATTGGGACGAAAGCCCAGCTCTTCCATGGCGGCCAGCACACGCTTGCGCGTCTTTTCCGTCACGTTGGGCATACCGTTGACCACGCGAGACACAGTCTGGCGGCTCACGCCAGCGAGCGCCGCAACCTCTGCCGCGCTCGCCGAACGACCATTCCTTGTCTGCTGATCCATGCCTTCCACGCTAACCTGCTTCCCAACTATTCCCCGCGCCCATGGCGCATCGTACATACATTGATAACGTGCTCATGATACCCGAGCCATATACCACAACATGAAAACTTCTGTCAATCAAAACCGCTTACCGAACAAATACAACCGTTCGCGGCTGTTTGAAGTTGTTTTGTTTCTATACATCCCAGCCGGATGTTAACGTGCTCATTGTCAAATGTTCACGTGCTCATTTTGGTTCTAATCATTTTAAGATAGTGTTTATCGGGCTTTTTCACCGCTGAACGCTAACCAGGGAGCCTCCTGAGCGCAAACGCACAATATCGAACAGCGAGACGAGAGGGTGTATGCATATGTCTTTGCTAAACCGCGTACAGCAGCTGCCGAAGGGCTTTGTTTGGGGCGCCGCAACCGCCGCGTACCAAACGGAAGGTTCCACGAAGGTGGCAGGCAAGGGTAAGACCATGTGGGACGATTACCTTGTCGCCCAGGGTCGCTTTTTGCCCGACCCGGCCAGTGATTTCTACAACCGCTACGAGGAGGATATCCGCCTTTCTGCCGAGCATGGACTCAACGCCATTCGTGTGTCCATCGCCTGGACCCGCATCTTCCCCAACGGCGACGATGCCGAACCCCTCGCCGAGGGCGTTAAGCACTACCACGAGCTGTTCGCCTGCTGCAAAAAGTATGGCGTCGAGCCCTATGTGTCCCTGCATCACTTTGACTCCCCCGCCGCCCTGTTCAACCAGGGCGACTGGCTCAACCGCAAGACCGTCGACGCCTATGTGCGCTATGCCGAGTTCTGCTTCCGCGAGTTCCGCGAGGTCAAGAATTGGTTCACCATCAACGAGCTCATCAGCCTCTCGCACTCCCAATACATCCAAGGCAACTTCCCGCCCAACCATCACTTTGATGTGACGAGCGGCATCCAGAGCCAGCACAACGAGCTCGTTGCCCACGCCCGCGCCGTCAACCTGTATAAGGATCTTGACGAGACCGAGCACCTGGGCGGACGCATTGGCATGGTCAACGTCCTGACGCCGGCATATCCTGCCACCGACTCGCCCGCCGACCAGCACGCCGCCGACCTGTACAACGCCTTCTACACCGACTTCATCATGGACGGCGCCTTCCTGGGTCACTACTCCGCGCGCACCCTCTCACTCATCAACGAGATTCTGCGTGCCAACAACGCCACACTTACGGTTGAGGACAGCGACATGGAGGAGCTCGCCAAGGCGGCGCCCCGCAACGATATGTTCGGCCTCAACTACTATCAGTCGGCGTTTATCGCCGCCTACGATGGCGAGTCAACCAACAGCTTTAACGGCACCGGAGACAAGGGCACCTCGTGCTTTAAGTTTAAGGGCGTCGGGCAGCAGGTCGATATGCCGGGTATCCCCACCACCGACTGGGATTGGCTCATCTACCCGCAAGGCCTCTACGACACGCTCAAGCACATCAGCGCCACCTATCCCAACCTCCCCGTCATCTATATCACCGAAAACGGCCTGGGCCACAAGGACCCCGAGCCCGACGCAAACGGCATCGTCGCCGATCCCGAGCGCATCGACTTTGTCGACCAGCACATGGAGAAGGTGCTCCAGGCGCGCGCCGAGGGCGTCGACGTCCAGGGCTACTTTATCTGGAGCCTGCAGGACCAGTTCTCGTGGGCCAATGGCTATAACAAGCGCTACGGCCTGTTCTACATCGACTTCGACACGCAAAAACGCTACATCAAGCAGTCGGCACTCTGGTACAAGGAGCTCGCCGACACTATGGCGGACGCGCAGTAGCGCATCGCCTCGCTTTCCCCCGAGAAGGGAGCGGCCCTATGCGATACAAACCCAGCCGCTCCCCTCTCTCCCCCTGGGACCGGCCCCGCCTGCACCCGGGCTTTTAGCAAGCGGGAGACCATATAGGTTTTCAACGTCCATGCCATTAAGATTTCATGCAAAGAGGAGCGTGAACTATGGAATCGATCGTTAAGTTCTTGGAGAAAGGTCAGCCGTACTTCGACAAGG
Source organism: Collinsella aerofaciens ATCC 25986 (assembly GCF_010509075.1). Classification (NCBI taxonomy): domain Bacteria; kingdom Bacillati; phylum Actinomycetota; class Coriobacteriia; order Coriobacteriales; family Coriobacteriaceae; genus Collinsella; species Collinsella aerofaciens. The sequence continues at coordinate 1,395,719 of NZ_CP048433.1, forward strand.
TCTCTAAGAACATCTACCTTCAGGCCATTAAAGACGGCTTTTTGGCAGCAATGCCCATTATCCTGTCTTCTTCTGTCTTCCTGCTCATTTCGACCCTGCCGGGCGTTGTCGCCACGGTCGGCGGCTTTACGCTGCCCGACTGGTGGAACGTCGACGTCGTGAACTTCTGCAACAAGGTTTACAACTTCACGATGGGCGTCGTGGGCATCATGGTCGCCGGCACCACCGCAAGCGCGCTGACCGGCTCCAAGAACCGCCGCATGCCTGCCGGCAAGGCCATCAACGCCACGAGCACCATGGTCGCCGCCATGTGCGCTATGCTCATCTTGGCCGTTACCCAGACGAGTGCCAAGATCGACGGCGCCGATGTCTCGGTGTTCTTTACCGACAACATGGGCACCAAAGGCCTGCTGAGCTCCTTTGTCGCCGCATTTGCCACGGTCAACATCTATGCCTTCTGCATTAAGCGAGACATCACCATCAAGCTGCCCAAAGAAGTCCCCGGCGCCATCGCCCAGAACTTCCGCGACATCTTCGCCTTCAGCTTCTCCATCCTGTTTGTCGCCGTCATCGACGTTATCTGCCGCACCTGCTTGGCCGTCCCGTTTGCCAACGTCATCTCCACGCTGGTGAGCCCGCTGTTCGCCGCTGCCGATTCCTACGCCGGCCTCGCCCTCATCTGGTTCATGATCCCGCTGTTCTGGTTCATGGGCATCCACGGCCCCTCGGTCGTTAAGCCTGCCCTCAACGCCGCGCTGTTTGGCAACATCACCACCAACCTCGCCACGCTGCAGGCCGGCGGTCACCCCGCCCTCGCCCTGACCGAGAACTTCGGTAACTACATCGGCGAACTCGGCGGCACCGGCGCCACGTTCATTGTCCCGATCATCTTCCTGCTCTTTATGCGCTCCAAGCAGCTCAAGGCCGTCGGCAAAGCCTCTGTCGTACCCGTGATGTTCGCCGTCAACGAGCCGCTGCTGTTCGCCGCGCCCATCATCCTCAACCCGTACTTCCTGATCCCGTTCCTGTTTGCCCCCGTGGCCAACGTCCTCATTGGTAAGTTCTTCATCGACTTTTTGGGCATGAACGGCTTTATCTATGCCATGCCGTGGGCACTCCCCGGACCGATCGGCACCTTCATCGACACCAACTTCCAGCCGATCTCTCTGGTCCTGGTTGTCGTCCTGCTGGTCGTTGACTTCTTGATCTACTACCCGTTCTGCAAGGCCTACGACAACGTCCTGTGCAAGCAGGAGGCCGAGACCCTGGCCGAAGAAGAGGCCGAGGAGACCAAGGCCGTCAAGACCGCTGCCGCCCCCGCCGTTGAGGCTCCTGTTGTCGAGACCGCTTCTGCCACCGAGGCCTCCGCAGCTCCGTCCGCCCTTAAGGGCAAGGATCTGAGGGTTCTGGTTCTGTGCGCTGGCGCCGGCACCTCTGCACTGCTCGCCAACGCGCTTAAGGAAGGCGCCGACGAGCTGGGCATCGACATTACCGCCAACGCCGGTGCCTACGGCAGCCACTACGCCATCATGGACCAGTACAACGTCATCGTCCTGGCTCCGCAGGTTCGCACCTATTACAACGAGATGAAGGCCGACACCGACCGCCTGGGCATCACGCTGCTGTCGCCCAAGGGCAAACAGTACATCGACCTCACTAAGGATCCCAAGGGTGCCGTCGCCTGGATCGAGGAAAACCTCAAGGCATAAGACGCTGACGCCACCTGCCGCTCGCAGACAAAAAATGGCCCGTGCATCGATGCGTGATGCGCGGGCCATTTTGTTTAGACCGCACCCGTCCTCCTGTTCATCTCAATCTGTAACAACTAGCTGAGTTTTTGGATCCTAGCTGTTACAGATCGAGACAAACAGAACGCCCGAGCAGAAATATCTCAATCTGTAATATTTAGCTGAGTTTTTCGGTCCTAACTGTTACAGATTGAGACGAACGGGCCGAAAAACCCTACGCCCGCAAGTCCTTTACGCTGGAACGCTCGACCAACACGCCCGACACAAGCGTGCGACTTCTGGAGCTCGGGGCTTCCAAACCCGCAACGACCTCGTTAAGCGCACGGATGCCCAGCTCGCGGTGGCGAAACTTCACCGACGTCAGAATCGAGTTGGGAATCGTCTTGTAGAGCTCATCGTCGAAGCCGATCACGGACACGTCGTCGGGCACACTGAGTCCTTTGTCATGTAGAGCCATCATCACACCATTTGCCATGCAGTCGTTAGCAGCGAGGATCGCCGTGCAATCGGGTTTATCGGCAAGCACAAGGCCCGCGGCATAGCCACTATCCGCATTCCAATCGCCTTGCAGAGGCTCGGACGGCTCAATGCCACGTGCCTCGAGCGCCGCACGCCAACCTTTCATACGGCACTGGCTCGACAGCGACTCTTTCTTACCAGAGACGAAATACACGTTCTTGTGCCCGCGATTTAAGAAGTGCTCGCACGCCATGCGCGCACCACCCTCTTGATCGTCACTAACGGTAGAGCAGGTAGGATGTTCCATCGGCGTGATAATCACCGTCTTGAGGTCTTTCGGTGCCTCAAACGTATCAAAGTCATCGACCATCTGACGCAGGTTGAAGATCATGCCATCAACAGGCAGCTGCGACATCCTGCGCGCTGCGTCGGCAAGGGTCATCTTCTCCCCCGCGCACTTCTTAATCATCGTGAGCGCAAAGCCGCGTTCTTCGGCGGCATCGGCGATACCGTCAATCATGTCCACGGCGCCGCCCGACAAGTGGAACATCACCACGCCGATGCACCCGTAACGGCCCAACTTGAGTGAACGCGCGGCAAAGTTAGTTCGAAACCCGAGCGCCTCCATTGCGGAATGGACCTTATCGCGTGTCGACTCTCGCACGCTATCGGGCTCGTTGATCACGCGCGACACCGTCTTGAGAGAAACGCCCGCAGCAACTGCCACATCGTTCATTGAGACATTTTTCTTGTCCATCGTTGCCACTACTTCTCCAGTCGGTTTTGCATCGCTTGTTTTTTGCGTTCTAGCATACACTACCTGCCCGACTGACAAATCAGCCGTTTATCGGACAATATCGACCGTTCACCCGTAAATCCTTGTTGCTCTTCCAAAAATGTCTTACGTTGTCATTAACGAAATGACAACGTTGTCATTTCGCAATGCCTTCCCTAAGCAGGAAGGTTTCCGGGCAGTCCTGACCATCCATCGACGACCAGTTCCATCCACATGCATCGCGCATCAAGTAGCAAAGGAGCTCTATGGACGCCATCGTAAAGATGCTCGAAAAGCATCAGCCGTTCTTTGAGAAGATCTCGAGGAACATCTACCTCCAGGCTATTAAGGACGGATTCCTTGGGTGCATGCCCATCGTCCTCACCTCTTCGATTTTCCTGCTCATTGCCACCCTTCCCGGCGTAGTCGGCATCACGCTGCCCCAGCCGCTCACCGACTGGTGCAACAAGCTGTACAACTTCACCATGGGCGTCATGGGCATCATGGTTGCCGGCACCACTGCCAAGAACTTTACGGCTTCCATGAACCGTCGCATGCCCGCCGGCAAAGTGCTCAACGACGGCTCCACCATGGTGGCCGCCCAGTGCAGTATGCTTTTGCTCGCCGTTACGCAGTTCACCACCAAGTTCAACGGCTCCGAGCTTTCGGTCTTCGACTGCACCAGCATGGGCACGCGCGGTCTGTTCTCGGCCTATATCGCCGCGTTCATCACCGTGTGGGTCTACAAATTCTGCGTCTCGCGCGATTTGACCATTAAGCTGCCCAAGGAGGTCCCGGGCGCCATCGCTCAGAACTTCCGCGACATCATCCCCTTTGGCGGCGCCGTCATTATCTGCGGCATCATCGATGTCGTCGTGCGCAACCTCATGGGCGTTCCGTTCTCCGAGCTGCTCATCAAACTGCTCTCCCCGCTCTTCACTGCAGCAGAGACCTACCCCGGACTCATCCTTATTCAGGCAGCCACCGCGTTCTTCTGGTTCATCGGCGTCCACGGCCCCTCGATCGTCCAGCCGGGCATCGACCCCATCCGTCTTGCCAACCAGGCCGAGAACCTGCAGGTTCTGCTGGCCGGTGGTCACCCCGCCCACTCCCTCACCTTTAACATGTCGCTCGTGGGTGAGTTCGGCGGCACCGGCGCCACGTTCATCGTGCCGCTCCTGCTGATTCTCTTTATGAAGTCCAAGCAGCTCAAAGCCGTCGGTAAGGCCTCGATTGTTCCTGTTGCCTTTGCTGTCAACGAGCCGCTGCTCTTTGGCGCGCCGATGATCCTTAACCCCTACATGCTCATCCCCTTTGTTGCCGCCGGCTGCGTCAACGTGAGTGTTGCCAAGTTCTTTATCGACAATGTGGGCATGAACGGCTTCTCCTTCGTGGTGCCTTGGGCTACCCCTGCCCCCATCGGCATCTTCATCACCACGAACTTCCAGCTTATCGCCCTGGTATTTGTCGCGATCATCATCTTGCTGGACGCCATCATCTACCTGCCGTTCTTGAAGGCATACGATAAGCTGCTCTGCGACCAGGAGGCCGAGCGCGCCGCCGAGCTGGGTCTCGAGTCCGATGGTGCTGCCACCATCGCCGCCAGCACCTCTGCACCCGCCATCGAGCAGACCGCCGCTGCCGTCGAGCCGACCGCCGCTGCCGCCGACAGCAAGCCTGTCGCCGATCAGCCCGAGCCCGCCGCCGACGCATCCGCTAAGAAGGATGTCGACGGCCTGAAGGTCCTCGTCCTGTGCGCCGGCGCCGGCACCTCTGCCATGCTCGCCAACGCCATCAAGGAAGGTGCCGCACAGACCGGAGAGAACATCGCTTCCTCCGCAGGCGCCTATGGTCAGCACACTGCCATCATGGATCAGTACGACGTTATCGTGCTTGCCCCGCAGGTCCGTAGCTACTACAACGACATGAAGGCCGACACCGATCGTCTGGGCATTAAGCTGCTCGCCCCGCGCGGTAAGGAATATATCGACCTTACTCGTGACCCCGCTGGCGCCATCAAGTGGCTCCGCGAGAACCTCGACTAGGTTCCTCCCTCTGTTGGTGCCCGGATCCCCAGTTCGGGCACCCTCCCTATTCGTATCCCACAGAAAGGATGACTCATGACCAACCCCATGCAGTTCCCCGACGGCTTTGTGTTTGGCGGCGCCACCGCTGCTTACCAGGTTGAGGGCGAGACCCGTACGCACGGCAAGGGCAAAGTGCCCTGGGACGATTTCCTGGCAGCCCAGGGTCGCTTCTCCCCCGATCCCGCAAGCGATTTCTACAACAAGTACCCGGTCGATATCGACCTGTGCCAGCGCTTCGGCATCAACGGTATCCGCGTCTCCATCGCTTGGAGCCGCATCTTCCCCAACGGCACTGGCGAGATCAACCCCGAAGGTGTCGCCTTCTATCACGAGCTCTTTGCCACCTGCAACAATGCTGGCGTTATCCCCTATGTCACGCTCGATCACTTTGATACGCCCGAGGCCTTTTACCAGAACGGCGGCGAGGGCTTCCTGACGCGCACGACGATCGACGCCTTTGTCGAGTACGCCAAGTTCTGCTTTGCCGAGTTCACCGAGGTCAAGCACTGGTTCACGTTTAACGAGATTCCCGCGACCGCCGAGGGCAGCTTTATCGTCGGCAACTGGCCGCACGGCGAGAAGTATCGCCTGGACAAGGCTTTCCAGCTCATGCACAACATGATGGTGGCCCACGCCAAGGCTGTCGTCGCCTTCCATGAGGGCGGCTTTGAGGGCGAGATCGGCATTGTCCAGAACCTGGAGCCCAAGTATCCCCTCGATCCCAACAACGCCGCCGACTGCGAGGCAGCTCGCATGGCCGACGTCATCAACAACCGCTGGGTACTCGACGCCACTTTCCGCGGCCACTATGCAGCCGACACCATGGAGGCTGCGACCAAGCTGGCCCATATCGCCGGCGGCGAGCTCGACGTCCGCGACGAGGACATCGCCGCGCTGACCGCCGCGCTCCCCTACAACGATTGCCTGGGCGTCAACACCTACAAGTGCCAGTTCCTGCGTGCCGCCGAGGGCGAAAACGACATCAACCACAATGGCACCGGCGACAAGGGCTCCTCGCGCTGGTTCCTCAAGGGCGTGGGCGAGGCATGCGTGCGTGAAGGCGTTCCCACCACCGATTGGGACTGGATTATCTATCCCGAGGGCCTGTACGACCTGCTGCTGCGCATTAAGAACGATTACCCCAACTACAAGAAGATCTACATCACCGAGAACGGCATGGGCTATAAGGACGACTTCGAGGATGGCTTTATCGACGACGCCCCTCGCATCGACTACATGCGTCAGCATCTCGCGTGGATCCTCAAGGCAATCGACGGCGGCGTGAACGTCGACGGTTACTTTGTGTGGTCGCTGCAGGACCAGTTCTCCTGGACCAACGGCTATAACAAGCGCTATGGCCTGTTCTACATCGACTTTGAGACCCAGGAGCGCTATCCCAAGGCGAGCGCGTACTGGTACAAGAACGTCGCAGAGACCGGCCTGCTCATGGCCTAGTTTAAGCCGCGTACCCCCTGCCGGCCGCATACGAATCCCTCCACGGGTTCGCATGCGGCCTTTTTTGTTTTTGGTGAGCCCGTGCGGGCCGTTTATCTCGATCTGTAACATCTAGCAGGGATTTTCAATCCTAACTGTTATAGATTTAGACGAACGGGCGACCAGGGCTGAAAGATCTCAATCTGTAACACGTAGCCCACTTTTAACCGTCTAACTGTTACAGATCGAGACAATAAGATAGTCAAATCCGAACTTTCCAAGCAGTTATAAAGCATGGTTTCTAGTTTTCGGTATCACGAACATACTTTCGGTATCATTTAATGATATTATGATATCGAAAATATGTTCGTGATACCGAAAGGAGCCGCATGCGCCAGTTCGATTACACCACAGTCCCAGCGGAACTCGAAGCAACTCCAATCACCAACCTCCTCCTCTCGATACGCGAGCATAAAGGCCGTCAGCTTGCTCTGAGTCAAGTCAAACCCGAGCTTCTATCGTCCCTAATGGAGGAGGCTAAGATCCAAAGCACCCGGTCCTCCAACGGACTTGAAGGAATTGTTACCACCCAAAAAAGACTCAAAGCGATCATGGCGTATTCCGCCAAGCCAAGCTCCCGCGCAGAGGAAGAAATTGCTGGATACCGAGATGTGCTGTCGCTTATTCACGAGCAACACGATTCCATTCCCGTAACGCCATCGGTCATTCTGCAGTTGCATCGTGACCTCATGGCGCACACGGCAATCTCGTATGGAGGCCATTGGAAAGATAGCGATAACGAAATCGTCTCCATTGACGATCAAGGAAATCGATTTGTGCGCTTTAGGCCCCCTTCGGCCCTAGCAACCCCGGGACTTATTAAAGAAGCCTGCCAGTCCCTCAACGATGCTTTATCTCGCCAAGTTTGCGATCCCCTCCTTATATCGCTCCGCTTTATCTTCGATTTTGTTAGCATTCATCCCTTCAACGATGGCAATGGCAGGATGAGCCGGCTCCTTACAACGCTGCTGCTCGAAAAGACTGGATACGACGTTGCGCGTTACATCAGCATCGAACGACTTATTGAAGACAACAAAGCGCTTTACTACAACGCTCTCGCTGCAAGCTCCACTGGATGGAATGAAAATCAAAACACCGAAGTACCCTTTATCCGTTTCATGCTCGGAACAACCCTGGCCGCCTACCGACAGCTCGAGCAGCGTACCTTAATTGAATCAAGCACTCGTCCCATGTCGAAGCAAGCGCGCATCGCCGTTCTATTTCAACAGAGACCCGGCGTCATTAAGAAATCCGACATCCGATCCAACTGCCCCGATATCAGCGAGGTCACCGTTAAACGAACCCTCGGTCAGCTTGTTAGTTGCAGCGCAATCGAAAAAACAGGAGCGGGTCGTTCGACAGGCTACATACTCAAAGACGTCCATGCTCTAGAACTATTCTTGCAATCCACAATACCCGATAGCGAGGCCGCAATAACAAAAGAGGCTCCAAAGGATAAGCTCCTTGAACGTATAAACCACGCCGAGGATGAAAGCAAAGAGGGGCTCTATGAAGACTATGATTCATTCTCAAGGGACATAAAGACGAAATACGGAGTCTAGTCATATCTCAGAATAGCCTCATCCTTGTTGCTCAAAGTTATTTGCGCGTCATTGTAAAGCGGTACCCCCGCGCCGGCAGGGGGGTGTTCCTATAGTTTTGTCAACTGGGCAATGCTGTTTTCGAGATTGAATCGCGACATGCTAACGCCAGGCCTTTCGGCCGATGGGCTCCAATCTGTTCGGAGCGCTTCGACTAGGCGGCGTAGGGCACCCTGTCCCGCATGATCGCGTAGATGACCTTCAGCCTCTTTCGTGCCAGCGCCTTGAGCGCCTTGCCGTGCGGCATGCCCCGCTCTCGGCACCTAGCGTAGTAATCGCCCCATCTTCCCTCTGTCCGGGTAAGGCAGTTGCACGAGAATATGAGCAGGTTCTTCAGCCTCTTGTTGCCTTGGCGCGATGCCGTCACCGAGGAGATCGAGGTCCCCGACTGGCGGTTGCGCGGCGCCAGGCCGCAGTACGACGCGAGCCTGTCGTGGCTTGGGAAGTCTTCGATATCTATGGAGATCGCGAGCTCGGAAGCGGTTTTGGGGCCGATCCCCGGCACCGTCAGGAGGCATCGGTAGGTATCGTCGCCCTCGAGGAGGGCGGATATCTCCGCCGTGATCACATCGATCTCCGCCGAGTTCTCGGAGATCCTGCGCGCGAGCAGCCTCACCGCCCGGTCCTCGGCGGCGATGGCCGCCGCGTCCGGCCTTGTCGAGGAGGCCGTCGAGCGGACGAGGGCCTCGATCTTGCCGCGCGCCGCCCCGCGCGTGAGCGCCGCCGCCCTGCGGGGCCCGGCGTCGGCCACCGACCAGGCCCCGCCGAGGGATGCCATGAGCCTCAGCTGGGGACCGTCGGACAGGTCGACCAACGCCTCGAAGGCGGGGCACGATTCCAGCAGGATGCTGCGCAGCCGGTTCTTGCTCCTGGTGTTTTCGCAGGTCAGGAAGTTTCTCTGGGCGGCCAGCGCCCTCGCCGCCGCGACCGTCGGGCCCGGATCCCCGACCGGCAGGAGTGCGTCGGGGATGCCCAGCGCCGTCTTCGCGATGACCATTGCGTCCCGCTCGTCGGTCTTGGCGTCGCCGGCGAAGAGCCTGGCGGCCCCGTGTGCCGCGAGTCCCGGCAGGTACGCCGCCGACATCCCGGCCGCCTTGGCGCGGGCGAGCGCGAGGGCGCCTATGTTGCGCGACTGGTCGACGACCACGAGCGCGTCGGGGAAGCGGCCGAACAGCGAGTCCAGATCGCCCTCCCTGTTCGCGACGGGGGCGCTCAGCAGTATCTCGCCGTCCCGGGTCGCGACGCATGCCCAATGGGACAATTTCCCGACATCGAGCCCGATGACGGCTTCCGGCATTCTAGGTGGTGCCACGGTGTTATCCTCCAATCGGTAGGCCGATCGGAACCCCTCCCTGCGACACCCACATTACCTGGCCGTGGCGCTTGCGCCCGGCAGTTTCCTATCAGTCGTCCGGAGCGGCGAGCGCCCCCGGTGGCAACACCCCCCGGGCCCTCTACGGGGCAGGGGCAGACGGCCATCCGGAGGCGCCCGATCGGCGGCCCCTCGGGGCTTGCCCGTATCGTAGGCAATGCGCCGAATGCTCGCCATCGAAATTTATCGGTGGCCCACTTCAGACTGTAATGGGCAGATGTATCGCCTGCCGATCCTGCTGGAGTCGGCAATCAGATAGCGCGTATCGGCCTTGCTAAAGGCGAGCTGCTGGATGCGGCCCTCGTCCATGTTGGACGTGGACACGTCGCCGTCCAGAATGCCGTTGGCACCGATAAACGCCGTGTCAATCCCTAGTGCGCGCAGGGCATCCTCGGCCATGGGGCCCACAAAGGCGGCGGTGCGGCGGCGGTACATGCCGCCCACCAGGCACAGCTCGCAATCCTCGCGCGCCTCGAGCAGGCTAAAGGCCGAAAGCGAATTGGTCACATAGATGAAAGGCAGCTTGTCGGTGACTCGGAGAGCGCCAATGCGACCTCACGACGGTTGCGCTCATTGTCTCAATTAGATACTCAACGAAATACGGCCCCGCAGCTCAATAAGCTGCAGGGCCGTACTATACACCGACGAATCAACGACGGAGTGCATCCACTATTTGGCCAGCTCCTGAACGATCCAGTCAATTGCACCTTCGGGATCGTTGGTAAGGTCGATATACTCCTTGCCCCTTGTGGTGAGCAGTTTAATTCCAAGGCGATCGGTATCGGCCTTCATAGCGTCATAGTACATGCGTGCCTGGGGTGCCAGAACAATCACGTTGTACTGATCCATCGTCTCATAGTGGCTTCCGTACGCACCGGACTGAGAAACCAGATCGATACCCTTAGCAGCGGCACCTTCGCGAAGAGCATTTGCCAAGAGAGTCGAAGTGCCGGCACCCTGGCAAAGCACAAGCACGCGGATCTGCTCCGCCTTGTCCTTTACCGCCTCGAGAGCTTTTGCGACATTTTCCTGTGCGGCAATAGCATCTGCATCCGAGGTTCCTGCAGTCTCCTTTGCAGACTCTTCCAAACAAAGCTGATGGTCATACGCCTTGCAGAACGGATAGTAAATCACAAAGTCAACGACCAACAGCACTGCCATCAATACGAGAGAACGCAGATCGAGACCCGTGGTGAGGAATGCACCGATTGGGCCGGGAAGCGCCCACGGCATGGTATACATGGGGGCGTTCATTCCAATGACGTCAATGAAAAATTTACCGATAATGGCGTTGACCATAGGAGCCACTAGGAAGGGCACGAACATATAGGGATTGAGAACAATCGGCATACCGAAGATAACGGGCTCGTTAACTCCAAAAATCACCGGGATAATCGATGCCTTGCCCATGGCTTTAAGCTGCTTGGAGCGCATAAACATGATCAGGATAATAGGAACGATGAACGTGCAGCCAGAACCGCCCAGACCGCCGATGAAGCTTGTAAAGTCCTGCGTGAGAGCAATTGACGGGCGTCCACCTGCTTGGAAAACCTCAAGATTGGTAACGGTATTGCCGTAGAGCGCAGCATTGATCGGACTCATGACAACCGAAGCACCGTGGATACCCATAAATTGGAAAAGTGCGACCGCGCCTTCGATAAGCGCCATGCCAGGATAGGTGTCAACCGCGGAGAACAGCGGCGAGATGAGAGCGGATACCAAATTGGCGAACGGCACAGCAAGCAGCTTGCGGCTCGCAAGATCGATAAAAGCGCACGCAAGGATCGAAAACCCAAATGCAAAGATATCGCGAAAACTCTGCGCAATAGAGCCAGGGACCTCTTTGGGGAGCTTGATCGTCACATTATGGCTAATGCACACCTTATAGATATTAACGGTCAAGAATGCGGCTACGAACGCAGCGAGAAAACCCTTAGTTCCCATATAGCCGGTTTCAAAAACAGATGTATCTGCTCCGCCAATCGAGACAACATCGTTCGTCACCGATAGCAAGAGCATGCCGCACATGGCACAAACCATGCACGAGGTGGGGTTGAGAGATTTACCCGAAGGCATGCGACGGTTCATCGACATGGCAAGTGAGCTCGCCGTGGTGCCGGCCACCATAATGCCAAGAAGTCCCATGGTATATGCATAGATTTTATTGAAGAAATCCAGCACCTCAGACGGAAGCGTGATGCCTACATAGGCAGGGAGCGTCGAAAGAAGAAGGAACAGGCTCGAGAACAGCACAATTGGCATATTCGAGAGAAAGCCATCCTTAATCGCCACCAGATAAATGTTCCTCGAGATTTTGTCGAAGAGAGGCTGGTGTTTTTCAAGGAATTTGACGATAGCGTCCATAACACATCCTTTCATGATTCCCGGGCACACAACGATTTATCCGGACTCAACCGTCGTCGTCCCCGTTTGTATCCACTTATGTAAGTGAATACGTTCTTGTGCGAAATGTAATATCATTTGCGCGATTTGTCATAACCAATTCTTTTTCCGCTTTGTCGATATGTCAAGAATTCAAATACTTATTCGGTGAACGGTAGTTGATTAATATAAGGTTTTCCCAGCTAAAGGCTATTTTTTCCGAGCAGTACAATAAGCTTGCAACCGTTCACCGATTGGATATAACATATTGAATATATTGTTGTAACAATATTAGAGACAATGTCACAAGCCTGTCGTTCTAGTCAAAGGAAGTAACAATGCCCAAACGATTACTGAACATGTCCGCATCCGATTTTGCCGCCACGTCACCCATGGATCTAAAGCAGGCAATTCTGGCTTCCGAGGGACGTACCATCATGGCGGAAAACGTACCCTCTTCCCAATTTCTCGGCGGCGTTACTAATGCAGAAATCGAACGTGCCGCAGGTGCCGACCTGCTTCTGTTTAACGCGCTCGATGTGTTCGATCCAGTTATTGCCGGTATTCCAGATGATCTCAATGAAAACCCGGTCACTTGGGTGAAGCGAGCATGCGGAAGGCCCATTGGCGTCAATCTGGAGCCAGTTGATAACGAGGCAGAGATGTCTGAATCCCGTACGGAAATCCCCATGGGTCGTCGCGTCTCTCCCAAAACCTTAGAAAAGGCTAACGAACTCGGATTTGATTTTATCTGCCTGACGGGCAACCCTGGAACCGGCGTCTCCAACGATGCAATCGCCCATTCGATTAAACTCTCCAAAGAGCATTTCAATGGCCTGGTCATAGCCGGAAAAATGCATGGAGCGGGCGTTGCGGAACCTGTCATGACGCTCGAAATTGCGCGCAAGTTTGTTGACCTCGGCGTCGATATCCTTCTCGTGCCAGCCCCCTACACCGTCCCTTGCTTCCAAGAAGCAGACCTGCGCGCCATCGTAGACTTTGTACGATCCCACAACGTAGGCAAGTCAATTGAAGAGAAGGTTCTCGTCATGGCGGCGAACGGGACGAGTCAAGACTCCTGCGACAGCGAGACCATTAAGAAAATAGGCCTTGCAGCAAAAGCAGCCGGCGCTGACCTCCAACATATCGGGGACTCCATGAACGGTATTTGCCTGCCCCAGAATATCTTCACGCTCGGACAAGCCCTTCGTGGATACAGGCATCAGATCGTCATGCTGAGCCGCTCTGTGATACGTTAAGGTTACCTTGCCCACGTTACATCCCGACTGAGGCAACCATCAGGTATAACCAACATGCAAACTGAGGCTCTAATGCTCGATACACACGAAAAACGGCCACTCTATTTACAGCTCACCGACGCGCTGCTCAAGCAGATCGTCGATGAATATCAAGCAGACGATAAACTTCCAACAGAAATGGAACTCTGCGACGAATACGCCGTAAGCAGAACAACCGTCCGACTTGCCATGAGTGAGCTGGAGCGTCGTGGAAGTATCTATCGAATCCAAGGTAAGGGGTCGTTTGTTGCACCGAAACGCGTTAGCGAGCTCAATTCACTTTTAGACTTTGACTTTGCAAGCCATTGCGATGGCGTTGATCCAGATGCCATTACCAAACATTTCGGCGGCCTCACATCAGGTCGTCCAATTTCCGTAATGATGCTCCAGCAATTTGGATGTCAAAGTCGCGATGAAATTCAGCGTCTTGAATTGACCTACGAACTTGAAGGTAGCTTCATAGGCGCTGATACGTTCTTCATTTCAAAGTCGCGCGTTCCGAATAACCAGTTAGATTTTCAGGCATTTAGCAGAATCATGGACGACTTGTCCAAGTCTATCCAATCTGTTAGGGAAAGCTATAGAGCACGTCAGCTTAGCGATTCCGAAGCCAGAAATTATGGTGTTGCAAAACTTCCGGTCATCGAACTGACTCATTATGCTTACGACTCCGGAGGCAAACTAATCTCAATTGTCTGCCGCACCGTCTTAACTGGGCGAATCCCTTATCAAAACTTTATTTTCAAGTCCTAATGTTCTTTTTCTTTTGTCTCGATCTGTAACACGTAGCCGAGTTTTTAAGTCCTAACCGTTACAGATCGAGACAAACAAGGTAGACCCCGCCGAATTGTCTCAATCTGTAACACTAAGACCGGTTTTGGACGTCTAGATGTTACAGATTGAGGCGATTTGATAGTGGAGTCCTCATTTGCGCGTCATATCGCGTAGCGCTGACGCGCTGGTTTCCACAATGACAGGAGGTAAAAGTCCTCCCGCATCGCCCGTTGGCAATCCCGTAGCGCTAGCTAGCAAATGACCTGCGTATGCTCCTCGATGGCGGCACGATCTTCGGCGGCGATGCCCGGCTCGCACACCACGGCGTCCAGGCTGTCCAGACGGCAGAAGGTGTAGAAGTCGCGCTTGCCAATCTTGCTGGAGTCGGCGATGAGGTAGCGCGAGTCGGCCTTGCTAAAGGCGAGCTGCTGGATGCGGCCCTCTTCCATGTTAGACGTAGACACGTCGCCGTCCAAAATGCCGTTTGCGCCGATAAAGGCTGCGTCGATCCCCAGTGCGCGCAAGGTGTCCTCGGCCGTGGGGCCCACAAAAGCGGCAGTGCGGCGGCGGTACACGCCGCCCACCAGGCACAGTTCGCAGTATTCGCGCGCCTCGAGCAGGTTAAACACCGAAAGCGAATTGGTCACAATGCGCAGGCGAAACGCCGGCAGCATCGAGGCCATCTGCTCAACCGTGGTGCCCGTGCCCAAAAAGATGGTCGAGCCTTCCTCGATAAGCTCCACAGAACGGCGCGCAATCTGCAACTTTTCCTCGGCATGCTTTGTGCGCTTTTCGCTGTGCGAATACTCATGGCGCAGCATAGCGTGTGGACGGCTCTGCGCACTGCGGGCTCCGCCGTGCACGCGCTCGATCTCGCCCAGGCTCGCAAGTTCCTCAAGGTCACGGCGGATCGTCATATCCGAGACACCTAACGCATCCGAAATCTCCTTGACCGAGACCGTTCCCTGTTCCTCGAGCAGCTGCCGGACCTTATCCTGTCGCTCCGCTTTAATCACGATGAGTCCTCGCTGTTCCACGCTCACGTCATTTAAACAATAACGAACAAATTGTATCAGACTCGCGCGCGTCAGAAATGAACGCCCGCACAGCTCCAATCATCACTTTTTTGAGAAAAATATCCCCTGCTTTAGTGGGGTGTAGTGATAATCTCGCCTGTTCGCGCTACAGTTTGTCGGAAATACCTCGATGTTAGGAACCAAATGATCACTTCCGAGCTTTTCGGCACCGCGCCGTGCGGTACCCCCGTTCATCGTTACACCCTCAACGGGCCCGAGATCTGCGTTCGCATTATGGACTATGGTGCCACCGTGTTGGGCATCGACGTGCCCGACATTCCCGGCAACGTGCGCGATGTGGTGCTGGGCTTCGATAAGCTCGAGGATTACTTTGACAACCCCGCCTGCTTTGGCGCGACCATCGGCCCCGTGGCAAACCGCACCGCGGGCGCCACGATCACCATCGACGGTACGGACTGGCATATGCCGGCCAACGAGGGCACCAACAACCTGCACAGCGATCTTGAGCACGGTCTGCATAAACGCGTGTGGGATGTTGAGCTCGACGAAGTCCACAATGCCGCGCGCATGACCACCTCGCTTGAGGATGGCGAACTGGGCCTGCCCGGCAACCGCACCTTTACGGCCGTGTTTACCGTTACACGCACCGGCGTCTTTCGCATCGAGTATGGCTGCGAGAGCGACCGCGCCACCTACGTGTCCATGACCAACCACACGTACTTTAACCTTGCTGGCCATAACGCCGGCATGGACTGCGAACATTTCTTTGTCGCCAACGCCGCCCACTACCTGCCCATCAACGAGCAGAACATTCCCACCGGCGAAATTGCTCCGGTCGAGGGCACGCCGTTTGACTTCCGCGAGCTGCGCCCCGTCGCTCCTGGCATGGAAGCCGACGACCCGCAGATTAAGCAGGCCCGTGGCTACGATCACTGCCTGTGCATCGATGGCTATCAGTACGGTCGCAACCTGCGCCGCGCCCTGCATGTCGAGGAGATGTGGACCGGTCGCGAGCTGGACTACTACACCACCGCACCGGGCGTGCAGCTCTACACCGGCAACTGGCTGGGCGACGAGCACGCCAAGGACGATGCTAACTATGGCTGGGGCGCCGGCTTTGCCCTCGAGGCAGAGATGTACCCCGACACGCCGCACCAGCCGCTGTTCCCGCAGGGCATTGTGGGCCCGGGTCACCCCTACAGCAATGTGATCGAGTACCACTTTATGAGGCACTAGGCCCACAACGCGACATATTGCACAGCAACGCCCGCCGGCACCACCGCCGACGGGCGTTTTTTCATCTTTTGGGCTCAATTTCGCTGTGACTGTATGAGTGACATATCAAAACTATGCCCATTTACTACGTTTAGCCCGGGATGCTCGACCATGCACCGGTTTTTGCTAAATTCGCGAGCCGCCTACCTGCGGTTTTGTTTTTCTCAAATTCGACATGGGTGGCGCGCGCAGACGTGGTGTAAGAGCGTCCTGAGGTCCGTCGCTGCAAGTCCCGATATTACTCCTTCTTGAGACCGCGCCTCTCGACTATCTCGTCCACTATCTCCCTGGCGCGCCGCCCGAGCGCGCGGCGCCTCCCCTCCGTCGGGGCCGGCCTGTCCGCGGGCTCGGCGAAGCCCTCGGCGGCCGAGGCCTCGGAGAACACGCGCTGCTGGGACCACTGTCCCTCGGTCTCCATGAGGCTCGCGCACGTCAGGCGCAGCATCGACTCCCTCGAGGGGAAGGACTGCACGACCCTGTAGCGGCGCTTGATCTCGCGGTTGGCGCGCTCCTGGACGTTGTTGGTGCGGAGCTTGGCCCAGTGCGCCCTGGGGAAGGCCGTGAACGCCAGCGCGGAGTCCTCGGCCTGCTCGAAGACCTCGCCGGCCCTGGCGGACACCGACGCCACCCAGGGCGCCGCCTCGGCCCACACGCAGCGCGCGAGGTCGGGGTCGTCCTGGTAGACCGCGGCGTGCACGAGGTCCCTGACGGCCGCCTTGGAGTCCTCGGGCCTGCCCGAGCAGGCGCTCTGGAGGTTGCGCTGCAGGTGCGTCACGCAGCGCTGCCAGGCGCAGCCCTGGAACAGGCGCGAGACGGCGGCCACGAGCCCGGCGTGGCTGTCGGAGACCACGAGGCGAACGCCGGCCAGCCCGCGCTCGCGCAGCCCGCCGAGGAATGCCGCCCAGGAGTCCTCGCTCTCGGTGTCGACCACGTCGCAGCCCAGGAAGTGCTTGCGCCCGTCGGCGCCCAGCCCGATCGCGGTCACGACGCCCTGCGAGACGACCGACGAGCCGACCCTGCAGCTCATGTAGGTGGCGTCGAGCCACAGGTAGCAGCACGGCGTGCCCGACAGGTCGCGGCGGCGGAACTCCGCCACCTCGGCGTCGAGGTCGGAGCAGAGGCTCGAGACCTCCGAGCTCGACAGCGAGGATATGCCCAGCCTGGACGCCACGCGCTCGACCTTGCGGGTGGATACGCCGCACACGTACATCTCCTGCACGATGGCGGCCACCGAGGTGTCGACGCGCGACCATCGCGCGAGCATGCCCTCGGGGTAGTAGGTGCCGTGCCTGAGCTTGGGTATCTCGAGCTCCACGTCGCCCACGGCGGTCTTGAGCGACCTGGGGCGGTAGCCGTTGCGGCTGTTCTCCCTGCCGTCGCTGCGCTCGTTGCGGCTCGCGCCGCACATCTGCTGGGCCTCGGAGTCCATCAGCGCGTTCATCACGCCGCCCAGCACCCTGCACGCGAACTCGCGCGCGTCGCCGCACTCCTGCCAAAGCCTCGCCGCCTCGAGGGCCTCGTCGCGGCCGAGGCGCAGTACACTCTCTTCTTGGGGCATCGCCTTTCCTTCCATTCGTCACCTTCATTACTCCAACGACGAATTCTAGGCGGTGTCCCCTCCCTTTCAAGAAAGGGCGGAGGCGGGGCATGCCCCGCCTCTTACACCACATCTCTGTGCGCTACCTCGACATGCTCGGCGATAGCCGATCAAACGTAGTAAATGGGCATTGTTTTTGACAGGCAGCATCGCACGCGTCCCTCGCAAGGGCAAAATGATTCGTTTTTCTCCGTCCCCAAGGGATCAGTTGAACAGATTGCCGATGGGGTCGGGATTGGAGCTGGGGAGATAGCGGATTTCTAGTTCTATGCCGAGCTTTTGCAGCTCTTTGAAGGCGGCGACATCTTCGCCGTCTACGGCGACTGCGGGCGTTATGGGGTGCTTGCCCTCCCCTGCCTGCATATGGCCAATGCTGATCTTGGTGATCGGCACGCCACCCTTAACCAGCGCGAGTGCATCGGCGGGTGAGGCCACCATGATCAGAATCAATTGGCGCGGCGTTGCGGTATGAATGATGTCGATGGCCCTTTGCACCGAGAAAAACCGTGTCCACACGCCCTCGGGCACCGCGACCCTCATAGGCGCCCACTTGCGCGAATCCGCCGCAATCTCGTCGTTAACGATCAGGACGAGGTTGGAACCAACCGCCTCATTCCACAGCTCAACGTCTTGCCCGTAAATAAACCGATCATCGATGCGCGTGAGAAGAATCTTGGGTTGAATCATCACTGCCCCATTCTGCTTGAGACCCGTAAGAGCAAGACATCACGTCTCCAATATTAGTGCATTTAAAGTGAGAAAAGCCGTCAGAACACTTGCGCGGATGTGCGATGTCCCGTATCATAGACAGCCGTTGACGCCTCAGTTGCGTCACCACATGGCCGCCAGCGTAGCTCAGTTGGTAGAGCACCGCTCTCGTAAAGCGGGGGTCACCGGTTCGAGCCCGGTCGCTGGCTCCATTGCACAAGATAGCCGCCTTCGGGCGGCTTTTTTGTTACCGATTTCAGGCGCACATCCGCCGGAATTCGCCCACTCGGTGGACTTCGGGTTTAATGCTTAGGGGCGGGGATCTACCAAAGTGAAATTTTAATGAAAAGAAACCCAGCTGCAACAATTGCCATGGCGATGGCTCGAATTGGCCATATAGATCTAAAATAGTCATGATACCTTCTCTTTTGCTGGAACGATATATCTATACAAGGTTGTGAGCGGAAAACAAAAATACGTCGATTGCTATCCGACAAACGGGTCTGGAATTGCATTCACCGGCATTTCGGGGCAGATTGATACACATGTACGAAAGGGAACCTATGTGGTGCGTTGGGTTGGAGCTGCTGCAGGCCCGATATGGATTGCGGTCTTGCGCCCCGATGTCCAAATAGGTTTCTCTCTCTAGACGGGAAGTTGCTCATGGACGCCATATATGACGGAGACGACTGGGTCGATCATTATACTTGGCGCCTGGTCGGCTCGGATGACAATGGGGATGTGGTGTTTGATGGGCTATGTCCAAAGCATCTCCATCCTTTTGTCTCGTCGTTAATTGAGAGTTCCGCTCGTGTTGCCCCCTACAGCTCGGCATCGCTTCATGATACGGACGTTTTGAAGACCATAAGGGAGTCAATTGACGATGGCACGATGAGCGGCCCGCTGTTTTCTCGGCTTGTGGGGCTAGATGAGATTGGCTCGAAACGACTGCTTGCGGGCGAAAAGGTGGAACTCACTTATCGGTCGATGATTTCAATCCTGCGGCTAGCCGATGTTCTTCGCAAATAAATCCAAGCACAACGCCGCCGGCATCTCCCCTACTCAACAAAAAGCCCCGCCAACCGCAATCCCCAAGGGAACCGCGATTAACGGGGCTCAAGCGCGCTCCCCAATGGAATCACGTCATCAGACGAGCAGCTCAGCCGAGCAGTGCGTTACCCCTCCCAGTAAGCATCTGCAAGCAGCTTAAAGCAAATCTTCTTGACCGGCTGCGCGCCATCGCCCTGGAACTCGAGCGTGGGCATGTGAGGCTCGCCGGCAACAAACAGCGCAAACTTGTCGTCAGCAAGATCGCCGGCGATCGAGGCGTCGGAATCGACCAGATCGTAGTCGTCCTTCTCGTCAAACTCCTGAACCAGCGTCAGGCTGCCCGTGGCAACCTTAAAGGCCTCGCGACCCTCGACGTCGATCTGCAGGTCGTGATAGCGCTGATGCGTCTCATAGTGAGCCTCGGCTTCGGGACGCGTCGTGGGAGCCATGACGTTCGCAAAGACCTTGTCGCCCAGAATCGGATGGCTGCCGACCTCGAGCTTCGCCGGATCGTTCTCCTCGAGCCAGTCGATCAGCACGTCGAGGCCCTTGAGCATTCCACGGTACTCCTCGATATCGCCCAATGCACCGTAAATCATCTAAATCCCCTCTCGGATCGTTTCTTTGGCGGCTACTCGGCAAACGCATTACCGACGCTGTTGCCACCCACATGCGTCTCGACCAGGGTAAGGTCGGGATTGAACACGACAGTGTCGGCGTCGCGCCCCGGCATAATGCTACTGCACTTGTCGTCGACATGAGCTGGCAACCGATGCCGGGGCCGCAGCACAAGCTCCTACAGCTCGGTCACGACAACGCCGTTGTAAACCTCGTCCCAACGATCCATAACCAAGTGGCCAGTCATGGGATCCATGGCATTGAGTTTGCCGCAGGTGTTGGCGGTACGCAGCACCGTCTCGTCGTCGGCTCCGGCAGCAATCGCATGTGCGAAGCCGGCAATGGTCGAATCGCCAGAGCCCGTAGCGTTAACGGCGGGGATATCGGGGGTCTTGGCGCGGAACGCACGGCCGTTATGGAAACCAACGGAGCCGGCAGCGCCCATAGATACGATGACCCAGGGGATATCGGAGAAGCGGGCGTCAGAGGCGAGCGCGGAACGGAGCTCGTCCACATCGTCGGTGGTAAAGCTCGTGCCCAGAAGGCCGTTAATTTCGGTCAGGTTAGGCTTAACCAGCTCAGGCTTGACCTCGGACTTGAGCGCAGCCTCGAGCGAGGCGCCCGAGGTATCGAGCAGCACCTTGGCGCCGGCGTTCTCTGCAATGCCCGTGATCTTAGCGTAGTAGTCCGCCTCGACGCCGCGGGGCAGCGAACCCGAGATGGTAACGACATCGGCCTTGCTCGCAAGCTCGGCGAACTTGGCGGTAAAGGCATCGAGCTCCTCGGGGGCAATCGTCGGGCCGCTCTCGAGCAGCTCGGTCTGGTTGCCGGCGTGGAGGATGTTGAGACAAATGCGAGTCTCGCCCTTGATGGGCACAAAATCATTCTTAATGCCGTTAGCATCCATGAGCTCGGCCATATAGGCGCCCATATGACCACCAAGCAAGCCGGTTGCCACGACATCGTCGCCCAGCTGGCCCAGGACGCGGGCCACGTTGAGGCCCTTACCGCCGGCGGTCTTTTCGGGCGTCACACGGTTAACGTCGTCGATAATGAGCTCATCGAGCTGATAGCGCGTATCGACAGACGGGTTCATCGTAACGGTGAGGATCATTTTTAGCTCCTTATCTCGCAGGCTCCTTGTGCCTCGCGATACGAGTCGACAAAACGGAATTACAGAATCTCAATCGTGAACGAGCGAACGACGGTCTCCTTGGGCTTAGCGACAAGGCAGCCGCGCTTATGCTCAAGTACGTCGTCCTCATCGGAACAGGTCGAAAGGCCGCCCCAGGGCTCAACCGCCACAAAATCGCCCTCGGGCTTACTCCACACAATGAGATACGGGAAGCCCTCAAAGCTCAGGCGGACGCCCTTGTCCTCGCCCTTCTTGGAAAGCGTGACCTGACGGCTCTCGAGCACGTCAAAGATGGTCTCCGCGAAATCGAAGAGCTCGTGCGATAGGGGCAGCGTCTTTCCCACCATGGGGTTCTTGGAGCGGTTAGCTACATCAATCAATCCGGTCGAGGGTACGGCGGTGCAAAGCTCCGCTGCCTCGTCTTTCTCGAAGCGCAACTCGTAGTCCGTATAGGCCTCGCCCTCGTCGAGCGGGCACCTAAAGCCGGGGTGTCCACCGATAAAGAACGGCATGTCCTCGGCGCCCTCGTTGGTCACTTCATAGGAGACACGCACGGCAGCGTCCTCGAGCGTATAGCGGGCGACGAGCTTAAACGGATATGGATAAGCGCTCAGCAATGCAGCGTTATCCTCAGATGCCAGGCACATCGCCAGCTCGTTTGCGTTTTGGCTCAACAGCTTCCACTCCTGCTTGCGCGCAAAGCCGTGGCGGGCGAGCTTCACATGATGCCCGGCAAACGTCATGGCGCTACCATCGCGCAGGCCTCCGCAAATCGGAAAGCAGACCGGCGCCTGGCCGGACCACACCGCGGGATCACCCTGCCACAAATACTCGCGTCCGTCAGCCTCAATCGAGGTAAACGAACCACCAGCTGTGGACACCTTAATAGAAATTGAATCGTTGGAGAGAGCGTATTCCATTGCCCATCCTTTCGAACAACTGCTTTTTGCTCGCAAGTACCCGTCTCGGCCCTGACCAAGGGACAAAACCCGCACGCTCATCGATGTGCCCGGTATCCCAGCCATGCAACGGGGCACCATACAGACATTGATGCAATTACAGCTGAAAGGCCTTCTTATGCGAACCATCATCCTCTACGCCTCGCGCCATCACGGCAATACGAAAAAGCTCGTGGACGCCATCGTTGAGGCGCACCCCGAGATCGATACCCTCGACGTCAAGACGCTCGGCAAAAACGAGTATCCCGACCTGCACGAATATCATCTAATCGGTGTTGCCACGGGCATCTATTACTCCGAGATCGACAAGGACATGGCGCATGTGCTCACTAACGTGCTGCAGCCGCAGGACAAGGTGTTTGGCCTTATGACCTGCGGTGGCAAAAACAAGTGGTACGGCAAGGATATCGATGATATCTGCCGCATGAGGCGGGCCATCTTTATGGGTGCCTACGGCTGCCCCGGCTTTGATACGTGGGGGCCGTTCAAACTCACCGGCGGTGTCCAAAAGGGACACCCGACCGCTGAGGAAATTAAGGGCGCCGTCGACTTCTTCGACAAGATCGAAGACGAGTATGGCGACATCATCGTCGAAGAGTACGCCAAGCGCGAGAAGCGCCTAGCATACGAGAAGGAGCATCCTGCAGGAGGCCTGGTGGCCGGCGTTAAGCGCACGGCAAAGAAGATCGCTAACAAGCTGTAACTGTGAAGGTACTTTTGAGCGTTTAACCCATACGGCGGGTCCGAGCAGATTCGGGCCCGCCGTCTTTTTCTATCGTTACTCGGTAAAGGCGTTGCCGACGCTCTGGCCGCCAACGTACGTCTCGACGAGGGTGAGCTCATGGTCGAACACGACAAAGTCGGCGTCGCGACCCGGCATGATGCTGCCGCACTTATCCTCGATGTGCGCAGAGCGAGCCGGCACCTCAGTTGCCATGCGAATGGCGATATCGGCGCTGGCAATGCCCCAGTCAACGATGTTCTTGACGCCCTGGGCAAGCGTGAGCACCGAGCCGGCAATGCTCTTGCCGTCGGCGAGCCAGCACAGGTTGTCCTTCATGATGACGTCCATGCCGCCGCTGGTGTAGCTGCCCTCGGGCATGCCGCCGCAGCCAAGGCAGTCGGTGATGAGCACCGTGTGCTGCCAGCCCTTGGCCTGCAGCAGCGCCTTGATGGCGGCAGGGTTTACGTGCTTGCCGTCGCAGATGATCTCGGCGTAGGTCTCGGGCGTGGACATGGCGGCGCCCACGACACCGGGCTCACGGTGATGCAGGCCGCGCTGGCCGTTATAGGTATGCGTAAAGCAGCTGGCGCCGGCGTTGATGGCGGCGATGCACTCATCGTAGGTGGCGTCGGAGTGGCCGATGCTGGTCACCACGCCCTTGGCGTTCAGAGCAGCCGCATAAGCAGCGGCTCCGTCGCGCTCGGCCGCCATGGCGCTCTTGACGATGCGACCGCCCGCGGCCTCCTGCCACCGGTCGAAGACCTCCTCGGAGGGATCGATAAGATAAGCGGGGTTCTGCGCGCCCACGTGCTTCATGGTAAAGAAGGGGCCCTCCAGGTAGATGCCCTGAATGCGAGCACCGCAGAAGTCGGGGCCGCGGCCCTCGTCGGCCTGGGCGATGGCGGCGCAGGCGTCCTTGATCTGCTCGACGCCATCGGTAAACGTCGTGGGCAGCCAGCTGGTGGTGCCGCGACGGGCGAGCTCGGTCGAGCTGATATCGATGCCCTCGGGATCGTTATCGGTAGTCGAGTGGTTGTAGAAGCCGTGGATGTGGGTGTCGACCATGCCCGGTGCGATCCACGACCCCGTGTAGTCCCTGATCTCGCAGGAGGGCTCGTCGGCCTGCCAGGCGCCAAAGACGCCGTCCTCGACCATGAGATAGCCGCCCAGCTGCGGGCCCGCCGGCAAGAAGAACTTGTCAGCCTTAATTGCGTACGTGCTCATATGCACTCCTTGCTTCTAAAGCAGTTGACTGTGGTGATGCTTATACACAGCTCACGTAAAACAAAAAGCGCCCGCCCGCCGTTATGAGCGGACGGGCGCCCTTACAGGGGGGACGCGATTAAGCGGTGAAGGGGTGAATCGTCACGCCCTTAACCACGCGGTTGACCGTGCCGGTGGGGCTCGGCGTATCGGGCGTGTTGCCCACGCGCACGGAGTTGAGCAGGCTGATAGCCTGGGCAAACATTACGAACGGCAGAGCAAGGTAGCCCTCGGGAAGCGCCTCGTAGCCCTTAAAGGTGAAGGACTCACCCTCATAGACGGTGGCACCTTCCTGCTGAACGGCGATGGTGTGCTGAGCGATCTCGTCGCCACCAATCTCGTTGAGAATGTCGATGTCATACTGACGGGTGTAAGCGTCATTGTTGACGAACACGAAGACGAGCGTCTTATCGTCGACGAAGGACTTAGGTCCGTGACGATAGCCCATGGAAGTGTCGTAAGAAGTGGCAACCAGGCCGTGAGCGAGCTCGAGGATCTTGAGCTGGCTCTCCTGGGCAAGGCCACCGAAGGAGCCAGAACCCAAGTAGGTCACGCGGTTGAAGTCGCCAGCCAGGTAATCGGCGACCTCGGACTCGCGAGCGATAACCTCCTCGCCCATCTTGGCGATGGTCTCGACCCATTCAGCCTTCTGCTCGTCAGAGGCCGTATCGAAAATAAGGGTAGAGAGCAGGGTCATGCAGGAATAAGAACCGGTCATGGCGAAGCCCTTGTCGTTGGCGCGCGGAATGAGCAGCGTCAGCGCGTTGGGATCATCGGCAGACTCAACGGCGAGCTTGCCCTCGGGAGCGCAGGTGATGTTGAGGAACTTGACGTTGTGGACGAGCTCCTTGGCAACGGCAACGGCGGCAAGGCTCTCGGGGCTATTGCCAGAGCGGGCAAAGGAAACCACGAGCGTGGGATCCTCGGCGCGCAGGAAGTCGCGCGGGGCGCTCACGATGTCGGTCGTGGCGATGGGCTTAAAGTCGTAGAGATCAGTGTTGCCAGCGTGACGCAGGTACGGGGCGCAGGTATCGCCAACGTAGTCGGACGTACCGGCACCGGTGAAGACAACGGACAGACGGCCCTCGCCCATAGCGCGAGCCTCAGCCAGAAAGGCCTCGATGGCCTCCTTGTTCTCGCGATAGATGTTGAGCGTATCACGCCAAAGCTCGGGCTGCTGAGCAATCTCGGCCGTGGTGATCTGGGCGCCGAGCTCGGTAAGCTCCTCGACACTCTTCTCGAACATTTCTAATACCTCTTTCTTTACTAAATTGTCTGATATACAAAGACTTAATCTGAAAAGTTAAATCGGGTAGTAGTCATAGGCTGTTTTTCTTTCGTTGGCACTCGTATCCGATCACAAAGTATCTCGATAGTGAGAGATTCTGTACTTGAACTTGTCCGCACGAGCCACCGAAAGCGTGAACTCGACAACATCATTTTGGGTGTTGTGAGTAGTTCGGACTATGTCCAGAACTGGCGCACCCTCACCAATACCTAGAAGCCGAGCGTCACATGGACGTGCTATACCCGCAGAGAACTCCTCATCCGCTACTCGAATTTTCTGCTGATAATCCTGCTCAATAACATCGTAAAGGGGCTTTTGTTCGAGTAGAGGACGCTTGAGTGAAATAAAGAGCCTTGCTGGAAGATAGCTACGCTCAACCATCATAGGTATACCATCTGCCATTCGTAAACGTTTGAGTTTTAATACCTTTTCACCCAAATGAATCCCCATTTGCATCGAGAGCGTTTTATCTGCTTCCATTTCACAGAACTCTAAGATGGTTGTTTCTGGCAGCCGGCCCATCGCTTTCATCTGTTCAGTAAAACTGTACGATTGGGTAAGATTTGTTGCTTGAGCTAGTCGATCGGCAACAAACGTACCGCGACCTTGTTTTCGCACAATCCGACCAAGATACTCAAGTTCCTGAATTGCAAGCCGGACAGTCGACCGCGAAAGCCCGAAACGTTCGGCAAGCTCACGTTCGGACGGAATCAAATCACCTGGCTGATATTCATGATCAATTTTTTCGATCAGAATATCTACGAGCTGGTCATATAGCGGTTGTCTGTGCCTCGTGCACGTCATGATATTCTCCACGTAATGAGCAATTGACCAATACTTCAGCCTTCAGGTAACGCACCAACATGTCCAATAAATGGGCTAATAGCGACGCTACATCTCATCGTCTTCATCAATGTCAGCACTCTCGAGTTTCTTGAGATCGACTCCCTCACGACCAACGACCCGCGCGCGTTCGGCAAGTTCATCAAGCGTTGGGTCTCCAAACGCACGCGTCATAACGAGCTCCACCAACATAGGTAGATTTGTTCCGGTGACAACGGTCACGTTATCGAGCTCAGTCGTCATTGGGATAGCTTGATTGAACGGAGTACCGCCAAGCAAATCAACAAACACCAATACGCCATCACAAGCTTGACGCATCTTGGCAATGCAGGTTCGCAAATCATCACCAAAAGTAACCGCCTCCGAGCCCGCAAAAGGAACTACCTCAAAATTAGGCTGTTCGCCGGCGACCATATCCACAGCGCTTTTCAAACCAGGTGCAAACTGACCGTGACCAGTTAGTACAAATCCAATCATTCTATCTACCTTTCTACCGTTCGCTTTCTCTAGCCATAGAACCCCTCAAAAGGGCTCTTACGACCACTGCATCATTAAAGTTTAGTGAGTATTTTGTTTTATCGTGGGAGGTCTGTGAGCGTCTCTAAGCTGCTTTTCAAGGTTGCGATATCTACGTGCTTCGCTCTTGTTCCCGCTACTCTCATATTGATATGAGAGCAGCAGATAGAGCTTTCCGCGTAACCCAAGGTCGTTCGTATCTAGCATGGCTTCCATCTCATCGATCTTATCATGCCGACGGCGAAAGACTATGTCGTAGGTCAATTGACTGTCCGCCAAAATACCCTTCGACACGACGGGGCGCATCTCTTCCAACATGGACGCCGCCCGCTTGCGGTCACCCGTCTTGATATAGAAATTAAATGCGCGAACCGCAAGCTGTCGACGTTGCTTATCGCTGCACGACATCTCCAGCAAGTGGTCAAGCATTCGATCTGCATATGCGTCCATATCAGCAGCTTCGTAGATAGTGAAACGAAGGTAATACTGCTTATACGTAGACATTACTATACGCGCTAGTTTGCGATCGAGCAGGTCTATGCAATCTTGGTATAAGCCCAAGTTAAACAATACCTGCAATTTCATATCGAAGTATTTTTTCGCTCCTTCGGTCACAGCGAAATAAGCCACGACAACACAAATGAACAGGACAATCCAAAATGGCATTGCACTATATTCCCTTCAAGGCAGCCTTAATGAATTAATCGAACACGATGACTGCATAACCGCCTATGAAAAGCGGTGTCCGACAAAACAAAAGAGGCGCACACTCCAGGGGATATGGCGATAAAGTCGCCTTGGAGGTGTGCGCCACATCTTAATTGAGGATCAAATGTCGCGACAATATGGGGTACTTAGCCCTTGCAAATGATACCGAATGCACCCAAGGCAATGGACAGAACCAAGACGATAAAGATAGCCTTCGTCGAGGTCATGCCCTTCTTACCAAGGAGCCAGTATACGAAGCCGACGAGCGCGGCAGGAACCAGCTTGGGGCAAATCATATTGCAGATATTCTGCAAGTCAACGGTAACGCCACCGATAACAGGCTTCGCTGCAATGACGATACCGACATTGGTTGCGACCAGGGCACCGACCATAAAGACACCCATTACGGAGGCCGCGTCGGTCAACGCGTTCAGGCGGTCGCTCATGGTGGTGACGAGCTTCATACCCTGCTCATAGGCCATGTGGGTCTGCTTGCAGCGGAACCAGTCAACAAGGATGTTAACGGCGACCCAGATGAAGATACCCAAGGGGTTGCCGTTCATGGCCATATTGGCAGCCAGGGCGCCAAAAATGGTCGGGAGCAGCGAACCGAAGATGGAATCGCCGATGGAAGCCAGCGGTCCCATGAGACCAGTCTTGAGACCGGCAACAGCCTCGAGGCCCTCAATGCCCTCCTCTTCCTCGATCGCCAAATCGATACCGGTGATGATCGTGTTGAGGAAGTTTGAGGTGTTGAAGAACGGTGCGCACTGGGCGCGGCAGGCTTCCTTTAGCTCCGGCGTGCCGTCACCGTACAGCTTGCGCAGCGTGGGCAGGATAATCCAGAGATAACCAGAGTGTTGCATGCGCTCGTAGTTCCAACCATCCTGGAAACCAAGCAGGTTACGACGGTTGATCTGCGCAAGGTCGTCCTTGGTAATCTTGTAGCCAGTGGTGCCATTGGCGAGTTTCTCATTAGAGCTCATCGTCGTCGTCTCCCTCCGCAGCGCCAGCAGCAGCGACGGGACGCTGGTTGTTCTTGTAGTACAGCAAAGACAGAGCAAAGCCAATAATAGCGATCGCCAGCATCGACATGTTATTGAACATACCGACCATATCCACGGCACCCTTACCAAGCGCACCGTTCACAGCGACGATGTTGGCGTTGAGGTTCATGATGCTCGTGAAGGCCGTACCAAACAGGGCGGCGACTACAAAGCCGAGCAGCAGGTAGGCGACGTGCTTTTTGACCGGCAGGTAACGGAGCAGGATGGCGAAGCCAACGGCGGGCAAGGCACCGCCAGCAACAGACAGACCGTCACCCAGCCACTTCAAGTCGCCGTTAAGGGCGGTGGTGATGCCCTCGACCAAGCCCTGGCCAAATGCGAGAGCCAGGAAGACCGGAATCATGCGGGACAACATCCAGGAAACGGCACCGAACAAGTAGTGTACGTTGTAGGCGCCCCAGTTCATCTTCTCGATATCGGCATCGCACATGTGACCGAAGAACGTGTTGGCGAAACGGCCGGCGATATCGGTGTAAACGAGAATGGCAGCGACAGGTACGCCGATGGCGGCAAGAGCCGTCTCGGGATTCATGCCCGCACCCACGGCAAAGGCAGTGGCGACCAGAGTGCCGGAGTTGGCATCGATACGAGAGGCGCCGCCAAAGGTACCAACGCCCAGGACGGTAAGCTGCATGCTGCCGCCGATAAACAGGCCAGTCTGCAGGTCACCCATAATCAAACCGGTAATCATACCGGAGAAGACGGCTGAGCCGGCACAGGTGTACCAGTTCAGCTCATCCATAATCTGATAACCCGCATACAGGGTTAACAGAAGAATCTGCCACCAAGCAATCATGGTAAACTCCTTATTTAAGGTGTAACAGTTTCTACAATACCAATACGCTTATATAAACCGTGCATCCCCCTTCACGGCCTAGCGTTAATTCGACTAGAGCGTGAGAGCCTCTGGGTTATCCTGCGGCGTCAGCTGAATGACAATAGGAAGATTATCGGCCTTGAGTTTGGCAAATGCGTCAAGGTCCCCCTGGTCGCAACTAATGTTGCGATTCAGCTTCTTGACCGGCTCCATTGTCGTCATATTACCGACGATGAGCTGCTCAAGCTTAACACCTTGTTCCAAAAGTCGAACGTAGACCTCAGGCTTTTTCGCAACAATGAAGAGACGTTGCGCATCATATTTGCCAGCAGTGATGTTGGCAGCGGCCTTGTCGACAGGAAGCACGGACAACTTCACAGTTGCCGGGCAAGCCATGCGAAGAACCTGCTTTTGGGTAGCATCTTGCGATACCTCGTCGTCAACTACCATGAAGCGGCTTACCTGACGGGCGTTAGACCAGAGGTTTGCCACCTGTCCGTGAATCAAGCGAAAGTCGATTCGTGCGCCTACAATCATTTCTACTCAACTCCTTCTTGTTCAAGTGTACGGATAACGGGCTCAGAGCGAAGGGAGATTTTCGCATCATACACGCCCTCTGTTTCGAACATAACGAGTTCATTGGTACCAGGGTGCAATAAACCGTGCGGAACATAGAGCGTCATGATGGGACCCTTATCCCAAAAACGTCCGACATTCGTTCCGTTTACGAATGCCACACCCTTTCCAAAACCCGTAGTGTCGATAAAGGTATCAGCCGGCTCAGATATATCAAACTTTGCGCGATAAAAGGAAGGTTGCCCCTCTACCCAGCCGGCGGAATAATCAAGATTATCGATGTTATCGAGTGGCAGACAACGCATCTCCCAACCGGTAACAAAGTGAAGATCAACGCAAACTCCTGTCCTAATGCCCTTATGTTGCGTATCAGCGAGCAATTTGTGACCATAATTGACGCGACCCATATCCTCGGTCAGAACATCCAGGCGGTTGTGTTCACAGGGAAGAACGCAGTGAATATCTTCCCCGATGTGCTCCTGATACTGCGTCGCCACTTTGTCACCGTTCACAAACATCTGAGCGCGGTCGCGGGCGTCAATAACCCGAATACGCTCTTCATCTGCACGGTCACGCTCGACAGTCGTGGTATATAACGTATATCCATACGACTGACCCATCTCTTCCATGGGCATAGGATATTGGGCTTCAATCGGCTCCGAAAGAATATCGAGCACATTAAAGAGACTTACGCGCTCACTCACCGAAATATCGGGCATGGAAAACGCCTTTTTTGTTAACGGCTTGCTTTGCGCGATATCGGGATACAGCTCGTGAACTGTCCTTTGAATTGCGAAGTATTTCTCGGTCGGGTTGCCCTGTTCGTCCAATGGAGCATCGTAGTCATATGATGTCACCTGGTGCAGGTCATGCGTATGGCGTGCAGAACATCCGTTCATAAATCCAAAGTTGGTGCCTCCATGAAACATGTAGAGGTTTAAAGATCCTCCAAGCTCGAGCACCTCGCGAACGCAAGAGGCAAGATCTTCGGGATCGCGTCTGATGACGTTCTCCCCATAGCGATTGAACCAGCCGTCCCACAACTCCATGCACATAAGAGGCCATTGTTTTCCATGCTCCTTGTGAAAAGCAGAAAGAGCCTCAAAGTTCTCCTTTGCATGAGAACCAAAGTTGCCGGTGCACAACACATCATCGTCAATGAGCGTACCGGCACGAAGGCACCCACGCCACGGGCCATCGGAAGTACAAAGGGGCACGGAAACCCCACGCTCGACCATAAGGCGACGAATCGCGCGAAGATAGTCCTTATCCTCGCAATATGATCCATACTCGTTTTCAACCTGCATCATGATGATGTTTCCGCCCTTGTCAATCTGACGCGAGACGAGTATCGGCATGAGATGGTCGTAGTACTGCGCAACGTGAGCAAGAAATTTGGGGTCGCTGCTACGCGGCCTCATATCATGTTCGCGCAGCAGCCATGCTGGCATGCCGCCAAATTCCCATTCTGCACAAATAAACGGAGAGGGCCGAACAATTGCATACAGACCGAGCGATGCTGCCTCATCAAGAAATGCCGCCAAATCGATTGAGCCAGAAAAATCGAAGACGCCAGGCTTTGGCTCATGAAGATTCCACGGTACATACGTTTCGACCGTATTAAACCCAAGAGCCTTAAGGTTATAGAGCGAGTGGTGCCAGTCGCTCGGATGAACACGCATATAGTGAATCGCCCCCGACAAGATGGTGAACGGCTCATCATCAAGTAGGAATTGATTGGTGATCTTAAACGAATGCATGCTACTCCCGATCTTCGTGCTCTACGACGCCGATGCCGGTTCCTCGGCCCTCGGCTAAACGCCTTGCCTATTATGGACGCATTAACGCAATTATGTAGACAGAATCTGAAGTGGTCCGTAAACGGTAGCGAAATGACGATGAACGGCTTTAATAAAGAAAATTAAACTACCTGTTAGACCACTGTTTAATTATAGATTCCTAACGATTCTATATTTGAAAGGTGGTATGTACCATCTATCCACTATTTCCTACTAGTTACGTTATGTTTAATCGCATTTCTTCAAATGCTTATCTACTTTGGATTCACCTACATGAGCATAAGAGATCTGTTGCCTTCCTATTTCCAAGCCTGAAAATATCCAGAATCGAACCTGACTTTCTTACGACCGATTCGCCGCGTTCGACGACTCGTTAATACAGCAGAGCATTCATGGAGTCGGGTTCGTCACTGGGTAGATTGCGAACTTCCATTTTCACACCAAGCGCTTGCAGCTCTCTGAGAGCGGCGATGTCCGCATCGCCTATGGCGACCGTGGGCGTTGCGGGACGCCTGCCCTCCCCCGCCCGCATATGGCCAATGCTGACCTTGGCGATCGACACGCCGCCCCCAACCAGCGCGAGCGCATCGGCGGCTGAGGCCACCATGATCAGAATCCATTGACGCGGCGTTGCGGTATGAATGATGTCGATAGTCCTTTTGCACCGAGAAAAACCGTGTCCACACGCCTTCTGGCGCCGCGGCCCTCGTCGGCCTGGGCGATGGCGGCGCAGGCGTCCTTGATCTGCTCGACGCCATCGGTAGTCGAGTGGTTGTAGAAGCCGTGGATGTGGGTGTCGACCATGCCCGGTGCGATCCACGACCCCGTGTAGTCCCTGATCTCGCAGGAGGGCTCGTCGGCCTGCCAGGCGCCAAAGACGCCGTCCTCGACCATGAGATAGCCGCCCAGCTGCGGGCCCGCCGGCAAGAAGAACTTGTCAGCCTAAATTGCGTACGTGCTCATCTATGCTCCCGCACCCGCAGTGTGTTTTAGGGCGAATCAAAAACCACCTCATTGTTAATTCGAGCGATTGTTCGTTGCCTTCTACCGCTTGGCTCATTTTGCACCCGCCGCAAAACACGCCAAGCCGTTTATACCCAATACCGTTAGACAGCGCGGTTGTGGTAGACCTTGTACTTAAACTGGTCGGCGCGCGCAACCGAACGCGTATACTCGATAACCTCGTTGTTCATGTCATATGTGGTACGAATCAAATCCAGGACCGGTGCGCCTTCGGCAATCTCGAGTAGACGAGCGTCGGAATGGCGTGCGATACTCGCGTAGAATTCTTCCTCGGCCAGGCGAACTTTCTCGTGATAGTCCTGCTCGATCATGTCATATAGAGATTTGTTCTCGATCATGGGGCGCTTAAGCGCAAAGAATTTGCGGCTCGGCAAATACGTGCACTCAATCATCAGCGGCACACCATCGGCAATACGCAGGCGCTTGATCTTGTACAGACGCTCGCCCAGACGCGCGTTCATCTCTGCGGCAATATTCTTGTCAGCCTCGACCTCGGTAAACTCAAGAATCGTCGTCTTGGGCACACGGCCGATCGCCTTCATCTGCTCGGTAAAGCTATAGGTTTGTGTGAGGTTTGCCGTCTGCAGAGAGCGGTCGCTTATCATGGTTCCACGGCCACGCTGACGAACCACCAAGCCCAGGCGCTCAAGCTCCTGCAGGGCAAGGCGAACAGTCGTACGCGAGAGCCCGTAGCGCTCCGACAAGTCACGCTCGGACGGCAAATAGTCGCCGGGTCGAAGTTCGTGATCGATTTTATCGGTCAGCAAATCGACGAGCTGATCGTACAGAGGTTGTTTGCGCGCTCCCATTGCCATAATGATACCTGCCGGATATATGACTCGAAATTGGTTGTAACCAGACACCACGTACTATATCAGTTTTAATGGAATAACAGCAGGTCAAACCGCACATTTCAATATTGTTTGCCAGTTGATAGCTTGTGCGCTGTAATACCAATCACACCGCTGCATCAAGTATCGATGTAGCAAAAAGGGCCGCCCCCGCGGAGCGGGACGACACTTTGCAAGATACATACGTCTTTAAGTCTTAGAGAAGCTTCTTGAGCTCCCCGGCAACAGCTTGGGTCCGCGCCGATGATGGCCTGGGTAGCACCCTTGCCAATCTTCATGACATCCAGAGCGCCAGCCTTCTTGCAGGCAGCCTCGTCGACCAGAGCGGAATCGCCGAGCTCGAAGCGCAGGCGAGTAGCGCAGCAGTCAACGGTCTTGCCCTTCTCCTTGCCACCGACGGCAGCGAGAACGGCAGCGGCCACAGCGGCGAACTTGTCGTCGCCAGCAGCGGAGAGGGCGGAGGTCTCCTCGACATCCATATCCTCGCGACCAGGGGTCATGAGGTTGAATTTGGTGATGGCGAAGCGGAACATATGAATAAAACGTCCGAAAAGCTGAATATAATCCCTCTTTTCTCACCAATCTCTTCTTCAACGCAAAAAGCCCGCTAAAACGGTATCCGTTCTAGCGGGCTTATTCAGATATTTCGGCTACGCACTCGGAAGCTCAGGCGAACCTTACGCAAACAGGCCGTAGATGCTGATGTTGGCCTTGGCGTAGAGGCCGTTAGCATACTCGGTCCACTTGGAGCTGGCGCTCGAAGCCTGCGAGGAATACTGCTGATAAGCAGTGTAGTAGGCGGTCATGGCCTGCTTATAGGTAGCGCTATCGGCCGTAAAGGCATCGTCAGCGAAGGCCTTAGCGTAGGTGCTATCGGCGTCCTTCCAGGTACCCTTTTCGCTATCCCACTCGTCGCCGGCAAGGTTGATGATGTAGTCGGCGTAGTCCTTGCTCGCGGTCTCCTCGTTGCCGTCAGAAGGCTCGGTCGGGGCGGTCGGCATACTTGCGGAGCTATCGCCCACCTTCTTCTTGTAGAGCTTCTGCAGCGTCGCGGACTGACGGACGATCTGCTTGGCCTGGTCCTTGGACACGCCATACTGCGTGGCCATGGTCTTGTAGTCCGAAGTGCCGATGGAATCCTCGGCGTACTTCTTCATCTCCTTGGAAGAGACGGTGATGCCCTCGTCCTCGGCAGCGTCCAGCAGAATCTTGTTGCGCACGTAGGACAGGATAACGTCGGCAGAGGGAGCGGTGTAGTTGCCATCGCCATCCTTGACGGTATCGAGGCTGTACTGGCTCTCGATGGCCTCGCGCGCGGTGATGTCACTCTTCTTGCCGTTGTAGCTGTAGCTTGCCACGGTCGAATCGAGCTGGTCCTCGGTGAGGGTCGCCG
The DNA here is from genome assembly GCF_010509075.1 of Collinsella aerofaciens ATCC 25986. Lineage (NCBI taxonomy): Bacteria > Bacillati > Actinomycetota > Coriobacteriia > Coriobacteriales > Coriobacteriaceae > Collinsella > Collinsella aerofaciens. Next base: position 1,430,956 of record NZ_CP048433.1, read on the forward strand.
AGCCGACGCCCTTGCCGCCAAAACCACCGTTGCCGATAAAGAAGCCGACCACAGCAGCGATCACGATAGCGACCACAAAGGCGGCAATCATCGTCTTCTTGTGCTTGGATGCACGGTCGTCCGCGTCGGAGTCGTCGTCCTCGTCCTGTTCCTCGGGCATGAGGTTCTCGTCGGCGGCGTCCGCGGCGATCTTTGCCTCCAGGCGAGCGTCCTCCTCCTCGGCCGTCGTACCGGCAGCAATGTGCTCGGCAGACGTACCGGCGACCAGATCGATCTTCTCCTCCTCGTCACCGTCGGGGCCTTCGCCGCGCTCGATGATCTGGATGCCGTCGATCTCGTCCTTCTCGTCCTTCTTTTGAATCAGACCCATATCAGTTACTCCTTGTTAGGAAACATAGTCCGCAATAGAATACGCCCGACAGAGCGCCGGGCGTATTGATTCTTAGGTTATACGCAAACACTTAAGTACTATTTAGGCGTTTGCAGTCTGCATGCCTTAGGCCAGGTGCGCGATAACGGCATCGGCAAAGGCCTGCGTGCCCACAGCGCCCTCAACGGAGCCGGTCTGGGCACGACGAACGTCGCCGGTAACCTGCTCACCCTCGTCGAGCGTGGTAGAAACGGCGGCGCGAATGCGATTGGCCGCGTCGTTCTCGCCCAGGTGATCGAGCATCATAGCCGCAGACAGAATCTCGGCCGTGGGGTTAGCGATATCCTGGCCAGCGATATCGGGCGCGGAGCCGTGCGTTGCCTCAAAGATTGCGCAGTCGGCACCGATGTTGGAGCCAGGAGCCATACCCAGACCGCCCACTAGGCCGGCGCACAGGTCGCTCACGATGTCGCCGTACAGGTTGGGCAGCACCAGGACATCGAAGTCGTTGGGGTTTTGGACCAGACCCATGCAGGTGGCGTCGACGATCTTGTCGTTGAACTCGATATCGGGATAGTTGGCGGCCACCTCGCGCGCCACGCGCAGGAACAGGCCATCGGTCGCCTTCATGATGTTGGCCTTATGCACGGCCGTCACCTTTTTGCGGCCGCAGCGGCGGGCATACTCAAAGGCATACTCCACAATGCGGCGGCTCTTGGCGATGGAGATCGGCTTAATTGAAATGGCGGAATCTGCGGCGAAGGTCTTCTGACCCGAGCGCTCGACAAGCTGCGAGAGCTCCTCAACCTCGGCAGCGCCCTCATCGAACTCGATGCCGGCATAGAGGTCCTCGGTGTTCTCGCGCACGATGACCAGGTCGACGTCGCGGAAGCGCGAGCCGTCGCCCGGCTGCGACAGGCAGGGGCGCACGCAAGCGTACAGGTCGAAGTGCTTGCGCAGGGCCACGTTAACGCTGCGGAAACCCGTGCCGACCGGCGTGGTGATGGGGCCCTTGATGGCAACCTTGGTCTCGGCGACCGCATCGAGCACATGCTGGGGCAGCGGCGTGCCAAACTCGTCCATGACGCCGGCACCGGCCTCCTGGACGTTCCAGTTGATCTGGACACCGGTGGCCTCGACCACGCGGCGCATGGCCTGCGTAATCTCGGGACCGATACCGTCACCGGGAATCAGGACTACATCGTGCGCCATAATCTGTTACTCCTCGTCTTCGGCGTCGTCAGATTTTTTAACGCTAGCACGCTTCTTCTTTTTGGAGAGATCCAGGCCAAAACGTTTAACAAGCATTTCGCAAATCTCGCTCGAACGGGCCTTGAGATAGCTGCCCTTGCCGTTCTCGGCGTCGAACTTAAGGCGCAGCGCGAGCTTCTCGGCGACCTCGGCGTCGATCTCGCCCTGGCCAAACTCGTACAGGCAACCGAGCATATCGCGATACTCGAGGTCGCCGTGGTAGCACTGGATGGCCTCGTCCAGGATGGGCCAAGCCTCGCGCGAACGCTCGACGCTCGTGGCGCCCCACACGCACAGCAGGCGGAAGGCGGCATAGCGCAGCGTGGAGGAAATCTCGTCGAACAGCGCAGTCTCGGCGCCCTCAAAGGCATCGCCCAGCTGCTCGGGGCAGGTGGTGGCGAGCGCCGCCAGGGCATCGAGGGCCTCCCAGCGGGTCTGAGCCTCGGGGCGGTCGAGTGCCTCGATCAGCGCGGGCACGCAGGGCACGACGCGCTGCGGATCGCGCTCGGCCAGCAGGTGCAGCACGCGGGCGGCAAACTGGCGGATACGGCGCGTGGGGCAGCCGAGCTCCTTGACCAGACGGTCGACGGCGTTCTCGTTCTCCTCTGCCAGCTGAAGCTGTGCCAGCTCCTCGTCGGTGAGCTGTTCTTCCTTGTTTTCTGCCATAGTTACCTCTTCTTACTATTTCTTAGCGTGCTTGCCAGCACCCTTGCTGTCATCGGTGACCGAGATGAGCTGTCGGTCGGCTGCACCATTGTGACGCGCGCGGCGGCGCTCCTCGGCGTCGCCCGCATCGGCGGCGGCGCGGTGTGCCTTGTTGACGTTAAAGACCTCGTCGTGCTTGCGCCACGGACCCACGGACTCGCCAAAGCTCATCTTAAGGCCGGCGATAAAGCCGCCGAGCCAGCCGATCGGCGCAAACTGCACCAGCGGGAACAGCGAGAACACCCAGGTCAGCAGGACGACTGCCGCCGCTCCCGCAAAGTTGGCAATCCAGTAGTCGCGCTTGGTGATGACGCGCTTTTCGCACGCCCACTGGCCGCACAAAAAGCCGATGTAGATCGCAAAGAGAAAGAGCACCAGCGCAAGCACCACGAACGTCCAGCTCATGGTCGCTACTCCTCGTGATGGTGGCCGCAGCAGCACTCGTGGCCGTCATCATGGCCGTGGCCGCCGCAGCACTCGTGGTCCTCGCCGTGATGGTGGCCACAACCGCACTCGTGGTCGTCGCCGTGCTCGCCGCAACCGCAGCCGTCCTCGTGGGCACCATGCTCCTCGGGGCGATACTGCGACCAGTCCAGACCGGCGGCGATGGCGTCGGCCTCCTCCTTGTAGAGTACCGTGATGGCCTGGGTGCCCAGCTTGGCGCCACCGATGGCGTCGAGCATATCGTAGAGCGTAAAGGCCACGTCGGCACCGGGCAGCGCGAGCTCGCGGTCGTCGGCGTAAGCGAGCGCCAGGCGCAGGTCCTTGATGAAGTGCTCGACCATAAAGCCGGGCTTGTAGTCGCCGTCGAGCGCCTTGGGCGCCAGGCTCTCCATGGCGCCGGACTTACCGGTGCCGCCCAGGATCATCTCGCGGGTCTTCTCCAGGTCAAGGCCGCTCAGCTCGGCAAATGCCATGGCGTCGGCCATGCCGACCATGCAGGCGGCCAGCGACACTTGGTTGGCAAGCTTGGCAGCCTGGCCCTTGCCGGCGCCGTCGAAGCAGCAGATGTTTGCCGCAAAGGTGGAAAGGACATCGCGGACCGGCGCGATGTCGTTCTCGGTAGCGCCAACGATAGCCGTGAGCGTTCCGGCGATAGCACCCGACTCGCCGCCGGTGACGGGGCAGTCAAACGCCATGCGACCAGATACCTGGGCGGCCTCTGCAATGTCACGGGCGAGCTCGGGCGAGCTCGTAGTGAGGTCGATCAGCACCGCGCCCGGCTTGGTGCACGTGAGCAGACCGTCGCCCGCCAGGTAGAGCTCCTCGACCTCGGAGGGATAGCCCACCATGGTAAAGACGACATCGGCGTTCACCACAGCGTCGGCCGGCGTTTCGGCCCAGACGGCACCGCGCTCGATAAGCGCGGCAGCCTTGGACTTGGTGCGGTTGTTGACCGTGACAGGATAGCCGGCGTCCAGGATGTGACCGGCGATGGGGGCACCCATGATTCCGGTGCCGATAAATGCGACGGAGAGCTTGTTTGCCATGAAACCTTTCCTTTTGGGTTGGGTGTTGTTACCAGGTTGAATACTCAGTGCCAGCGTTTGGGCCGTGACTTGAGGGCGCTTGCAACCGCAGCGCCCGCCTACTCGCCGCGCACGCGACGCGCGATGCGGTCGGAAAGCGAGGCTTTCTCGGCGCGGTTCTTGCCCCAAAACGCGCAAGCCACCATGCCGGGGCCCACGTGCGAGCCGATGGTGGGGCCCACGGAGCTACGAATGATCGTGACGTCGGCGCAGCCCTCCTCCTTGCGGATGGCGGCTTCGAGCCAGTCGCCGTCCTTCTCGGCATCGGCCGTCATGATGGCGATGGGCATGGTGCGGTCGGGCACGTAGTTCTCGCGGAACGACTTGAGGATGGACTTGAGCGCCTTCTTGCGGCCGCGGTTGACGCCAATCAGCGACAGCGAGCCGGCAAGGTCGTAGGAGAGCTCGGGCTTGACATCGAGCTTTGCCGTGAGCTGCGCCGCCGCGGGCGGAATGCGGCCGCCGGCAGCCAGCGCGTCGAAGCTCTCGAGCGTAAAGTAGCCGTGGACGTAGGTCTTTGCCTCGTTTGCCCAGTCGACCAGCTGCTTGGCGGTGAGTCCCGCCGAGCGCTGGCGCACGGCCTCGAGCGCCAGGAGCGCGCCGGTCGCGCAGGGCAGAGCGTTGTCGACCACGTAGAGCTCAAAGTTGGGATACTCGGCGCGCACGGCATCTGCCGCCTGGCACGCGGAGTTGTAGCTCGACGACAGCGCCGAGGTAAAGCACAGGTAGACCGTGGGCGTGCCCTCTTTGGCGCACTCGGTAAAAAACTCGATATAGCGACCGAGCGACACAGCCGATGTGGACACGCGGGCACCGGCGCGCATGCGGTCGTAGAACTCCTTAGGGCTCATGCTCGACCAGATGTCGTCTGTGCGCTCCTCGCCATCGATAATGAAGGGGAAACCCAGGATATCGACATCGAGGTTCGCGGCGACCTCGGGGCTAAAGTCGCAGCAAGTATCGACGACGATGCGGCAACGGTCCGAATGACCGGCGGATGCGGCCTTGTCCATCAAAGCGACTCCTTACGTAAAAAGGCGGCCACCCGCATGGGATGGCCGCCAACCGTTAACTCATGCAAGTTAACGTATTTTACTCGTCAAGTGTTTCGATGCGGGGCTTGATGATGCCATATCCACCATTCTTACGGTGATACACCACATTGATGAGGCCAGTCGTCGCGTTCTCGAACACGTAGAAGTCGTGGCCCAGCAAATCGGTCTGCACCAGCGCCTGCTCCTCGGTCATCGGGGTGACATCGATGACCTTCTCGCGGACGAGCAGGTCGTCGTCCTCCTCGGGCAGCAGCAGGTCGGCCAGATCCTCAACGCGCTCGACCGGCGCGACATCCGCGGCACTGGCACCACCCTGGCGGTTGTCCACGACCTTGGTCTTGAACTTGCGCAGCTGGCGGGTGACCTTATCGGCGGAGAGGTCGATGGCAGCATACATATCTGCGCCGTGCTCGGCAACGCGAATCACCGAACCGCGGGCACGAGCCGTGACCTCGACGATTGCCGGGTTGGGGTTCGAGGGGTTCTTCTCATAACGAAGCACGACGTCGACTGTCATGGGCTCGATGTCGAAAACCTTGAGCGCCTCGCCGATTTTCTCATCCACATGCGCACGCAGAGCATCGGTTACCGTCGTCTTGCGTCCAGAAACCTTGATATCCATACGTGGCTCCAATCTGCCTCGGGGACTTACTGTACTGGCTATGTACCCATTGCCGTGCATTTAATCACGCGAATTCCCAAAGACCCGAATAACGACTGCTTGATACCGCATACCGAAGTCTCGCACTTTTCCGTGACAAAGTGCGCTATAGGAGGGCGTCGGCAAAGCTAGTTTTTTTCCTGGAAATCAGCTTTTACCTGCCGTTTTTACCAAAATAGAAAAGCCGGGCTCCCTTATTGGGGAGACCCGGCCATGCGTGTTGAAACCGTGAAGAAGCGCCTTGTTCAGCGTGTGGCAGGCGCCACCCCTACCAATAACTAGCTATTGAGCTTGTTGATGTCATCGTCGGTGATGGTGCCCTCCTGGCTAGACGACGGGCCGTCGCTGTTGTTATCAGAGGCGTCGTCATCGGAGGACTCGGTCTCGTTGGACGTGGAGTCGGATGCCTGCACATTGGCCCCCGAAACGGTCTTGGCGGTAAGGTCATAGGGCATCTGTCCGTACCAGACGCAGTGGACTGCCTCGAGCGTGCCATCGACCGTGATGCCATCGAGGGCATCGCTCACGGCACGGCACAGCTCATCATTAGAGCTAAGACCTGCGACGCCAAGCGTGGAGGGCGCCTCGAGCGTACCGACATAGGAGATCTGGCTCATCAGACGCGCGAGGTAGCCACCAGCCGTGGAATCACAGATCACGTAATCGACCTCGCCCGACTCGAGCGCCTCAAAGCACTCATTGATGTTGGAAAAGGTCTTTTGGTTGGCGGTGATGCTTTGCTTGGCGAGCGCCTCCTGCGAGGCCGAGGAGGTCTGAACGCCCAGGGTAGCGGTGTTAAGCGTTTCGGTGGAAACGCTCAGCGACTCGCCGTCACTGCTCTTGCCGAATACGGCGGCGGCATCGTACAGACAGGTGCCAAGCGAGCTGATGTCGCCGCCCGCAGACTTGATGTCGCCAATGAAGATGTCCGCCTTTTTATCGCTGAGCGCGGAATCGGCCGAGGACGCATCGACAAAGGCGACCTTGAGACCCATGCGGCATGCGAGGGCACGAGCGGCATCGACCGCATAGCCCGTGAGGTTTCCGTCGGCATCCTGCATGGCCTGCGGTGCATCGGACGTATCGAGGGCGACCGTCAGGGTTCCCGGCGTGACCAGGGCATCGTCCGATACCGTGGGGGTAACGGTCTCGCGCTCGATCTGGTCGATCGTGGGCGTCGTGAACGTGGACAGTGGATTGAACGCGCATCCGCTCAGGCCCAAAACGGCAATGACCGCCGCGGCCCCAGCACCTAACCGAGCCGCATGCATCAAGCTGCCCCTCACCATGTCCACTACCCTGCCTTCTGTGTCGTATACGATCCGTGCCCCGCACGGAATATCGGGTTGTTCCCACCAGCTGACCTGGTATTTGACCCCACACTTGCGCACCGGGGCGTTTGCTCGGGAGGCCGCAGCCACCTTCACGACTGGCCCGCTCGCCCGCGAGGCGGTATTGCCCCAAAGAAAGTAGAACGGACGGTGCGGCTTACATCTAGGACGCGCCATGATCGCGCCGCGCGCACGCGGTCGCTTACGTGGATCCCTTTGACCGCGTCTGTCTTGGACTAGGATGGGCATTTCGTCCGTCCGCAACCACAGCCTGGCAGGAACGTAGCGCATTATAGCTAAGTTCAAGCTAAAGTTTAAGGTTAGGGGCGTTATTCGCATCGCGAGTACAGATTTCGCAGGTCAGGACGGATCATTCGTGCCCCCATGAAGCCCGGAGCTCCCCCACGGGGAGCTCCGGGGCACCCGTCTCAGGGTGCCGTGTGCAAAAAACGGCAAATATGAGTACTGTTACCAATTTAGTAGCAGAGTATTACCGCCTCACGAGCCCTTTTTGAGTTCCGCACAGCCTGCTTGGCGCCAAGATATTCCACATTCGTTTACTATCTCTTCGCTGAATCCAGATTTTCGGCCCAAGTTTCTTTGTTTTTGCTGTCACTAATCTAGTAACAGTACTCATATTTGCCGTTTTTTGCACAGAGCATATAAACAGACCCCCTATAAAGCCATAGTTTTACGCTGGCTTGAGCCCAAAGCACGCTCGGAGCGTATTCAGCAGAGCATCTTGCCTCTTTCGGCGAGCCTCTACGCGATTCTGATATCGCTTACCCATACGCTGGTGGATGCGCCATGCGAGCGCTTCCATCGCTTCCATGTCGCAGAGCATTTCGTTGTTGACCGTCGCGACCTCGATTCCCATAGTAATCAAGCCCGTGTTGCGCTTTTCATCATGGATACGTCCCCTCCGAGAGGAATGGCCCAGCTCACCGTTGTATTCCAGGTCAAACCGGGCTGTTTCCTGATACGCATCGCAAACTGCATGCGGCATCCCCGAGATTGCCTGCGCGCGGTCATCGAACTCGATCTTGTAGTCGGTCTTAAAGGGACCGCAGGCAAATCCGCCATAGGAAAACGGAAGCGAAAACAGAGCGAGCATGATGCACTCCATGGGCGAGCGCAGGTTTTCTGACAAGTAGGGACACAGACGCTGCAGTTGTTTGGCCGCATTCCCCTTGCATACCGCGAGGTAATCTGCCAGACGATCGGGCGTCAGCACCGGCTCAACCTCAAAGTAGCCCACGCCTGCTGGCTGGTCCTTGTCCTTTGCAAGTTTATTCGTAACAGGCGAGGTGTAGGGAGGCAGATACTTCCCGCGGTCACTCAGCGAAATCTTAGAGCACAGCTCCTGGGCCAGGGCAAATGCCTGGATACAGCCGACCTCGCGCGCGACGGCTACGCAAAGGGCCTCGGGAGATAGACTGTACACCCCCGGTTCCACCTCTAGAATCGAGCCGGCGGGCAACTCGGAGCATACGGACCAGCTCACGCCAAGAATACGGCGGCGCTGCGCTGCAGACCCTACCAACAAGCACAAATCCTCTTGCACCTCGCCGCTTGCGGCCCCAATCCGCACCAAATCGGGAAGATAGATGTCCTCGGTCGAGGGCGACGACGTGCGCAGCACACGGCGCTCTTCATCGGGATCGAGGTCCCTCCAGCTGATGTAACCCATTTGTCGGCGCTCGGCGCGCATCATGCGCAGCGCCGAGGCGCCGGTCAGGATTACGGAGGCCGCCAGTTGCTCGCTTGTCGGCTCGATGCGTCGCGCCATCTTCACTGCCACAAAACCACCCCTACCAAACGCGTGCGATAGCGAGGCCATCAACGGCCGTGGCACCGGCGCGCTTGAGTTCCGCCGAAGCCGCTGCCATCGTCGCACCCGTGGTGATAACGTCGTCGATAAGCAGCAGGCGCTTGCCCCGCACATCCTCAACCGTCTCGTACATGCCTTGGGCACGCTCGCGGCGCTCCTCACGACCGAGTTCGCGCTGGTCGCCATGCCCGTACTTGACGAGAGCATCGAGCAGGGGAACACCCGACAGCTCGCAAAATGGGCGCGCAATAGCCTCCATATGATCAAAACCACGCCGCCGAAACGCTGCCGCCGTCGCAGGCACAAACACCACCGCATCCGCACCGGACAGCACACCTCCATAGCGATCGGGCGCTACGACCTGGGCATGCAGGGCGGTGTCGTAGAGCAGCTCCGCCAGATACGGAGCCAGACGTCGCTCGTCCGCATCCTTGTACGCTTTAATGATGCGCGGCAGCGGATGCGCATAGACGGCGCACGCCAGGCAGCGGTCGAGCGCCTCCGCCATTGCCGAGGACGTGCCCTCGACCGAACACTCAGTGCACAGCAAATCCCCAAACGGGGCGCCGCATCGGGTGCAGCTATGACGTGGGTCGATGAGCGTGAGCGCAGTCAGGCAGTCTTGGCAAATAAGCGTACCGGCGCGCTCGCAGCCGGCACATCGTGTTGGCGACAATGCCTCGAGCGCCTCGCGTGCCACCCGCTCGGCAAACGGTAGCAATTCGTCCGCAAACGGTAGGGCACCGGCACCCTGCAGACAGCTCAATATGTTCAGATGGCTCTTCAAGACACAACCCTCCCTACGTTCGGTCGCAGGGAGGGTTGTTGATTCGGCGCTATGATACCCCGATGCGCTCGGGGCAAGGCGGGCTAAATCCGCTCGCGGGCGTTATTCGCCGGCAGGCGGTTGTGGTGCGGACGAAGACGGGGTCGAGCCCTCGCCACCATCCTGGCGCGGCTTGCGGGAACGGCGACGGCGACGGCGCTTTTGACCCTGGTCGGCCGAGCCCTCGCCACCGCGCAGCTCGCGCTCGTCACGAGCGGCGCCATGCGAAGCCTTGGCAGCCGCTCCCCCGCCATCTCCGGGACGACGGCGCGTGACCTTGACCTCGCCATCCGAGACCTGATCGGCCACGGAGGGCACTGAAGGCTTCTGCTGCGCGCCCGAGGAATGGCGACGGCGCGGACGCGGCGCGCGCTCCTCCTCGCCACGTGACTTGCCGCCCTTGTCGACAGGCGCATCGGAGGCCGAGGCGCCCTTGGAAGCGGCACCGGCCTCGCGAGCAGCTGCGGCGCGGAAGGCGTCCTCGCGCTCCTCGCTCGACAGATGACGGCGGCGGCGACGTGTGGGGTTCATGCCGCCGCCGCGATTCTGCTGCTGGGGCTGCTGAACCTCGCGCTCGCGAGAGGCGTTCTTGCCTGCGGGAGCAGCCTCGCCGGCATCGCCCGAACCCGAGCGCTTGCGGCGGCGACGTCCACCGGCAGCCTCCTCAGCCTCGGGTACTTCGGCCTTGCCGCGACCCTTACCGCGGCCGCGACCCTCGCCCTGGCTCTGACCGGCACGGGTATCGGCGTCCGCATCGCGACGGCGGCGCTTGGGCATCGACGTGCCCGCCAGACGGTCGGCGCTCGACAGGCCATCGCCCACGTCGACGCCGTTCTCGCGGTCGAGCTCCATAAGCGCCAGGCGCATCTCGGGCGACTCGATGCGCTCGAGCACGTCGCGCGTCACGCAGTCGGGGCGGCAGTTGCAGCCCTGCTCGGCGGCCTTCTTTTTGCAGCCCTCCGAGCACGTCATATCGGCCAGGTTGACCTTAAAGACTTTGCCGTTCTCCAGGCGCAGCACCAGCTGCTCACGCGGCGTGTCATATTCCTGGATACGCGCCTTGCCAAGCGGCGTATCGATGAGCGTCTTCTTTTTGGGCGCACGGCTCTTAAAGTCCTTGTACGCCTCGAACTCATAGCGCAGGCAGCACATCAGGCGGCCGCAAACGCCGCTGATCTTGGACGAGTTGAGCGGCAGGTCTTGCTCTTTTGCCATGCGAATCGAGACGGGCTCAAACTGTCCGCCAAAGCGCGTACAGCAGAGCTCCTGTCCGCACTGGGCATAGCCGCCCACCAGGCGGGTCTCGTCGCGCACGCCTATCTGGCGCATGTCGACGCGAATATGCAGCGTTGAGGACAGGTCCTTGACGAGCTGACGAAAATCGACGCGCTCCTCGGCTGCAAAGTAGAACACGGCCTTCTCGCCGCCAAACAGGTACTCAACGCCGACCGGCTTCATCTCGAGGTCGAGCTCTTTGACCAGACGGCGGAAATCGACCATCGCCTCGTCGCCTTGGATGGCCAAGTCGTCGGCAAGCTGCAGATCGATGTCGCTCGCCACGCGCAGCACGGGCTTGAGCGGCTGACCGATCTCGTCTTGCGGCACCTCGAAGGGATCGGCCGTGACCAGGCCGATCTCGGTTCCGCGCTCGGTGGAGCAGATAGCGTAATCTGCCTCGAGGATATCCAGATCCTGCGGGTCGAACCACAGGTCGCGCGAGGCGTAGGTAAACTTAACGGGTACGACTAACGGCATTTCAGTGCCTTCCTGATATCGAACAGCATGACCTCGATGGCCAGCTGGGGAGTAACGTTTCTGGCGATGTTGCGCTCGGCGGTCGCGACTGCCTCGAGCGCCCGCGTGGCACCCGCAACATTGGTCGCGGCGGCAAGCCGACCGATCGTGTCGCGCACGTCTTCGTTCACCACGTCGGCTGCCTCGTCCTGAAGTGTCAGCAGCACGTCGCGCATGAGCGTCCGCGCGCTCGCCAGCGCTTCCATGATACCCGAACGCTCGCGCGCGTTGAGTTCGCGCTTGTTGCGGTCCTCAAGCTGCTTCAATGCTCCACGCGACAGGTAGTCGGCGTTTTGCTCGAGCACCTTTTCCTGTGTGGACTTGACCTCGGCGAGCGGTGCCTTAACGGCGACAATAAGCGACTTGGCGCGGCTGAGCACATCGGCCTCGTCGGCAGCGATGAGCGAATCGATGGCACGGACCATCTGGCGGCGGGCATCCTGGCGCTCGGCACTCTTAAGGAACTCGATACCGCGCGTGGGGCTTCCCGCCACGGCGACCGCCATGCGGCAACGCGCGAGATCCTGACCCGTCGCGCGACTCACGGCACGCGCGGCCACGGTGGGCGACACCAGCCGAAACGGCACACACTGGCAGCGGCTCACGATGGTGGGCAGCATCACATCTGCCGAGGTGCCCAGCAGGATGAACATGACGCCCTCGGGCGGCTCCTCGAGTGTCTTGAGCAGTGCGTTGGCGGTGTTAGCGCGCAGCTGCTCGGCACGGTCGATGATGTAGACCTTGGCCTTGGCACGGATGGGCGCCAGAGGCACGTCGTCGAGCAGCTCGCGGGTCTGGGCAATGAGGTAGCCCGTGGCGCTCTCGGGCGTGTAATAGTGCACGTCGGGATGCGTGTGCCGCGCAACGCGCACGCAGCTGTCGCATGCGCCGCAGCCGTCCTGCTCGCACAGGAAGGCCTGGGCGAGCGCCCATGCGGCATCGAGCTTGCCGGCGCCGGGAGCGCCCAAAAACAGGTAGGCGTGCGATGCGCGACCGCTGGCGACGGCATTGGTCAAAAAGTCGCGCACGCGCTCTTGGGTGTCGAGCTTGGCCAGCAGGCTTGCCTGAGCGGGGGCCATGTTACTCGGCCTCCTGGGCAAGCGCGGCGGTGACGGCGTCCTGGGAAATGTCGAGACCGTACGCGCGAACCTGCTCGACCGTCTTCGCAAAGACTTCCTCTATGGTCGCGGTGGCATCGATGAGCTTTACGCGGTTTGGCTCCTCGGCGGCAATTGCGCAAAAGCCCTGGTAGACACGCTCTTGGAAGGCCATGCCCTTAGCCTCCATGCGATCTGCCGCACCGCGGTCGGCCATGCGCAGCGCCGCCTGCTCGGGCGTGATGTGATAGACGAGCGTGAGCGCCGGGTGCGTACCCGCGACGGCCAGGTTGTTGGCATCGCGCACCATCTGACGATCGAGGCCATCGGCAAACGCCTGGTAGCAGGTCGTGGAATCGTAGAAGCGATCGCACAGGACCACCTTGCCGGCAGCAAGGGCGGGCGCGATGACCTCGTGCACCAACTGAGCGCGTGCCGCCTCGTAGAGCAGCAACTCGCAGGTGTCGCCCATCGCCGTATTGGCAGGGTCGAGCAGCAGAGCACGGATCTTTTCGCTGATGGCGGTACCGCCCGGCTCGCGCAGGCTCACAACCTGGTAGCCAGCGAGCTCGAGCGCACGGGCAAGCAGGCGTGCCTGCGTGGACTTGCCGGCACCGTCGACGCCCTCGAGCGTGATAAAGCTATGTTGAGCGGGCTCAAAAGCCATGAGCGCAGCCCCTTCCTACAAGGCGCGAAAATGCAAGTTATAGCAACCAAGCCATGATACCCCAGGGGCAGGGGCTAGTGTGGCAGTTAGGAACGTTCCCAAAGTGCCGGCAGAGACGATATGAGCAGGACATAAAAACATTGAGAGCCCCTGCTGCATGAAAGACCGCGGATTAGGCCGACAATGGTGAGTGTCTAATTCAGCCGCGGCGGCCACGCCGCATTCATGGAAGGGGCTCCCATGCTCGATACTACCACCTTCGTCGGCCTCGACGTCCACGCCCGCTCGATAAAGGCAGTCTCCCTCGACGTCATGACCGGGGAGGTGCGCTGCGCGACCTTCGGCTACGACGCCGGGGCAGTCGCGGAGTGGGTGCGGTCCGTGGACCCAAAGGCCAAGTGCGTGTACGAGTCCGGGGTCACGGGGTTCGACCTGCAGAAGAGGCTCTCCGGCCTCGGGGTCGACTGCGTGGTCGGCGCCGTCTCGAAGATGATCAAGCCCAGCGCGGACAGGCGCAGGAAGAACGACCGCAACGACGCCGAGTTCCTCGCCCGCATGCTGTCGGTCGGCAACGTGGTCGAGGTGTGGGTCCCCGACGACGAGTGCGAGGCCGCCCGCGACCTGACCAGGGCGCTCGAGGACGCGAGGGACGACCTCTCGCGCTCGAAGCAGCGGCTCTCCAAGTTCCTGCTCAGGCACGGGCTCGTCTTCGACGAGAGGACGCCCACCGGCCGCAGGAAGGGCAACTGGACCCGGGCGCACTGGTCCTGGATCGAGTCGATAAGGTTCGCGGAGGGGGCCGACAACGAGGCGCTCGCCTACTACGTCGACGCGGTCAGGCGGGCGGCGGAGGACAAGGCGAGGCTCGAGGGGCTCGTCGAGGCCGAGACCCGCAAGCCCAGGTGGAGGAGGAGGGTCGACTCCCTGCGCTGCCTCAAGGGCGTCGACACCGCGACGGCCGCCGACCTCGTGTTCGAGGCCGGCGAGTTCTCGAGGTTCAGGAATGCCCGGTCGTTCGCCGCATGGGTCGGCCTGACGCCCTCCGAGCACTCCATGGATTGGCAACACCTATTTGGACGATTCCGGGAGGGACAGCCCCGCCTCCCTGAACTCGACCGGAGACATGTAGCCCAGCGTCGAGTGGATCCTGAAGTTGTTGTACCAGTGCACGTAGTCCGAGAGCTTGGCCCGGAGCTCGCGCGTCGTGCCGAACGTCTCGCGGTGGACGAGCTCGGCCTTCAGTATCCTGTTGGTCGACTCGTCGACGGCGTTGTCGTAGGGGCAGCCCTTGGCCGACAGCGACCTCTCAATGCCGAAGGCCTCGAGCATCAGGTCGATCTCGGCGTTGTCGAACTCGCTGCCGCGGTCCGTGTGGAAGACCTCGATGTCCGAGATGGGGAAGGAGAGCGTCGCGAACGCCGACTTGACCAGCCGGGCGTCCTTCCTGGGCCCGGCGGAGTGGCCGACGATCTCCCTGTTGTAGAGGTCGACGAGCAGGCAGACGTAGTTCCACGAGGCCCCGACGCGCACGTAGGTCAGGTCGCTGCATATATGGGTGCGCGGCGCCCTGCCGCCGAAGCCGCGCGCGACGACGTTGGGCACGTCGGCCTCGTTGACCGCCCCGGGGTGCACCTTGAACCTCTTCCTGCCGTATGCGCTGACCAGGCCGTTCTCCCTCATGATGCGGCAGACCCGGCGCCGGCTGACGGTGACGCCCGACCTCTCGAGCGACGCCTTTATCTTGCGCGAGCCGTACCGGCCCTTGCTGGCGGCGTGGGCCGCGACCACGGCCGGCGCGGCGGGGTCCGGCGCGGCGGGCCGGTCGGCCCGCGAGCGCATGGAGTAGTACGTCGACCTCGCGACGCCGAGGAGCCTGCACTGCGCTGATATGGGGTAGCGGCCCTCGTTGGCCGCTATGGCCCTCACTTTCGAGCGTATATCAGCGCCGCTTGTTTTAAGACGTCGACCTCCATCCGGAGCCTGCGGTTCTCGCGCTCGAGCTCCAGGATCCGGTTCTGCTCGGGCGTGCGGTTGCACGCGGCGCGCGGCGAGCCGGTCGCGTTTATCGACTTGATCCACCTCTCCACGGTGCTCTTGCCGAGGTCGTACTCGTCCATGATCTCGCGCTTGGGCTTGCCGGCGTTGTAGAGGTCGACTATCTGCCTCTTGAACTCGTCGGTGAAATGCCTCGGGTGCCTGGGGTCCCTCATATACGGCCCTCCCGTCTCCTGCGCCCCTCCCGGAACTGTCCACATCAGTGTAGCCAATCCACCAGCGGGGAGAGCGACCGCAGGGGCGCGATCACCAAGGCGGGCAACAAGCACCTGAGAAAGGCGCTGGTCGAGGCCGCGTGGCACTACCTGACGTGCTCCGCGCGGCCGAAGGAGCCCGCCAGGGGCCAGGCCCCGGACCCGGGCGCCCGCAGGCATGCCGCCAAGGGCGTGCGGAGGCTGGTCGAGAGGCGCGGGACCCTGCTCGCGCGCGGGGTCCACAACAACAAGGCGAACGTCGCCACGGCGCGCGAGCTCGCCTGCTGGGTGTGGGCGGTCGGCCTCATGGCCGAGGAGGCGTAGGGGGGGCGGTCCCCCGCACATAAGCCGATCACCCCGGAAGCGGTTGGATCCGAAGCCGTTGAGGCGAACCTCAGGTCCCTTTTCTGCGAGCGCCCAGGGCGCCACACGCGTGCACAGACTGTCGGTTCGACGTAGAAGCCTCAGCCGTAGCAACGGATTGCCCAGCGAGAGATCGCCACGGGCGGATATTAAACTGCAAAGACGAGCGTCGGGAAGACACGCCGAGGTCGCCGCGGACGGGTTGATATAGGGAGAGGGCCTGACCCCATATCGTTGGGGCCAGGCCCGATTTTGCCTCTTGACAATGTCCTGCTCATATTAAAAGGAACGTCCATTACAGTCGAAATTGTCAGCCCGGGACCGTCTCGGGCTACGATTGAGGCGCGCCCAGAACGGGCCGCCGACCGGGCGCCCGCGCACGGCCGAACGTCCCTGCCCCCGAGAGGGCCTGTTGGGTGCTGCCGGCGCGGGACGCGCCGCCCCCGACGGCTGATAGGAAAGTGCCGGGCAGGCGCCGCGGCTGGTAATGTGAGTGCCGAGGGGGAGGCCATCCGGTCGAACGACTACCGGAAGGATACCACCGTGAAAGCGCCATCCACCAGACCCGCGGCCGTGCTCGGCCTGGACGTCGGCAAGTCGTCGCACTGGGCCTGCCTGATCGACCGCGACGGGGAGGTGCTGGCCAGCGCCCCCGTCCGCAACAGGGAGGCCGAGCTCGACGCGCTGTTCGCCTCCGCGCCCGCCGGCACGCTCGTCGTCGTCGACCAGTTCCGCAACATAGGGTCCCTCGCCGTGAGGCGGGCCCGCGCCGCGGGGCTCGGGGTCGCCCACCTGCCCGGGCTCGCCGCCAGCCGCGCCGCGGGCCTGTTCGCCGGCGAGGCCAAGACCGACGAGCGCGACGCCGCGGTGATCGCGCGGACCGCCCTGGGCGTGCCGGACTCCCTGTCGGGGGTCCCGGGCCGCGGCGAGGCCCTCGAGGCCGCCCGCGCCCTCTCGTCGCAGCGCGACCACGTCGTCGCCTGCGCGACCAGGGATGGATTGGCTACACTGATGTGGACAGTTCCGGGAGGGGCGCAGGAGACGGGAGGGCCGTATATGAGGGACCCCAGGCACCCGAGGCATTTCACCGACGAGTTCAAGAGGCAGATAGTCGACCTCTACAACGCCGGCAAGCCCAAGCGCGAGATCATGGACGAGTACGACCTCGGCAAGAGCACCGTGGAGAGGTGGATCAAGTCGATAAACGCGACCGGCTCGCCGCGCGCCGCGTGCAACCGCACGCCCGAGCAGAACCGGATCCTGGAGCTCGAGCGCGAGAACCGCAGGCTCCGGATGGAGGTCGACGTCTTAAAACAAGCGGCGCTGATATACGCTCGAAAGTGAGGGCCATAGCGGCCAACGAGGGCCGCTACCCCCATATCAGCGCAGTGCAGGCTCCTCGGCGTCGCGAGGTCGACGTACTACTCCATGCGCTCGCGGGCCGACCGGCCCGCCGCGCCGGACCCCGCCGCGCCGGCCGTGGTCGCGGCCCACGCCGCCAGCAAGGGCCGGTACGGCTCGCGCAAGATAAAGGCGTCGCTCGAGAGGTCGGGCGTCACCGTCAGCCGGCGCCGGGTCTGCCGCATCATGAGGGAGAACGGCCTGGTCAGCGCATACGGCAGGAAGAGGTTCAAGGTGCACCCCGGGGCGGTCAACGAGGCCGACGTGCCCAACGTCGTCGCGCGCGGCTTCGGCGGCAGGGCGCCGCGCACCCATATATGCAGCGACCTGACCTACGTGCGCGTCGGGGCCTCGTGGAACTACGTCTGCCTGCTCGTCGACCTCTACAACAGGGAGATCGTCGGCCACTCCGCCGGGCCCAGGAAGGACGCCCGGCTGGTCAAGTCGGCGTTCGCGACGCTCTCCTTCCCCATCTCGGACATCGAGGTCTTCCACACGGACCGCGGCAGCGAGTTCGACAACGCCGAGATCGACCTGATGCTCGAGGCCTTCGGCATTGAGAGGTCGCTGTCGGCCAAGGGCTGCCCCTACGACAACGCCGTCGACGAGTCGACCAACAGGATACTGAAGGCCGAGCTCGTCCACCGCGAGACGTTCGGCACGACGCGCGAGCTCCGGGCCAAGCTCTCGGACTACGTGCACTGGTACAACAACTTCAGGATCCACTCGACGCTGGGCTACATGTCTCCGGTCGAGTTCAGGGAGGCGGGGCTGTCCCTCCCGGAATCGTCCAAATAGGTGTTGCCAATCCATCGAGGCCGAGAACAGGCAGGTCAGGTTCCTGGCCGCCCGGATATCGGAGGCCCTCGACGAGGCCGGGGCCCTCGAGGCCGAGACGGCGGCGCTGCTCGAGGGCGACGAGACCTACGCGTGTCTGCTCACCGTGCCCGGCATCGGCCCGAGGACCGCGGCGCAGCTCGCGGTGTCGGTCGACATCGGGAGGTTCCCTGTTAGCGTCAATCTATTTTTCACCAGTTTCGCTAAACAGGCGTGCCGTTCGCGCAAAGGCGGTTTCACCGGTTGCGCTAACGTATTTTCACCGATTCCGGTCACGGCTTGACGGGACCGTCCCTCGGCAGGTCCTTCAGCCTGTAGGACCTGCCCGTTATCTTGACCAGGTGGCAGTGGTGGCACACCCTGTCCGCGATCGCGCTCGCCGCCACGTCGTCCCCGAACACCCTGCCCCAGCCGCTGATCCCCACGTTGGTGGTGATGATCGTCGAGCGCTGCTCGTAGCGCGTCGATATCAGCTGGAACAGCAGGTCCGCGCCCGCGCTACCGACGTCGAGGTAGCCGAGCTCGTCGATGATCAGCAGCCTCGAGTGGGCGTAGTACTTGAGCCTCTTCTTGAGGATGCCGCGCGACGAGGCGTCCTCCAGGTCCTCGACGAGCCGGGCGCAGTCCACGAACCTGACCTCGCGCCCCGCCCTGACCGCCTCGATGCCCAGCGCGACGGCGAGGTGCGTCTTGCCCACGCCGGGGCTCCCCACGAACAGGACGTTCTCGGCCCGCTCGACGAACCTCAGGGTCGCGAGCTCCTCGATCTCGGCGCGCGGGACCGACGGCTGGAAGTCCCAGTCGAAGTCCGCCAGCCCCCTTGACGTAGGGGAACCCCGACGACCGTATGCGCTGGCTGGTAATCCTGACCTCCCGGGCGGCGACCTCGACGCGCGTCATCTCCTCGAGGGCGGAGGCGAAGCCCCGCTCGCCCGCGGCGACCATCCTCACGTAGTCGGGCAGGGACGCCGCCATCTCGTGCAGCCCGAGCGCGGAGAGGTTCGCCTGCGCCCTGATCGAGGGGCTACCCTCCGCGACGGCGCCCATCACGCCCCTCCGAGCGAGTCGAGCAGCGCGAGGTTGGCGCGCGCGGCCTCGGCGATGTCCGCGTCGGCCAGGCCGCGCTTCCCCTCGAGGGCCTGCCCATAGTGGTCGGGGTCGTAGTTGATGGGCCTCGACGGCCCGGACGCGGCGTCGTGGACGGCGACCTCCTCGCCGGCCATCCTCACCACGACCTGGCCGCCGGGCATCGCTATGACGCTCACGCGCCGGCCGATGCAGCGCCTGGGCACGGACCACTCCCTGCCGGCGGCCCTGACGAGCATGGTCGGCGGGACGGTCTGGACGCTCACGTCGCCCACCATCGACTCGAGGAGACGGAGGTTCCCGATGGGTCGCAGGCTCTCCTTCTCCCGCATGAACAGCGCGTCAGGCGGCAGGCCGGTGGTGCGGTTCGGCTCCGAGTTTGCCTGGGCCTCGATCCGGGCCACCGCCTCGGCGAGGCCGCTCCACCCGGTGAACTCGCCGCCGTAGGCGAGCAGGCGGTTCAGGAAGCGGTTGGCCGACTCGTCCTTGCCCTTGGTCTGCGGCGAGCGCGGCGCGCAGAGCCTGAGCTCGAAGCCGGCCTCCCGCGCGAACCGCCACGCCCTCTCCTGCCTGGTCCTCCTGCGGCCCGAGACGGTCACCAGGCACGACATGTTGTCCGTGATGCACTCCTCCGGGACGCCGCCGAGGCGGGTGAAGGTGGCGAGCAGGCAGGACAGCAGGTCGTCGAGCGTGCGGCTCCTGACCGGTATGAAGCGGTGCTTCCGGGAATAGCCGAGCGTCGCGGTGAACACGCTGAACTCGAAGACCTCGCCCTCCGAGTCGACGAGCCTCATGCCCTCCTTCCAGTCGAACTGCAGCTGCCTGCCCGGGGGCGTCTCGAACCGCGGGTGCGGCTCGCGGCCGCCCACACCCCCGAAGGGCACGTCGCGGCCCCGGCACCATGCGGTGAAGGCGCCGTACCCGGGCAGCCCCTCCCCGCGGCCCTCGCGCAGGAACGCGTACACGGCCATCTTGGTCATCCCGGGCAGCTGGGCCTTCGCGCGGATCACCTCCTCGAGCGGGTCGAAGGCGCTGCCCCTCGCGGACCTCCCGTCGGCGGCGGCCTCGCCCTCCCGCCAGTACTTGGCGACCGTGTGCCGGTCCATGCCGTGCCTCCTCGCGATCTCGCTGAAGTTCGGCTTCGCGCCGGACCCCCTGTAGACGTTCAGCTCTCCCATTACGTTTCGCTCCATATCCCGCTCCTCCCGGGTCGGATACCCGATCGGAGCATAGTTCCGTTAGCGCAGTTGGTGAAAGTACGTTAGCGGGGTCGGCGAAAGCGCGTTAGCGCATTCGGCGAGATGCGTTTGCGAAAGTGGTTAATTTTAGATTAGCGCTAACAGTTCCCGGACCACGACCACCTGGCCTCGTACTGCGGCATAGCCCCGAGGGTGAGGAGCTCCGGCACGTCGGTGAGGTCGGTCAGGGCGTCCAGGCGCGGCGACGCGAGGCTCAAGTCCCTGCTGATCTTCTCGTGCAACAGCCTGGTGAGGTCCTCGGGGCGCTACGGCGAGTACTACCGGGCCTGCAGGGCGCGGGGCATGGGGCACGGGCGGGCGCTCAAGGCCGTCGCGAGGAAGCGGCTCAGGGCGATATACGCCGTGATGCGCGACCGGGTGCCCTACCGGGAGTAGCCCCGACGGTTGACAAAACTATAGGAACACCCAACTGCCGACCCTCTAAGTTGCGGTGAAATAGGGACTAGATACGCCTTCTAACAGCAAATACAATCCCTATTTCACCGCAAGTTAGGAGTGGGCGCGGGCGTTGATGGCGAAGGAAATGTCGCGCTCGAGGGCTAGGGCCTGCTCGCGTTCGAGGTCTTGGGTGAGGATTGCCAGCACGTAAGGGCGCTCGGCGTAGACGATTGCGGCATCGTGCTGAGCATTCGCCAGGCTGCCCGTTTTGTGCGCGACCAAAACGCCGCCGGGAACGCCTTCGACAATACCGCGCGCGTCTTCCTGCGCCAGCAGATATCCGCGCGCTCGCTCGCATAGCTCGGGCGTCGCGATTGTCCCTGCCGCCAGCCGTTGCAACACAGCCGCAGCATCACGGGCGCTCGTATAGTTCTCGCGACCTTGTGCCTGGGCCTCGGTGTCCATCATCAAACGAGCGAGCACGGTCTGGGTCAGCCCCAATGCGGCACACGTTTCGTTGACCGTATCCATGCCAAGCCTGCCGATAACAAGGTTCGCTGCCACGTTATCGCTCTGGGCGATCATAGCGTGCAGCAGCTCGTCAATACCGTACGACACACCCGCGCCGCGCGACTGAATGTTGCCGCTGCCACCCACGATATCCTGTTGCGTTACCGTTATCTGCTCGTCGAGGGACAGCTCGCCCGCCGTCACGGTCTCGAGCGCACAAGCGAGAATGGGAAGCTTGATGATGCTTGCCGCCACACGTCGCGCGTCCGGCGCTACAGCGACTTCACCATCGAGCGACGCGAACGTTTGTGGATCAAGCGCCACAGCATAGACCGAGGTAGACCCATCATACGGCTCGACAAGGGCTTCGATATCTTGCTGAAGGCCGGCAATCCAAGAAGCACAGGCGACAGCTTCCGTCTTTTGAGCGGACGGATGATTCGCTTTTTGTTTGACAGGGACAGCGGAGCCCTCAGCCTCGTTGCGGCGCGCGGCACAACCGCCGAGACTCATCACCGAGGCAAGCGCTCCGGTCAACATCCCGGCACAAAACACTCGACGCGAGCAATCGCGCGCAGTAAGGGGTGCATCCCCCGGCGGGAACCGGAACGCCTCCACGTTGTCGCCGCCACCCCGACCTTGCTCGCCGCAGTACACAGACTCACTCCCCACCATCGCATTCTACTGAGCCGTCGATAAACGGCCGCGCCGGACACCCAGCATGCCGCACTCATTTGTGACGCATGCGACAGGGCTTGCGCGACATGATCATCCTCACATAACCAGTTGGGTCGGCGCGGCCCAACCGCACCTGAACCACCTTATAATCTAGCCAGCACATCGAGTGGAAGGAACCATCATGCCCCGGTTTTGTACCCATTGCGGCAAGCTTCTGAAAGACGACGAGCGCTTCTGCACCAGCTGCGGAACGCCGGTAACCGATGATGGCCAGGCCTCTCAGTCGCAAGAGGATGCGCAGGCAGCCGTGACCGTACAGTCCGCCCATCAGCCCGCGCCCGCTCCCCAGCCGGAAGCTGGCGCGACGCAGCAATGGGCGACGCCAGCCGGCTCCGCGCCGCAGCAACCCATACCGACCGCCGCTCCGCAGGCCGGTGCTCCCGCTGCGCCCAAAAACAACAACGCTCTGTTTATCGGCATCATCGCCGCGCTAATCGTCGTGATTATCGCGCTCGTCGTGTTCTTTATGATCAAGCCTTTCGACAAGGGCACCGATGATACCAAGGGCACGACGATCGAGAAGGTCAAGATCGACCACGATAACGACGATGCGTCCGTCAAGGGCGACCCCAACAAGCTTGACGATAATGACGATGACGCCCACGATGCCACCACCATCAGCGAGCAGAACGTCTACGACCAGCTGAGCTCCTACTACAGCAGGCTCTCCGATCTTGATCAGCAGGTTCGCGACTGCGCTACCACGTTCAACACGTACTATCTCAAGGATGACCGCAGCTCGCGCCAATCTGCCAGCGATACCGCCGAGGCGCTCGAGGATCAGATCGGCGACCTGAAGGACGAGGTCGAGGACCTGGACGTTCCCATCGACTCGCAGAATTACAGCTCGTGGAAAGATATCATCACGCTCTATGACGACCTGGAGAATCGCATCGACGTGATTTGCGACGCTTGGGAGATCAGCCTTGAGTACTCCAGCCCCGCCAACCACAAGGACGAGATCGTGGCGCCGCTGGCGCGCGACAACGTAGCGGGCACCAACGACAACAAATACCGTCTGGACTTTGAGGACCGCTACCCCGGCGCCGCACCCGTCGAGGTGAAGTAATCCCAACAACTGATCAAAACTTGCGGTGAAATAGGGATTAATTAGGCCTTTTGCCAGCAAAAACAGTCCCTATTTCACCGCAACTTAGAAGTGGGGCCGGGCACGCATTTGCATTTGCGCGCCCGGCCCCGCCGTGTCTATATGTGCTCGGTTACTTGTCGGCAGCGGTCTTTTTGGTAGTCGACTTCTTGGCAGTCGTCTTTTTGGCCGTCGTCTTCTTGGCAGCAGTCTTCTTTGCTGCCGTGGTCTTCTTCGCCGCGCTCGCCTTGGTCGTGGTCTTGCGGCCGCGGGCGGGCTTCTTCTCCTTGGTCGGGCAGTCCATGTTCACGCAGATGCGCCACGGGCCGCGCGCGGTGTTGACCACCACGATGGGGGCGCCGCACTCGGGGCAGGTCTCGCCCGTCGCCTCGAGCTTGCCACGCGCCGGCAGCGGATAGCTCACGCCGCAGTCGTCATAGTTGGTGCAGCGGATAAAGCGCTTGCCGCTCTTCTCGCTCTTGTGTGCGATCAGGTCGCCATGGCGTCCTGCCTCGGCGCACACCTTGCACTCGCCCACCTTAAGGTCGGGCTCGTAGTTGGTGGGGCATGTGGGGTTCACGCAAATCTCGAAAGCCTTTTGGCGGAACGGCTGGCACTTAATGCGCGGCGCACCGCATTCGGGGCACACAGCAGCCTCGCCCTCGAGCGGGCTCACCTTGACGCCGCTCGGCACCGGATAGGTCACATCGCAGTCGGGCCAGCCCATGCAGCCGATAAAGCTGCCGCGGGTCTTGGCGCTCGTCTTCATAACCAAGTCCTTGCCGCACTTGGGGCAGGCGCCCACGCGCGCATCGGCCGTGACGGCGTCGCTGATAGCATCGCCCAGTTCCTGCGTATGCTTGAGCAGCTCGTCGAGCACACCGGCCAGCAGCGCGCGCGAGTGCGTCACGACATGCTCTTCGGTGTCCTCGCCGCGCTCCACGCGGGTCATGTCGCCGTCGAGCTCGCTGGTCATATCGGGGCTCGTGATGCGCGGGGCAAACTGCGACAGTGCATCGATGATGGCGATGCCCAGCTGGCTCGGCTCCACGGGATCGTTTTTGAGATAGCGCACGGCGTACAGGCGCTCGATGATGCTCGCGCGCGTGGACTTGGTGCCCAGGCCGCGCTTTTCCATCTCCTGCACGAGCTTGCCCTGGCTGTAGCGTGCGGGCGGCTCGGTCTGCTTGGCCTCGAGCTTAATGTCGAACACGTCGACCGCATCGCCCTGCTCCAGCGGCGGCATCTGCTCGTCGCGCTTGAGTCCATACGGATACGCCTCACGGAAACCCGGGGTCACGAGCACATCGCCCGAAGCCACGAACGGCTCACCATTGACGTCGAGCTCGAGCTTGGTGTTCTCGATGGTCGCGGGACCCATGAGCGTTGCCAGGAAGCGACGGGCGATGAGGTCGTAGAGCTTGCGCTGGCCACCGTCGAGCGCGGACGGATCGCCCTCGCCCGTGGGATAGATAGGCGGGTGGTCGGTGGTTTCGACTTTGCCGCGCGTGGGCTTCATGGGGCCGGCGAGCACCTTTTTGCACACGGGCGCCAGCGCCGGGTTGATCTTTGCAAGGTCGCTCACCACGGCGCCCAGATCGAGCGTCGCAGGGTACACGGTATTGTCGACACGCGGGTAGCTGATGAGACCGGCCATGTAGAGGGACTCGGCGATGCGCATGGTACGCGCAGGTGAGATGCCCTCGGCTGCGGCGGCAGCCTGCAGCGAGGTGGTCGCAAACGGCGTGGGCGGCTGCTGCTTGCGCGAACGCTTGGTCACCGCGGCGACGGTTGCCGTCGCAACGCCGTCAACGTGGCCGTACGCCGCCTCAGCAGCATCCTTGTCGGTAAAGCGCGCCGTCTTGTGCGCAATCTTAAAGCGGTCGTCCTCGGCAGCACCCTGTGCGGCGCCCATGCCGCGGATCTGCCAATAGTCCTCGGGCACAAACGCCATGCGCTCGCGCTCGCGCTCGACCACCAGGGCAAGCGTCGGCGTCTGCACACGGCCGGCAGAGCGCACGTTACCAAAGCCGCCAAACTTGGCGAGCGTCAGGTAGCGCGTGAGCACCGCACCCCAAATGAGGTCGATGTGCTGGCGGCTCTCGCCGGCGTCGGCCAGATTCTGGTCGAGCGAGACGAGATTATCGAAGGCCTGCGTGATCTCGGCCTTGGTAAACGAAGAATACTGGGCGCGGGCGACCGGCAGGTCGGGCGCAACCTCGCGCACCTTGTTGAGGGCGTCCGAACCGATCAGCTCGCCCTCGCGATCGAAGTCCGTGGCGATGATGACACTGTCGGACTTCTTGGCGAGGTTCTTGAGCGAACGAATGAGTTCCTTCTCGGCCGGTAGCTTAATGACGGGCGCCCAGGTGAGGTAAGGCAGGCTCTCGAGTTTCCAGCCCTTGATTGAGATGCCATCGGCAAGAAACGGCTTGCGCTTGGTGTCGTAGGGCGGACGCGCCAGGCCATCGGGTATGTCGGCCGGCAGCATCTCGCCGTCCTCGGTGACCGAATACCAGCCCAGCTTTTTATCGAACAGCACGCTGTCGCAAAAATCGGGCGCTAGGATGTGACCGGCAAGGCCGATGGTCACGCACTCCTCGCCCTTCCACTCAAAACGGTAGATGGCGGTGTTGTACACCTTGTCCTTTTTGGGCTTGCCCGTGGACAGACGCTCGGCAATCTGACGCGCGGCGTCGTTTTTCTCGGCGATGATGAGCTTCAAAAGAGGCTCCTATCTCGTATCTCTGCGGCTACGCCCGCCCGTATGGCGGCCGACTTACGCCCTTGCTTGCTCAATCTGCCCGATGAGCCAATCGCACCAGGCATCCATGCCCTCGCCCTTGCGCGCGCTCACGGCAAACCGCGGCGCCTGCGGATTGAGGTCATCGAGTGTCTTAGTATACCTATCCATGTCAAAATCGAAAGCCGGGGCCACATCGACCTTGTTGAGCAGCTGCGCGCCGGCGTGCTGAAAGATGCCCGGGTACTTGATGGGCTTGTCGTCGCCCTCGGGCACCGAGAGAATCATGATGGACAGGTTTTCGCCCAGGTCAAAGTCGACTGGGCAGACCAGGTTACCCACGTTTTCGATAAAGATGACGTCGATGTTTTCCAGACCCACGGCCTGGTCGAACGCGTCAACGGCCTCCATGATCATGTTGCCCTCAAGGTGGCACAGGCCGCCCGTGTTGATCTGGATGGCAGGCATGCCGGCTTCCTTCATGGTGATGGCGTCGACGTCCGAGGCGATATCGCCTTCGATGACGGCGCAGCGCAAGCCGGCCTTGTCGCGCAGGCGCTCGTTGGTGCCCAGAATCGTTGTTGTCTTACCCGAGCCGGGGCTCGACAAGACGTTGATCACGTAGGTGTTTGTCTCATTAAATCGCTGACGCAGCTGATCTGCCAGGCGCTCGTTGCGCGACAGGATCGGCGACGCGATATCAATCGTTTTCTCGGCCATACTCGGCGCTCCTTACTTCTACCATTTATACCCCGTCCCCAGGTTGCTGGCGGGCTAATCGTCGGGGGTCTCGATCTCGATACTTGCGATGTCGAGTTCGCGGCCGTGCAGCAGACGCACGTTGGAGCCGCCACACTGGGGACAGCGACAATGGAAACGGTCGTGATCAAAGACCTCGCCGCAGTCCAGGCACTCGCTTTGTGGATGGACCTCCTCCACGGCAAGCTCGCAGCCGCGCGTGAGCGGGTCCTCGTCGCGAAACGCCTCCCAGGCAAAGTCGAGCGCCTCGCGCACGACCTCGGTCATATCCCCGATACGCAGCGTTACCAAAACGGCGCGCGAGGCCCCCGCCCCACGCGCCGCGCGAATCACTGTATCGAGTATGCCGTTGACAATGCCAACCTCGTGCATACCGATTTACTCCTCGTCGTCCTCATCGTCCGAGAACAGGTCCAGACGACTCACAAACAGGCCCTCCTTGCCCTCGCGCGCGGTAATGACCACACGGGCGATGGCGAGCGAAATCTCGTAGAGCGAGAGCAGGGCGCCATACATGAGACCCAGCGTAACGGGCGAGCCGTCGGGCGTGATCACAGCCGAACCCACGAGCAGGCCAACGTATACATAACGCCAGGCACCGCGGAAAGCAGCGTAGGACACGATGTGGAAGACGGACAGATAGAAGATGATGAGCGGCAGCTCAAACGCCACGCCAAAGCCGATCATAAAGAGCAGCTCCATGTTGACGTAGTTCTCCAGATCGGGCAGTGCCGTAGCGACGGCCGAGGTCTCGCCGATGAGCCACTCAAAGCCCGCAGGAATGATGATGAAGTAGCAGAAGATGGCACCCAGGAAGAACAGCACCGTCGAGGCGAGCACCGTGGGCACGACCCACTTGCGCTCGTTGGGGCGAAGCGCCGGCAGGAAAAACGCCAGAATCTGCCAGATGATCATGGGCGTGCACATGACCACGGCCATCTTGATGGCCAGCGAGAAGCGCAAGCCAAAGCCGCCGAGCGTGGTAGTGATGTAGAACTTACCGTCCGGCACAAAGGAGCGGATGGGATCTTCCAGGATGTCGAGCACCACAGGCGTGGCGAAATACAGCACGATAGCGGCGGCGAACACCGACACGACCACGATGGTCAGGCGGCGACGGAGCTCTCCCAGGTGATCGAAGAGCGGCATACGCGCAGGTCCGATAGGCATTACTCATCGCCTCCCTTCGGGGCGTCGGCGGCAGCGGCGTCGTCCTCGGCCTCGAGCTCGCGAGCGAGCTGGTCGACGACAGCCTTGCGCTTACGGGGACGACGGGCGTAGAGGTCAGCTGTCGTGGGCTCTGCCGGCTCGGGCTCGGGCTCCGGCTCTGCAGCAGGCTCGGGCTCGGCTGCGGCAGCAGCAGCGGCGGCAGGCTCTGCACCCTTGGCCTCCTCGGCAATACCTTCGTCCTCGGTGGCACCCTCGCTCGCAGCCTTCTCGGCGGCAAGGCGGGCACGGCGCTCGGCAAAGGTCTCCTTCTTTGCGGGCGCGACCGTCTCGACGGCATCATCGTCCGCATCGGAATCGTCATCGACGGCAGCCTTCTTGGGCTTGACCGGAGCCGAAGCAGCCTCGCTTACCGGATCGATGATCTCGGACTGAACAACGGCCGTCATCTTTTCCTGCGTCTCGCGGAACTGACGGATGGCACGGCCGATCGTGCGGCCCATCTGCGGGAGCTTATCCGGGCCAAACAGCAAAAAGCCGAAGACCACGATGATTGCCAGCTCACCCTCTCCAATACCAAACACACATACCTCCAAGGCTCGATGTGAGTCGAGCCCGCACCGCGCCATTCGGCCGGAACTCGTCTATTCATTCGGTCAAGTATAGCGCCCGGACGCCAAAACGTCCGAGCGCATCACAAACATATGCCAAACGGCACGCCCTTTTGGGGGCAAAGATTATGCCGCCGTGATCGAAATCTCCTGGTCGACGCCCAGCAGCTGAACCACGCGCATCACCTGGGGCTGCACATTAGTGCAGCTAAAGCGCTTACCGTGGTCGACCGCGTGGTGCGCGGCGCCCACGAGCACGCCAATGCCCGTCGAATCGATGTAGCTCACCTGGGCAAAATCGAGCTCAACGGCCTCGGTGGGCTGCTCGAGCGCCAAGTCGATGGCGTTGCGCAGACTATCGGCATTGGAGATATCAATCTCGCCGGTTACCTTAATGGTATAGAGCTCTGGCGTGGGGTTGGTGGAAATACCCAAATCCATGTATACGCTCCTTTACGTATCGAAAGTGCGGATAGTACGGGAAGCCGCGCGTTAGGCGCGCTCGGCACGCGCAAGCTCGGCAGCGACCAGCTTCACAGCCAGCACCAGCACATCGAGCGCGGCCTCCAGGTCCTCGACTGTGGGATAGCTCGGCGCGATGCGGATGTTGGTGTCGCGCGGGTCCTTGCCATAGGGCCAGGTAGCACCGGCCGGCGTGAGCTTGACGCCCAGGTCGGCGCAAAGCGCGGCGACCTTCTGGGCCGAGCCCTCGGGACCATCGAAGCTTACAAAGTAGCCGCCGCGGGGGTGCGTCCAGGTGGCACAGTCTGTGTCGCCCAAGCCCTCGGTGAGCTTGCGCTCGACGGCCTCAAAGCGCGGACGCAGGAACTCGGCATGCTTTTTCATGTGCTCCTTGACCGCCTCGATGGTGGGAAGGAAGCGTACGTGGCGCAGCTGGTTGAGCTTGTCGGCGCTGATAAGGCCGGCCTTCAGGCGCTTGGAGAACTCCGCGATAACCGCGGGGCTCGCACCGATAAAGCCGATGCCGGCGCCCGGGAAGGTGATCTTGGACGTCGATGCAAAGGCCACCACGCGGTCCTCGGTGCCCGCCGCGCGAGCGAGGTCAAAGATGTTGGCGAGCTCGTCGGTCTCGTCGTACAGGTCGTGCACGCAGTAGGCGTTGTCCCAGAAGATGCGGAAATCGGGCGCGGCCGTGGGCATCTCGACCAGGCGACGCACAGTGTCCTCGCTAAAGGTGATGCCCGTGGGGTTGGAATACTTGGGCACGCACCAGATGCCCTTGATGGAGTCGTCGGCGGCAACCAAGCGCTCGATCTCGTCCATGTCGGGGCCGTTGTCGGTCATCGCGACGGGGACATTCTCGATACCCAAGTCGGCAGTGATGCCAAAGTGGCGGTCGTAGCCGGGAACAGGGCACAGGAACTTGACCTTCTTGCCGTCATGCGCGGCCTCATAAGCCTCCCAAGGCTCGCTACCGCACGAGCCGCAGCGCCAGAACATGCCGGCGATATCGTGCTCGATCAGCAGGCTCGACGAACCCAGTACGAGCGTCTGCTCGGCGGGGCAACCCAGGAACTCCCCCGCCAGCTTGCGTGCCGAGGGAATGCCCTCAAAGCAACCGTAGTTGGAGCAGTCGACGTTGCCGTCGTGCAGATCGGCATCGGCATTGAGGATATCGAGCATGGGTCGAGAGATGTCCACCTGGGAGGGCGACGGCTTGCCGCGGGCCATGTCGAGCGCCAGGCCCTTGGCCTTGACCTCGGCGACCTCGGCTTTGAGCGCCTCGATGGCGGCATCGAGTTCGGTGGTTTCCATCTTCTGGTAGATCGTCTGCATGGGTGCGACCTTTCGCGAAGCGGGACGTTGCAGTTCGTCTAAGTATAGACCGCCACTGCCGCAACGGTATGAAGCCGTGATAGATTAAGTCCATCGCAATGAATTACGACATCGCCGCGCATGCCGGTGTGGGGCGCCCAAGGAGGCACTATGGAGTACGGATCGTTCCAGGCCGAGGAATTCGGCGACCTGCAGCGCCTGGTCGACGGACTGTTTTATGACCGCCGCGCCATCGACCGCCTGGATCTCATCGTGCAGGCCGAGATCTTGGACCTCGCGCCCGACCTCATGGAAATCGTCAACCTTTTGCCGCCCGGCTACTACGACCGCCAATCGCTTTGCGACCAGCTCAACTCCGCCTTGGCCGCCCACGGCTGGGGCGCCGTCTACGGCACCGTGGAATAAGCCTCGAGGCCGGCATTTGGCCCGTTTCCCGACCCTGGCGAGGCTTGTTTTAGGGCTTGTGGCCAAAAAAGGGCAAATATGAGTACTGTCACCTTTTTAGTAGCAGCGTTTCTTGGTCGAAATCGGCAAAACTCGACTTGAAACTGGTAGCGCACAGAGATGTGGTGTAAGAGGCGGGGCATGCCCCGCCTCCGCCCTTTCTTGAAAGGGAGGGGACACCGCCTAGAATTCGTCGTTGGAGTAATGAAGGTGACGAATGGAAGGAAAGGCGATGCCCCAAGAAGAGAGTGTACTGCGCCTCGGCCGCGACGAGGCCCTCGAGGCGGCGAGGCTTTGGCAGGAGTGCGGCGACGCGCGCGAGTTCGCGTGCAGGGTGCTGGGCGGCGTGATGAACGCGCTGATGGACTCCGAGGCCCAGCAGATGTGCGGCGCGAGCCGCAACGAGCGCAGCGACGGCAGGGAGAACAGCCGCAACGGCTACCGCCCCAGGTCGCTCAAGACCGCCGTTGGCGACGTGGAGCTCGAGATACCCAAGCTCAGGCACGGCACCTACTACCCCGAGGGCATGCTCGCGCGATGGTCGCGCGTCGACACCTCGGTGGCCGCCATCGTGCAGGAGATGTACGTGTGCGGCGTATCCACCCGCAAGGTCGAGCGCGTGGCGTCCAGGCTGGGCATATCCTCGCTGTCGAGCTCGGAGGTCTCGAGCCTCTGCTCCGACCTCGACGCCGAGGTGGCGGAGTTCCGCCGCCGCGACCTGTCGGGCACGCCGTGCTGCTACCTGTGGCTCGACGCCACCTACATGAGCTGCAGGGTCGGCTCGTCGGTCGTCTCGCAGGGCGTCGTGACCGCGATCGGGCTGGGCGCCGACGGGCGCAAGCACTTCCTGGGCTGCGACGTGGTCGACACCGAGAGCGAGGACTCCTGGGCGGCATTCCTCGGCGGGCTGCGCGAGCGCGGGCTGGCCGGCGTCCGCCTCGTGGTCTCCGACAGCCACGCCGGGCTCGTGGCCGCCGTCTCGCGCCTGTTCCAGGGCTGCGCCTGGCAGCGCTGCGTGACGCACCTGCAGCGCAACCTCCAGAGCGCCTGCTCGGGCAGGCCCGAGGACTCCAAGGCGGCCGTCAGGGACCTCGTGCACGCCGCGGTCTACCAGGACGACCCCGACCTCGCGCGCTGCGTGTGGGCCGAGGCGGCGCCCTGGGTGGCGTCGGTGTCCGCCAGGGCCGGCGAGGTCTTCGAGCAGGCCGAGGACTCCGCGCTGGCGTTCACGGCCTTCCCCAGGGCGCACTGGGCCAAGCTCCGCACCAACAACGTCCAGGAGCGCGCCAACCGCGAGATCAAGCGCCGCTACAGGGTCGTGCAGTCCTTCCCCTCGAGGGAGTCGATGCTGCGCCTGACGTGCGCGAGCCTCATGGAGACCGAGGGACAGTGGTCCCAGCAGCGCGTGTTCTCCGAGGCCTCGGCCGCCGAGGGCTTCGCCGAGCCCGCGGGCAGGCCGGCCCCGACGGAGGGGAGGCGCCGCGCGCTCGGGCGGCGCGCCAGGGAGATAGTGGACGAGATAGTCGAGAGGCGCGGTCTCAAGAAGGAGTAATATCGGGACTTGCAGCGACGGACCTCAGGACGCTCTTACACCACGTCTGCGCGCGCCACCTTGAAACTCCCTAATCACCGTCAGCTAGCGCCAAATTGGAAGTCGATGGTCACTCATTAACGTACAGTTCTTATAAATTTGTTCATTATTTTCCGCACCTAAAATGATACGCCGTTTGTGACAGTACTCACAAACGGCGTTTTTTGACCACGGGGGGTGTTCCTATAGTTTTGTCAACTGGGCAATGCTGTTTTCGAGATTGAATCGCGACATGCTAACGCCAGGCCTTTCGGCCGATGGGCTCCAATCTGTTCGGAGCGCTTCGACTAGGCGGCGTAGGGCACCCTGTCCCGCATGATCGCGTAGATGACCTTCAGCCTCTTTCGTGCCAGCGCCTTGAGCGCCTTGCCGTGCGGCATGCCCCGCTCTCGGCACCTAGCGTAGTAATCGCCCCATCTTCCCTCTGTCCGGGTAAGGCAGTTGCACGAGAATATGAGCAGGTTCTTCAGCCTCTTGTTGCCTTGGCGCGATGCCGTCACCGAGGAGATCGAGGTCCCCGACTGGCGGTTGCGCGGCGCCAGGCCGCAGTACGACGCGAGCCTGTCGTGGCTTGGGAAGTCTTCGATATCTATGGAGATCGCGAGCTCGGAAGCGGTTTTGGGGCCGATCCCCGGCACCGTCAGGAGGCATCGGTAGGTATCGTCGCCCTCGAGGAGGGCGGATATCTCCGCCGTGATCACATCGATCTCCGCCGAGTTCTCGGAGATCCTGCGCGCGAGCAGCCTCACCGCCCGGTCCTCGGCGGCGATGGCCGCCGCGTCCGGCCTTGTCGAGGAGGCCGTCGAGCGGACGAGGGCCTCGATCTTGCCGCGCGCCGCCCCGCGCGTGAGCGCCGCCGCCCTGCGGGGCCCGGCGTCGGCCACCGACCAGGCCCCGCCGAGGGATGCCATGAGCCTCAGCTGGGGACCGTCGGACAGGTCGACCAACGCCTCGAAGGCGGGGCACGATTCCAGCAGGATGCTGCGCAGCCGGTTCTTGCTCCTGGTGTTTTCGCAGGTCAGGAAGTTTCTCTGGGCGGCCAGCGCCCTCGCCGCCGCGACCGTCGGGCCCGGATCCCCGACCGGCAGGAGTGCGTCGGGGATGCCCAGCGCCGTCTTCGCGATGACCATTGCGTCCCGCTCGTCGGTCTTGGCGTCGCCGGCGAAGAGCCTGGCGGCCCCGTGTGCCGCGAGTCCCGGCAGGTACGCCGCCGACATCCCGGCCGCCTTGGCGCGGGCGAGCGCGAGGGCGCCTATGTTGCGCGACTGGTCGACGACCACGAGCGCGTCGGGGAAGCGGCCGAACAGCGAGTCCAGATCGCCCTCCCTGTTCGCGACGGGGGCGCTCAGCAGTATCTCGCCGTCCCGGGTCGCGACGCATGCCCAATGGGACAATTTCCCGACATCGAGCCCGATGACGGCTTCCGGCATTCTAGGTGGTGCCACGGTGTTATCCTCCAATCGGTAGGCCGATCGGAACCCCTCCCTGCGACACCCACATTACCTGGCCGTGGCGCTTGCGCCCGGCAGTTTCCTATCAGTCGTCCGGAGCGGCGAGCGCCCCCGGTGGCAACACCCCCCGGGCCCTCTACGGGGCAGGGGCAGACGGCCATCCGGAGGCGCCCGATCGGCGGCCCCTCGGGGCTTGCCCGTATCGTAGGCAATGCGCCGAATGCTCGCCATCGAAATTTATCGGTGGCCCACTTCAGACTGTAATGGGTATCTGGCAGGGGGCCAGTAGCGCTCGGATCCGAGTTTCGAACGCATCCAAACCGGTTCTGGTGTCTTTTTTCGAGCTTTTACTCGTTCTTGGGCGCGGGGTGCTTGCAGACCACACTCATGTAGATCATGCCGAGCACGGCCGCGGTGACCGAACCGGCAAGAATGGCAGCCTTGGCGGCAAGAACCTCAAACTCGGCCGTCGGGAAAGCGAGGCCGCTGATGAGGATCGACATCGTAAAGCCGATGCCGCCCAGAATGCCCACACCGGCGATCATGTGCCAGTTGACGTTGCGCGGCAACTGGCAAGCCTTGAGCTTGACCAGGGCAAATGTCATGCCAAAAATACCAATCGGCTTGCCCAGCAGCATGCCAAAGTACACGCCGAGCGTCACCGGGTCGGTGAGCAACGTGCTCATATCCACGCCTACCAGGCGAACCTGTGCGTTCACGAACGCAAAGATCGGCAGAATCACAAAGTTGACCGGTGTGGAGATCAGACGCTCCATGCGGATGAGCGGCGGGGTCACGCGGTGCATGACGCGCTCGACCCTGGTGGTCGAGACGGTAAAGTCATGCTGGCCCAAGATGTGCGCCTCGTCGTCGTAGCGGTCATCGAGCAGCGGCAGGCACTCGCCCAACCAATCGGTGAGGCTATCGAGCTTGACGCCGCACTTGGCCGGGATGGTAAAGGCCAAGATAACGCCAGCAAGCGTGGCGTGCACGCCGCTCTTGAACAT
The DNA here is from genome assembly GCF_010509075.1 of Collinsella aerofaciens ATCC 25986. NCBI lineage: Bacteria > Bacillati > Actinomycetota > Coriobacteriia > Coriobacteriales > Coriobacteriaceae > Collinsella > Collinsella aerofaciens. Next base: position 1,465,551 of record NZ_CP048433.1, read on the forward strand.
ACAGAACCACAACAGCAGACCCAGTACCGAATACGGGGCAAGGCGGTAATGCTGCGTCTTGTTGAGCCACACGAGCGCGCAGGTCACAAGCGCGGCGGCGCCCAACCAAAACGGATTGGGGCTCTGACCGTAGAAGATGGCGATGGCGGCGATGGAGATGAGGTCGTCGGCGATGGCGAGCGTCGAGAAGAACACGCGCACGCCGTTGGGAACGCGATTGCCCAAAAGCGATAGCACGCCCAGCGCAAAGGCAATATCGGTTGCCATGGGGATGGCCCAACCGTTGCGGGCGCCGGCATGGTTGAAGATCAGGTAGATACAGGCGGGAACGACGACGCCGCCCACGGCCGCCAGCATGGGAAGCATGGCCTGACGCGGATTCTTGAGCTCGCCGACCGTCATCTCGTACTTAAGCTCAATGCCCACCAACAAAAAGAAAATCGCCATGAGGAAGTCGTTGACGAAAAGCTCAACGGTGAGACCGGCCGTAAGGTTGCCCAGACCCACATACAGCGGGGTCTCCAAAAAGTGATGGACGGCCTCGTAGGCATCGGTATTGGCGCAAATGACGGCGGCGATGGCGGCGAAGACCATGACGGCGGCAGAAATCGTGCCGTTCTCGGCGATGCGCTCCCAGATGTCGTGACGTTCAAAGCGCTTGCGCTCACGAACGTTGAACAGCTGCTCAGTTGCTGCCATGGGCGGCTCCTTTCACGGGAAAGCTCCCGTCTTAAAAAAGCACGGCCCGCCCAAGTGGCGGCGCCGCGCTCTAACGTATTACGCTTGCATCTAGCCTACCCTGCACGACAAGCACGCAGGCGTGGCCGAAAAGCGGAACCACAGGTTGAACATTATTTGCTCAACGGCACGGGCACGCCTGTCCAAGAGACGACGCGGCGCCGTGCACAAAAAACGACCGGAGGCGGGGTGTCCGCGATCCGGTCGTAGCGTTTGGTCAACTAAACCTAGCAGGCGGCCATAATGGGGGCAGCGACCTGCTTCTTACGGGAGAGGACGCCCGGCATCCAGACGCCGTCGTGCTCGTCGGCAATGCCCAGGCCCTTCTGAGCGGCCTCGGTCTCGCCCTCGAGCAGGACCTGCGAGCCCTCCTCCATAATGTCGGTGATGCACAGAACAATGCCGTCGGCACCCTTCTCGGCGGCGTAGGCGCGCATGGCCTCGCGAATCTCGTCAATCATGCCAAGCGCACGGCTCTTGTCGACGGTCTCGTACTGGCCGATGAGCAGCTTCTTGCCGGCGGGCTCGAACATCTTGATGTCGTTGCCGACCATCTCGGCTGCGGTGAAGGAGCCGGACGGACGGGTGAGGAAGACCTCCATGCCAAACTTGACCGGGTCGACGCCCACCTGCTCGCCGAGCTTGGCGGCGACGGCGCGGTCGACATCGGTGGTGGTGGGGCTCTTGAGCATAAGCGTGTCGGTCATCATGGCCGAGAGCAGCAGCTTGGCCTGGACGTCGGAAAGCTCAACGCCGAGCACGCCGGCGAGCTTGGTGACGATGGTGCAGCTGGAGCCCCAGGGCAGGCAGATGTAGTGCAGCGGGCCGGCGGTCTCGAAGTCGCCGATGCGGTGATGATCGACAACGCCAAAGACCGTGGCGTCCTTAAGGCCGGCGACGGACTGGGCGGACTCGTTGTGGTCGGTGAGGACGACGAGCTGACCGGCCTCGACGGACTCGATCACGCGAGGCTCGGCGATGCCGGCGTCGGCGAGCAGCTTGGCGGACTCGGCCGGAAGCTGACCAAGGGCGCAGGCCTCGTAGGTGTTGCCGGCATACTCAACCTGGTTGAGCAACTGGGACAGGACGACGGCGCTCATGATGGCGTCGTTATCGGGGTTCTGGTGACCAAAGACAAGAACGTTTGCCATGGATATCCTCCACTTGATATGTGTACTTGGACGTAGCTATGGTAGCACGCCGATGCCGAGCCTTCGCAGACGGAAGGGCTACGGCATATTTTGGGGCAGGCACGGGGCCAAGGTTGTCCCTTTTGCACCATATTGGTGCAAAGTAACCTGTCCCCCTTGCACCAGCTATTTACCGGCGGCGCGCAGGGCTACGTAGGCGGCACCGATGATGCCGGCGTCGTTTCCGAGCGAAGCGACCTTAATGGGCGTCTCGCGCGAGGCGGAAAGCGCGTACTGCTTAAAGTACTCGCGAGCCTTGTCGAGGTAGACATCGGCCGAGGCGGAGGCGCCGCCGCCGATGAGGAACATCTCGGGGTCGACCACGTTGGCGATAAGCGCCAGGGCGCGGCCAAGGTAGTCGGCCATGGTGTCGGCTGCGGCCAGCGCAAGCTTGTCGCCCTCGCGGCAGGCCTGGAACACGTCCTTGGAATCGGAAGGGCCGGTGAGCTCGATGGGGTCGACGCCCGCCTTCTTGCACTCGGCAAGGTAGTTGCTCACCACGCCGGTGGCGCTGGAATACTGCTCCAGGTGGCCATGGCCGCCGCAGCCGCAGGTGCGCTCCTCGGCCGGGTTCAGGCACATGTGGCCAATCTCGCCGCCGGCGCCCACAACGCCCGATACCACGTCGCCGTTAACGATAACGCCGCCGCCCACACCGGTACCGATGGTGACCATCACCACGTTCTGTACGCCCTTGGCAGAGCCGAGCCAGGCCTCGCCCATGGCAGCGGCGTTGGCATCGTTCTCATACTTAACGACCGCATCGGGGCAGTGCTTTTGAATGGCGATCCTCAGCTCGGGCAGGTTAATGGCAATGTTGGCCTTGACTTTGGCATCGCCCGACGCCGGGATGGGGCACGGAACGGCCAGGCCAATGCCTGCCACAAAGGCGCGCGGAATCTGCGCCTTGGCGACCACCTGGTCGATAGCCTCGGTCACCGCGGCAAAGCCTGCGGCGTCAACGATGGGAGGCGTGGGCACACTGGCCTTGGCCAGCAGGTTACCGTCCTCGTCGAACAGACCCTCCTTAACCGAAGTGCCGCCGACGTCAATGCCGATGTAGTACTGCTTAGGTTCCATGAGAGCCCACCTTTCTCGTTTAAACATTGCCTGTATGGTACCGCTCCCAAGGCAAAAACCTACCAAAAAGAGACAGGTTTGTTTTGGCAGGTTTTATCTGGGAAAACGCAGAGTACGAGATTCGGTTCGCTGGCCGCTATATCGGTTCGGTCCCGTCCTCGGACCGATCATTCCTCAACACGACACTACTCAAATGTTTATCATTTAAAACGCTCTGATTTTACAAGCGGGGCGTCTTTTGATTTTATCTTTCTCGAACTTTTCAATAACTCAATAGAGATACTTAGGCGTTGACTATACTTTCTTTTATTCTCAATCAAGTCGGAAAGGAGGTTCCTTGATTCCCAAATACGAGGCAATAGCTGCAGATATTCGTCGAAGTATCGAGGATGGTGCTCTTAAACCGGGCGACAAGCTTCCCACCGTCGTTGAGTTCTGCGAGCTCTATAGCGTTTCCAAAATCACCGTCAAACGAGCTATCGAGCAAATCACCGAGGAAGGTCTTATTACCAGCCGTCGTGGATCGGGTACCTACGTTAAGGACACGGCGGGACTTCCCGGCCAGGCGTTTTTCCAGGGCAAAAACGACCGTGCCCAGGGTTTTTCGTATGAGCACCGCGGGGAGAAGGTGACCTCGGTGGTCTACGATTTCTCGATTGTTAATCCACCAGCGGACATCGCAGCCCAGCTGGGAATTGCCGAGGATGACTTTGCCTATCACATCGTGCGCGTGCGTCAGGCCGATGAGAAGCCCATCGTTATCGAGTACACCTACATGCCCCTCGAGCTGATTCCAGGCCTTAAAAAGAAGGACCTGTACGGATCGGTCTACCACTTCATCCGCGAGCAATGTGGGCTGAAGATATCGAGCTTCCACCGTACCATTCGCGCCGTGGCAGCAACCGAGGAAGAAGCCAAGCGCCTGGACACCAAACTTGGCTCTCCCCTGCTCGAGCTCACCCAGATTGGCTTTTTGGACAGCGGCGCCGCCTTTGAGTATTCGGTCTCGCGCAACGTTGGCGACCGCTTTGAGTTGCACAACGTAACGTTGGCATAGGTTTTTGTAGTCATCCGGGCGCTCGCTTTGAGCTGTTTCGTGCAGCGCCCGCGCAACACAATGGGGGTATGAACATGTCCGATTTGATTAAACTGACGCCGATCTTTCACGAGAAGATCTGGGGCGGCCGCCAGCTCGAAACCGTATTTGGTTACGACATTCCCAAGGGTCCCATCGGTGAGTGCTGGGCCATCTCGGCCCACCCCAATGGCGACTGCCAGATTGCGGAGGGCCCGTATGCCGGTCACACGCTGTCGTGGCTGTGGGCCGAGCATCGCGAGCTCTTTGGCAACTGCGAGGGCAAGGAGTTCCCGCTACTCGTTAAGATTCTGGACGCCAAGGACGACCTTTCGATCCAGATTCACCCCAACGACGAGTACGCCGCCGAGCACGAGAACGGCAGCCTGGGCAAAACCGAGTGCTGGTATGTGCTGGACTGCGAGCCCGGCTCCACGATTATCGTCGGCCAGCGCGCGCATGACCGCGCCGAGGCCGCACAGATGATCGAGGACGGCCGCTGGGACGGCATGCTCAACGTGCTGCCGATCCACAAGGGCGACTTTTTCCAGATTGATTCCGGCACCGTGCACGCCATCAAGACCGGCACGCTCATTTTGGAGACGCAGCAGTCGAGCGACGTGACATATCGCCTGTACGACTACGACCGTCCCGGCACCGATGGCAAGCTGCGCCCGCTGCACATTGAGCAGAGCCTCGACTGCATCGACTTTGATGCTCAGGCTCCGACCGACGGCACGGTGACCGCGCCCGAAATCGATGGCGTGACCGAGCTCGAGTCTAACTCCTGCTACACCGTCGATCGCGTGCGTGTCGACGGCAGCAAGACCCTCGACCAGCGCTGGCCCTTCATGTGTCTGTCGGTCATCGACGGCGAAGGCACCGTCTGCGGCGACCCCGTCCACAAGGGAAGCCACCTGCTGGCCCCGAGCACCGTCAGCTCCATCGACCTCGAAGGCAAGATGGAACTGATCATCAGCCACCTGTAGGTCGCACCAACAACCCAAACGCAACAAGGGGCTCTCCCGTCCATGTGCGGGAGAGCCCCTTGCCATATCTATTTATCAGCCCACCCGGCTCTCCAGATCAAAAAGCGAACGAGCAGAGCGACGTTCGCAAGCACCGTTACCCAAGGACCTGGGCGGGCGTATAGGGCAACATCGATCGCGAGTTCCGCACGCAAAGGAGAGCACTTAATGTGCTCTCCGTCTTGCGCAGGACTGCCCGAGCAGGCGATGTTGCCCTATACGCCCGCCCAGGTCCGCCAGGATCACGACAGCTTGACGATCGGAGCAAAGCCCTTCATTAGCTTTTTGGTCTGGCCGGTCTTTTCGAATTGAACCTCGATCATGTCTCCAGCGACCGAGATCACGGTACCCGTGCCAAAGGTCTTGTGGCTCACGGTATCGCCTGCGGCAAAGTCCTGCGACGCGCTGGCACGATCGACCTTGCGCTCCACCGTCGGAGACACCTTGGACGACGGCTTTTTAGCTCGCGGCGCACCCGAACCAAAGGTCGAGGCAACACGGCCGGCGTCGGGCGAGACCCCACGATGGCGCTCGGTCCCGCGGCTGCTACCGCCAAAGAAATCGTCAAAGCTCGATCCGCCGCGCGAACCGGAACCGCCGGTCGAGCGCGTATGCGAACCAAACACCTTGCCGCCATACATATCCGAGCCCATGCCCGAGCCAAAGGTGCCGCGACGGTCGCCGCGCTTCTCCCAGCCCGTTCCCTCAAAACCGGCAGAACCGATACCGCTAAACTCGATATCCTCAAACGGAATCTCGTTGAGGAAGCGCGAGCGCGGGTTGGCAGAGGTCGAGCCGTAGGTGCGACGCGTGGCCGCATAGGTCAAGAACAGGCGCTTACGGGCGCGCGTGATGGCGACGTAGGCCAGGCGACGCTCCTCCTCGAGCTTACCCGGGTCATCGCTGCCGCCAAAGTCGTGCACGTGCGGGAAGATGCCCTCCTCCATGCCGGCCACGAACACCGCCGGGAACTCCAGGCCCTTGGCGGAGTGGATGGTCATCATTGTGATGGCATGCGTCTCGCCGGCCAGGGAATCCAAGTCGGAGCGCAGGGCCAGCCACTCCATGAGTGCCGGCAGCGCCTTACAGGTGAGCGGACCGTAGGTGCGCTCAATCTCGTCGGCATGCACGGCACCCGCCGGCATCTCCGTCGGCGCGGCATACGCGTTGCCCGCGATGGCAGCGGCCAGGGCATCCTGCGGTGAGAGCGCCGGGGCGGCTAGTCTATCGAGCGGATTGGAACCTGCAGCATCGCGCGCGCCGACGAGTGCCTCAAACGAGGATGCCGGGGCGGACGGCCCCGGTTCGGGCGCGGGCGCGCTCACCACGACGGGCTCGGGCTCGGCGCCGGCAGGAACGTCGGCAACACCGGCTGCGCGCAGCTCTTCCAAGCTCTCGAGCGTACCCTCGATGTCCTCGTGCGTCTCCTCAAATTCGGCAGCGACGCCCAGGAATTCCTGGATGTTCTCGGCGCGGCTCTCGGACTCCATGGTGCCCTCGGCGCGAAATGCCTGCAGCAAGCCCGTCTTATCGACAATCATCTCGACGACGTCCTTGAGCTCGCCGTCCATGCGGCGGCCCTCGCGCACCAGCGACACAAAGCTCGACAGGCCGTTGCGCACCTTGGCGCTAAACATGCCGGTCTCGGCGCACGCGATCTCGCAAGCCTGGAAGAACGAGCAGTGGTTGTCGCGCGCCAGCTGCTCGATCTTTTGGATCGAGGTGGAACCGATGCCGCGGCGAGGTGTGTTGATGACGCGCTTGACGCTCATCTCGTCGGCCGGGTTCACGATCATCTTGAGGTAGGCCATGACGTCGCGGATCTCGGCACGGTCGAAGAATCGCGTGCCGCCCACGATCTTGTAGGGCACGCCCGCGCGCAGGAACATATCTTCGAGAATACGCGACTGGGCGTTGGTGCGGTAGAACACGGCGATGTCGTCGTAGCTCGTACCCTTGGCGTGCAGCTTCTCGATCTCGCCGGCAATCCAGCGGCCCTCGTCGCGCTCGTCGCTCGCCTGGAAGGCCTGGATCTTCTCGCCATCGCCCTCGGCCGTAAACAGGCGCTTGTCCTTGCGCTGCGAGTTGTGGCGCACCACGGCGTTGGCGGCGCTCAGGATGTGACCCGTGGAGCGATAGTTCTGCTCCAGCTTGACGGTCTTGCAGTTTTTAAAGTCCTTCTCAAAGTCCAGGATGTTGGTGATGTCGGCGCCGCGCCAGCTATAAATGGACTGGTCATCGTCGCCTACGACCATGAGGTTTTGGTACTTGGCGGCCAGCAGGTTGGCGATTTCGTACTGGACGTGGTTGGTGTCCTGATACTCGTCGACGCTAATGTAGCGGAAGCGCTCTTGGTACTTATCGAGCACCTCGGGGCGGGTGCGCAGCAGCTCAAGCGCGCGCACGAGCAGGTCGTCGAAGTCCATCGCATTGGCGGCGCGCAGGCGGCGCTCCAGCTCCAGGTAGACTTGCGCGGCCTTTTTGTCGTTGGGGCTATCGGCGCTCTTGAGCATGTCCTCGGGGCCGATCATGGCGTTTTTGGCCGAGCTGATCTTGCTGCGGATCATGTTGATGGGGAACTGCTTTTGCTCGATGCCGAGCGCCTGCATAATGTCACGCACCATGCGCTTTGAGTCATCATCATCGTAGATGGTGAACTGACCGGTATAGCCCAGCAAGTCGGCGTCCTCACGCAGCATGCGCACGCACATGGCATGGAAGGTGCACACCCACATGCCGCGGGTGCCGCTGGGAATGAGCGCCGCCAGACGCTCGCGCATCTCGGCCGCGGCCTTGTTGGTAAACGTGATGGCAAGAACCTGCCAAGGCTTAACACCCAGGTCGCCGAGCATATGTGCGATGCGGAAGGTCAAGACGCGGGTCTTGCCCGAGCCGGCGCCGGCGAGCACCAGCAACGGACCCTCGGTGGACAGGACCGCCTCGCGCTGGGCGGGATTAAGGCTGTCAATGTCGACGAGCGGCTTGGCGGGCTTGGGCGCCGGCGCGGGAGCGTCGTAGATGTCGAGCGGGACGAGCTCGGGCTCCGGCGCTGCAGGGGCGGTGTATGCATCGAGCGGCACGGGTTCCGGCGCGGGCGGCACGGGTACCGCGGCGTTCTTTTCCCAGGGCAGGGGCTGGGTCATGGGCGACTCCTCATCTGACGGACGGCGCGCCTGCGGGCAGCGCCATAGTTTGAGCCGTACCAGTATACCGAGCCGCGCGGACACCGACGCAAATCACACCACGACTCCGTGCGCCACCGTCAGACCCGCCCCAGCGGATTTGGCGCAATGGGGTCAGGTTGATCTGCACCATGTTGCTGCAAAGTAACCCGGCCCCAATGCACCAATCAGGGAGTCGCCGATGTCATGGCAGCAGCAGCGAGCGGTGGCCGGGGCGAACAAATTGGCATGAAAAGGGGCGGCATAGACCTTCTGGTCATGCCGCCCCCTTTGAATGACAAGTTGTCGCCCCGGCCGCCGCGCAGCGTCGACTAAGTTAGAGGCCGAGCATCGGCTCCAGGACGAAGAAGTACGCGAGCACCACGATGCCCAGGATGATGCGGTAGACGCCGAAGCACTTGAAGTCGTGACGGCGAACGAAGCCCATAAGCCACTTGATGGCAATGAGCGACACCGCAAAGGCGACGATGCAGCCCACGCCCAAGATGGCGATCTCGTTGGTGCCGAAGGTACCGCCCTTAATAAAGTACTTGACCAGCTTGAGCGCACTTGCGCCAAACATAACGGGAATAGCCAGGAAGAACGTGAACTTGGACGCCACCGAGCGCGTGCAGCCCAGCAGCAGGCCGCCGATGATGGTGGAGCCGGAGCGCGATGTGCCCGGCACCAGCGAGAGCACCTGGAAGCAACCGATACCCAGCGCAGTCTTCCAGCTCAGGTCCTCGAGCGTAGCAATGGAGCCAAAGTCCAGGTTATCGTCATCGTCTGCAGTGGCAGTCGCAGCGGGTGCAGCAAAATGCGCACCAGCGGGGCGTCCGCCCGCCACCACGGCACGCGAACCAAACGAACCGGCAAGAGCGGCCTGGTCGCGCTTGTTCGCGCGCCAGTTCTCGATCACGATAAACAGCACACCGTACACAATGAGCGCCAGCGCCACGACGGGAGCATTATAGAAATGCTCCTCCATCCAGTCGTTAAGCGGCAGACCGATCGCCGCGGCGGGAATACAGCCGAGCACAATCTTGCCCCACAGCACCCAGGTGTCGCGACGACCCTCCTTGCCTTTGCTGGGAGAAAACGGATTAAGGTCGTAGAAGAACAGGACGCAGACGGCCAAAATAGCGCCAAGCTGAATCACGACCAGGAACATATTCCAGAACGTCTCGCTCACGTTCATCTTGACGAACTCGTCCACCAAGATCATGTGGCCGGTCGACGAAACAGGCAGCCATTCGGTAATGCCCTCGACTAGGCCCATGAAGGCAGATTTTAGAAGCTCGATAATATCCAAAGGGACCCCCTCGTTAGACACCCGCCGATAGTTGTTCTGCGGACGGTGCGGGCGATGTCCCATTATCAACCGTTGGCGGCGCGCCTGCGCCTACCCTTACCAAAAAACTCGCCCGTTCACAGAATTGCGAGCGGTCAAACCAAAATCCTTGGGTATAACTGCAACAAGATAAAGTGTCCGGCGGTCACGCATCCGCGCCCGCCCGACGCACGAGCCCCGCGCCCGTGCGATAGACCAAGGAGGAAACCATGAACGAGGGCTATACCAAGGTATTTGTTTCACTCGACGGTACTGAGCAGCAGGATTTTGTGCTCGCACGCGCCATCAAGGTCGCCGCGAACAACGGCGCCAAGCTGATTATCGGCCACGTCATCGATTCCACGGCACTCGAGAGCGCCGGTTCCTATCCGGTCGATCTGGTCAACGGCCTAGAGGAGGCATTTAAGAACTCCATCGCCAAGCAACTCGAAGAGGCCAAGGCCAATCCCGATATTCCCGAGGTCGAGGTTATGATTCGCGCCGGCCGTATTCGCGAGACGCTCAAGGACGAGATGCTCGACGTGGTCAAGCCCGACCTGGTGCTCTGCGGCGCTCGCGGTCTGTCCTCGATCAAGTATGCGCTCCTGGGCTCGATTTCGACGTTCCTGCTGCGCAACACCGACTGCGACATCTTGGTCGTAAAGTAGCGTTGCTCCCACCGGCCGCGGGGCCTGCGGGGTTTCCACAGGCACGTCCTCGCCGCTTCGCGGCTGCGGGATGTGCCCTTAGGAAACCCCTCCCGGCCTCGCGGCCTTCGCAGCCTTACTTCAGCGAGTTGTCTGATAGAAAAATGGCGTGCCGCCCCGTTTGGGGCGGCACGTTTTGTTTGGGCGGGCGTCTGCCGCGTACGTTACTCGAAATATTGGAACTTGTTCGTTGAAAACGCGAATGTTACGACAAAGCCTTCGCCGGAATCGGATGCCGCGGTGACGTCGATGCCCATCTTGGAGCACAGGCGTGCCACCAGATAGAGGCCGATGCCCGTTGCGCGCTTGGTGGTGCGGCCGTTGTCGCCGGTAAAGCCCTTCTCGAACACGCGTGGCAGGTCTGCCGCACTCACGCCGCAGCCGTTATCGGCAACAGTGAGCTCAATGCGCTCACTCGCCAGACCCTCGTCCAGCAACGCACCCGAAAACACGATCTTCGCGCCGTCCTCGCACGCGTATTTAATGCTGTTCTGGATGAGCTGCCCCAAGATAAACTCGAGCCACTTCTCGTCGGTAAAGACCTCAAAGTCGAGATTCTCGCACACCGGCGCCACGTGCGCCGCAATGAGCTCGCGCGTGTTGGCTTTAATCGCACCTGTCACCAGGGCCTTGAGGCTCCAACGCCGAATCAGGTAATCGCGCTCCACAACCTCCGAGCGCGCATAGTAGAGCGCCTGGTCGATATAGCGCTCCACGCGGGCAAGCTCGCGACCGAGGTCATCTACGCGCGACAGGTCGTCTTCGCTGCCGTCCAGGTTTTCCAAAATTAGATGGGCCGCCGCCAGGGGCAGCTTGGCCTCGTGGACCCAGCTCTCGATATAGTCGCGATAGTCATCGGTCTGACGCCGGCCTTCGGCAACCTCGTCGCAAGCAGCTTTGCCCACGCGACGCAAGACCTCGTACTCGAGCTCGCCCTCGGCATAGGTCGGGCATTGCACCATCTCCTGCACCCATGCGGGACTCTCGAGCTCCTCGGCCGCACGCTCCAGCTGACGCAGAAAACGGCGACGGCGCGCGTACTCGACCACGATGCCGAGCATACCAAAGATAAAGGACACGCCGACCGCCACGACCACAATAGATGTCGAAGCACCGGCGACCGTCAGCACAAAGCAGCTCAGCAGCACGCCGCACGTCCACACGGCGACGGGAAGCAGCGCATCTTTAAAGAACTTGCCAAACGACATAGCCGGCCCCTAGACCGAATAGCCTTGGCCGCGATGCGTCGTCAAATACCCCTTGATGCCGATTTTTTCGAGCGTGGTACGCAGGCGGTTGATGTTGACGGTGAGCGTATTGTCGTCCACGAAGGCATCGGAGTCCCACAGGTCCTGCATGATGGCCGAGCGCGAGACGATCTTGCCCGCGCGGCTCAGAAGCAACGAGAGGATACGCAGCTCGTTTTTGGTGAGCTCGGTGCTGGTGCCCGTTTGCGTGTTGGTGACCATGGAGCGTGCGAGGTCGAGCTCCAGTCCCTTGTGGACGAGCGTGCTGCGCTCGCCCGCCGCCGCGGTGCGACGCAGTAGTGCGTTGATGCGCGCCACGAGCACACGGGCGCTGTAGGGCTTGGGAACAAAGTCGTCCGCGCCGAGCGTCATGGCCATGACCTCGTCAATCTCGGTCGTGCGCGACGTGAGGACGATGATGGGAACCTCGGATTCGCGGCGAACCTCATGGCAGATGTGCTGGCCGTCTTTGACAGGGAGTGTGAGGTCGAGCAGCACCAGGTCGGGAGCGGCGGCGAGAATATCGCGCGAGACGTGCTCGAACGATTCGCAGGCCTCGATTTCAAACCCGGCGCGGGCAAGAATGTCGACAAGCTCACGACGAATGGGCTCGTCGTCCTCAACGATATAGATCAGCGGCATGGGTTCCGCTCCCCTCTTGGTTGTCTTGCCACCATTATGGCTGCGAAACTGCAGGTGTGCACCGCGCGCGGTGCCAAGGTGACAGAACTGTTCGCGAGCGGGGGCGTTTTGTCCGCCTCGCACTCGTAGCGGTGGCGGGGACCAAAATGATTCTTTAATCCCCGTCCCAGAAAATCATTTAGCGGCGGGCGCGGAGCTTTTCGTAGCCTTCGGCGAAGAAGGCAACCGTAGCGGCGTCGGCCTCGGTGGCGTCCGTCTCGGTTGCGGGGACCACGCCGTGCTCGTCGCTCACTAGGAACAGCGCGCCCTTAAGCTGCGCGGGAATGTCTACGCGCGTGACCGGGATGCCCTTGGTCTGGGCCAGCTGCTCAATGAGCGTCGCCGTGCCACACAGGCGCTCGTCCGCCGGCGCCACAAAGGCAAGCTCGCCGTTGTTGACGGCGGCGAGCAGCTCGGGCGCCACGCCGGTCTCGTCGGCCTCGGAGCGGGCCTCGGCGGAGCGAGCACGCAGCGCCTTGGCCGACGTATCGGCTAGCGGCTCGTACTCCCCCACCGTCATGGCGGCGTTGCCGTTGATGTCGATCACCAGCATGAGCACGCCGTCGCGCGCGGTGTAATCGCCCTCGGCAAGCGACCACTCAACGTGCTGTTTGGCCCAGCTGAGCATGTTATGGGTAAGCGGCTCGCCCTGCACCAGACGCTCGGACAGCGCGCGAATGTGACGGTTGAGCATGGGCACCTTTTTGTTGGACATGCGCCAACGGCAGACAAGCGCGGGCTTGTCGAGCGTAAACTTCTCGACCGCCTCCTGATTGGCGCAAAAGTCCTCGTACGCACGCTGATCCTCGGCATTGCCAAACAGCTCGGCATCATCAATCTGGGGCATGGTCATACCTTTCGTGTTAGTCATTCCGTCCTCTTATACCAAAAAGACGGCCCTCCAAACGGAGCAACCGTCTTTTGCAGAGATTATTTTGTCCCGGGGCGAAACTTAGTGCCTAAAGTGGCGAGCGCCCGTAAACACCATAGCAATATTGTGCTCGTTGCAGGCCTGGATGCTCTCGTCGTCGCGCTTGGAGCCGCCGGGCTGGATGATGCAGGTCACACCATGCTCGGCAAGCACGTCGACGTTGTCGCGGAACGGGAAGAACGCGTCGCTTGCGCAGGCAAAGCCGCCCTTCTCCACGCCCTCGCGCTCGCAGAAGTCCTCGGCGCGCTCGCAGGCAAGCAGCGCAGAGTCAACGCGGTTAGGCTGACCCGGGCCCATGCCAATGCCGGCCTTGCCCTTGGAGACCAGGATGGCGTTGGACTTGACGCCCTTGCAGACCTTCCAGGCAAACTCGAGCTCGGCCATCTCGGCGTCAGTGGGCTTGCGGTCGGTGGGAAACGTGAAGGTCGCGGGATCCTCGGTCACGTGGTCGACTTCCTGCACCAGCATGCCGCCGTCGACGGAGCGCAGCTCCACCTGGGCGCCGTGGTCCACGCCGCCGGTAGCCAGCACGCGCAGGTTGGGGCGCTTTGCCATGCGCTCGAGCGCCTCGGCAGTGTAGCTCGGGGCGATGATAACCTCGACGAACTGCTTGTTCTGATCGGCGAAGTGCTCGACCAGCTCATAGGGAACCTCGCGGTTGCAGGCGATGATGCCGCCAAAGGCGCTCTTGGGATCGCAGGCAAACGCGCGGTCGTAGGCGGCCGTGATGTCCTCGGCCGCGGCGGAGCCGCAGGGGTTCTGATGCTTGAGGATCACGCAGGCAGGCTCGTCGAACTCGCGGACCAGGTTCCAAGCGGCGTCGGCATCCAGATAGTTGTTGTAGCTGAGCGGCTTGCCCTGGATCTGCTCGGAGCCAACGAGCGGGAACTGCGAGCTCGCGGTGTTCTCGCAGCCCTCGGCAAAGCGATAGACCGTAGCCTTCTGCTGAGGATTCTCGCCATAGCGCAGGTCGTCGACCTTCTCCAGCGAGATCTCAAGCTTGGCAGAAGTGTCCGCCACGTCGCTTGCCTGGGCGGCAAGCCAACGGGAGATAGCCGTGTCGTAGGCGGCGGTGGTCTGGTAGACCTTCACCTGCAGGCGACGACGAGTGGAAAGCGTGGTGCAGCCACCGGTCTCGTGCATCTCGGCCAGGACGGCATCATAGTCGGCCGGGTCGGAGATGACGGTAACGCTCGCGGCGTTCTTAGCGGCGGAGCGCAGCATGGAGGGGCCACCGATGTCGATGTGCTCGATGGCGTCCGCGAAGGTGACCTCGGGGTTGGCGACGGTTTTCTCGAACTCGTACAGGTTGACGACGACCAGGTCGATCAGCTTAATGCCGTGCTGAGCGGCCTCCTGCATGTGCTGCTCGGAATCGCGGCGGGCCAGCAGCGCGCCGTGAACCTTGGGGTGCAGGGTCTTAACGCGGCCGTCCATCATCTCGGGATAGCCCGTGAACTCCTCGATGGGGGTTACGGGAACGCCCGCGTCCTCAATGGCACGAGCCGTGCCGCCCGTAGAGATGATCTCGACGCCAAAGTCATCGACCAGCGTCCGTGCGAAATCGACGACGCCCGTCTTATCGGTAACCGAGATCAACGCGCGTGCGATCTTCACATCAGATCCCATGCAGTCCTCCTGTCTGGTACGCCGCCGTGCTCTGTGAGTCGGTGATACGTCGATCTGCAGCGCTCGCGCAGCGGCATTGAAAATACTGATTCAATGTAGCGCATCGAGCGCATCGATGCACCCCGCAACGGGCGCATGTGCAGAAAAAGTTTGTGAGCGGAGGGGATGGGCACGGCACTGGGCACGGTGAGTTCATGGAACACAGGGGCACCATAATTTGATGCCAATGGCGTGGTAGAACTGTGCTCGATATGCATCCGCAAAAGAAAGAGGCACCATGGTCTCGCGGGTTCTCTACCGACCGTTTGATACCGAAGACTTCGACGCCATCGCACTGATTCTGCAGCAGCTTTGGCATAACAATTCGGATAACGATGAGTACAACCGCCTTGAGGCCGCGTGCGACCTCGCCTATTGCCTTTCGTCATCGACGTTTTCGCAGGTTGCCGTAATCGACGGTCAGGCGCGCGGCATTGCGCTCGCGCGTGCGGGACAGAGCTCCGGCGCCACCGTTAAGGAACATTGGATGGATACCGAACGCGCGCTGCTATCGCAGATGCGCGAGCTGGAGCCTGATGCCTGCGCCGAGTATCTCTCGTTTGTGCGCGCAACCATCCGAACCAACAACCGCCTGCTCGAGAGCAGCCCGCTGCCGCACGACAACGAGGTCACGCTGCTTGCCGTTGATCGCGATGTCCACGGCCTGGGCGTTGGCTCGGTTTTGCTCGATGCCGCGGTCTCGTACCTGTCCTCGCTTGGAGCGACGAGGGCGCACCTGTACACCGACTCCAGCTGCTCGTGGAAGTTCTACGAGATGCACGGCTTTAAGCGCACGGCCACGCACCGCGCCAACCGCGAAGAGCGCCGCCACGACATGCCGCGCGAAAGCTTCCTCTACGAACTCGACCTAACAGCCTAGGCCCAGCAGCCATACCTAGTCATTTAGGAACGTCCCCAGTGACTAGTCGTTGGGGACAGTCTTCGTAGGTAGCGCATAAAAAAGGGAATGGGCTTCCCCCGACGGCTGTCGAGAAAAGCCCATCCCATAGTTTACGACCGTTAGAACGTTCCGCCGCCGCCTCCGCCGACGCCGCCGCCTCCGCCGCCCGAGAAGCCGCCGCCACCGCCGCCGCTCGAGCTATCGGAACTCGAAGCCAGCTCACGGATGCTCTCGTGATACACATCGTTAAACGAATCGAGCGGCGACTCGGTACCGTAATGATGGTAGTACCACCAGTAGCAGGGGTAATTGTCGTAGAAACCGTCGGCCTCGCGCACCTCGGGAGGAACAGCCTCGGCAAGCTGACGCAGGACTTCCTTCGAAACGCCCAGCGCCGCACCCATCACCAGAAGTTTATTCCACAGGACCAGATCGCCGGGGACGGCTTCCTTTAGGCGCGTGAAGTCCTCGAGCCAATGCTTAAGCGCCTTGCAGCGAGCCGCCACCTCGGCGCCCTCCGGCGTAAAGCGGCGGAACGTAAGGCCCACGCCAATACCCACCAGCACAATCGGCACCGAGATAACCGCAGCGATAATGTTCGCCTGTGCACCGTCGGTAAAGATGATGGATCCCGCGGGAACAAAGGCGATCAGAATACCAAGAACCAGGCAAAACACCATTGCGACAATGCCGTCCGAGGCAACATACTCGCTATCGGCCAGCTTGCCCTTAACGGTGTTCTGATAGTCCTCGAGCTTGTCGCCCACGGGTGTAGCGTGCTGCTTGACGTAGTGCTGTAGCTCGTCAAACGTGCGCGAGCGGTCGCCGTTCTCGTCGGGCTTAGCACCGGCAAAGAAGACCTTGAGCACCATGTGGTCAATGCCCTTGGCCGACTTCCAGCCCGCATCACTCACCGTCACGCGATACGTCTGCTCTTCTTTTTCACGCCCCAACAGACCCTTCTTGGCCTTGGTCACGGTCGCCTGCTCCAGCTTGATTACACGGTCGTCAGTGAGCTTCATGAGCGTGGCGATATATGCCTGATCGGGCACCTCGTTCCAGCTCATGAGGGCCGAAAGCACGGCGGGATGGTCGGCCGAAGGCACATCGCGGAAATATTCGTCCTGAAAAAGCGGCTTGGGCTTGCGCTTACGCAGCTTGAGCACAACGATTGTGCCGGTAAAGGCCACCGCCGCGACAACACTTAGCACGGCAAGTGCATTGGCAATCATGCGAGCGTGAGCGCGGCGGGCGTTAGCTTCGTCGGCCCATTCCTTCTCTTCGCTCAGGATCGTTGACATGCGCTCTTCGCTCGAAGCGGAAAGCCAAGGCACCCAGTCGCTGGGGAAGGCGATGCGCGCCTCGGCGAATTCGCCCTGATGCACGCAGGGAATGGCATAGGTGACCATGGGCTCGTCCGCATCGAGCGATACGTCGCCCGTCAGCGGGCCGTGGCCCCATGCACGGAAGTTATCGCCCTTGACGGCCGCCGTCCCGGCAGCGGCATTTGCGAAGTACACTTCCATCTCGACATCTTCGGAATCCGCGGACCAGCCGTCGCCCACAAACTTCCAGTAGAGCTCGGCGGTATCGGACCAGTTCATAACCGCACCGGTCATGGTGTAGCTCACGTAATAGATCGCGCTGTCGCCGCTCTCGTGGGGGCTGAATACCTTAATCTTTACGCCGTCACCGGTCTGCTCGACCGTGTAGACGCCAGAGTCGCCCTTGTTCGCGCTATCGACTTTGTTAAACGCGGCATCGTCTTCCTCAACGCTCAGCACATCGACGCCCGCCGTGCCGCCCTGCTGGTTGGTGCCCGCATTGATCTCCCAAAACACGCCGTTAATGTCGTCATCGAAATCAAACTGGCGTCCCTCGACAACGGTCAGCGAGCCGTCGGCCTCAACCGTGGCGCCGATATAGGTTTGGGTCATGGAGTAGCCGTCGGCACGTGCAACGGCGGGCAACAGCAGCAGTGCGCACGCGACGAGCGCGCAAATGGAAGCAAATCGCGCAAACGGGCGGCGCTGCTTGCTGACTTTGGCGGCGAGGGTGTTCATAGGCACATCCTTTGTCTGTAAAACCAACAGCGCCATTGTCCCACGTTTGCGGGTACACATGACGAACATCTGGGCCAACGGAACGTCAAATGGGACAAAAGTCCCACCCGAGCCTGGCACTTAGGGACGTTCCTTATCTGCCGACAGTTTGGGACACTCTTTGGTACGGCCTGCGCCAGCAATAGATACCATTTCACAGCTCAGTCACAGGTGTAGCGGCTTTGTGTGGGCGCGGCACGCGCTGATTGAGCCGCCAGCCGAGGGGCATAAAGCAGTTGAGCGAAAACGGTTTGCCCCTTTGCCGTTCGCTCGAGGATCATGTCCCCCTTTTCCGCGGAAACCCCGGCAGTTGCGAAGAGCTGCCGGGGTTTCTGTCGTCTAAGGTGCCGAGTTGATGGACAGGAATCAAAGCACCGAGTCTGCAGCACGCCATACGCAATGCGGGGCTCGACAACTTGCGGACCGCAGTGACGCCTCCCCATCGCGCCCCGCGCTATACTCGTCCGCATGGATATCAACGCACGCAACATAGCAACGCCCGTCGCGGACGCGCCAACGACGCAGCCCGTCTCCGTTCCCGCGCCCGTCGCGGGGCGCTTTGCCCCGTCGCCATCGGGCCGCATGCACCTGGGCAACGTGTTCAGCTGCCTGTGCTCGTGGCTTTCGGCCCGCAGCCAGGGCGGCAGCATCGTGCTGCGCATCGAAGACCTGGACGATCGCTGCAAGCGCCCGGAACTTGCCGCTCAACTGATTGACGACCTAGCCTGGCTGGGACTCGAGTGGGACGAAGGCCCCTACTACCAGCACGATCGCCTCGACCTGTACGAGAGTGCCTTGCGCCGGCTGCAAGACGCCGGCCTCACCTACCCCTGCTTTTGCACGCGCGCCGAACTCCATGCCGCGAGCGCGCCGCACGCCAGCGACGGCACGCCCATCTACCGCGGCGCCTGCCGAGGCCTTTCTGCCGAGGAGGTTGCTCGCCGCAGCGCTCTACGTGCTCCGGCCACGCGCCTGCGCGTGCCCGCCGTCGACGACCTCGCAGACGATGTGGTCGAATTCGTGGACCGCACGTATGGCGCCCAATGCGAAGCACTCGCCACCGAATGCGGCGACTTTTTGGTGCGCCGCAGCGACGGCGTGTTTGCCTACCAGCTGGCCGTGGTGGTCGACGACGCCGCCATGGGCGTCACCGAGGTCGTACGCGGATGCGACCTGCTGGGCTCCACGCCGCGCCAGATCTATCTGCAGCATCTGCTGGGACTGCCCACACCGCACTACGCGCACATTCCGCTGCTCATGTCGCCGGATGGCCGCCGCCTTTCCAAGCGCGACCGCGATCTGGACCTGGGCGAGCTCCGCGCACGCTTTGGCACGCCCGAGGCGCTGCTGGGATGGCTCGCCGGACAAACAGGCATCGCGCCGGACGCCACGCCGCGCACCGCCGAGCAGCTGGTCGAGCACTTTAGCTGGGACGTCATCCGCGCGCACAGGGAGAACATCACCGTAACGGCCGAGTAGCCAAACGCCCCGCCCCTACGCAATGTCCCAGGGTTGGAGTTCGTCGCCCAAGCGAACGATGCAGTCGTAGAGCACGGTGTGACGCTCGGCCGGGTTGGTATCCCGATGAAAATGCCCGTAGTACCAGCGCTTGTAGTCCAAGCGGTCTTCCAGCTCATCGAAAAATGCCGTAAGCCGATCAACGGAGGGGCAATTCCAGCCGGACGCTGGATAAAGCGTGGACGAAAGCATGCGCGTAGAGCAGGTGTGAGTGATCACGTAGTCGACCGTCCAGCCCACGCTGTCGAGCTTTGCCCGCGCCTCCTCAAAGTTGCGCTCGTCCGGCAGCTCCTGCGGCCACCAGCTGGAATACGGAATGCGGTATTCCTTGTCCACGCTCGTGGCGCCGCCCATGGTAAAGACCGTTGAGCCGTCGAGCTCAAAAACCTCGGCGCGCGTCAGGCGCCGTATGGGAGAGGTGTCCGACAGGCGCTGCGTCAGCCCACCGTGCCACAACTCCATGGGGCGCTCCGCCCAGTGATCGAAACGCTCGTGGTTGCCGTCGACAAACAGCACGGTATAGGGACGCGATTCCAGCCAAGCGATGTCGGCACATTCTTCGGCAGAGAAATCCCACGGAAAGCCAAAGTCGCCGGCGATAATCAGATAGTCGTCGCTCGTCAGACTATCCCCAAGGTCCCAGTCGCGCAGCTTTTGCATGTCGACGCCGCCGTGAATATCGCCCGTCACATAGACCGTCATCGGATCACCACTTCCCTGTAAGTCGCTAGCCCGCATTCTGCACGATCACTAAGCCAACCGTTCCAGCCCTTAGGGCTTACCCCTCGTTCTTCCATCCAAACGGGTCAAGCACCCAAAAAACCAGATCGAGCACGCCGCCGGTCATCATGGCGCCGGCAAGGGCCATGCAAACGTGCAGAGAGACGGCACTTCGGAGCACGTCGAATGGCCCCAAAGAAGCCAGCAGCGCGACCGCTGCGCCGGCTACGCACAGCGCGAGGCACGGCCCCGCGTCCTTAACGCACTTCTTTGCGAGATGCTTTGCGTTGTCACTCATCAATATCGAACTCCTTAGAGGGTCGTTGTTTGGGTACATGCCTCCGCGGCAGAGCAGGGCGGCAGGGTAAGTGTCACATGTCGTGCGGACATCAATGGAGAAACCGCCTGCTCGACCAACCTTTGACGCCGTTTTGCACCGGCACCACATCCCCCGCTATCGAGGTCTAATACTTTTCCCACCGCTACCCAAAAACTCATCCAACATTAATCTTGGCTCAAGAATCGCTTAATCTATAACCTGCACTATAGAGTTCGACCAAGGGCGGGGCGGCGCCGCGCAACGCAGGCCGCCGAACGCAACGCTCGCGCCCAGGCAGATCGCCTGGCGTCGCGCCCATCGAACGAAAGGACAGGTCATGGACGACCTCGAAAAAGTTGAAACCATCCGCACCAAGTGCAACGTGAGCTACACCGATGCCAAGGCCGCGCTCGACGCCGCCGACGGCAACGTTTTGGACGCCATCATTTGGCTCGAGTCGCAGGGCAAGACCCAGACCACATCAGCGCATGCCGCCACCGAGTCTGAGCCGGTCGATGAGCCCTCAGCCGAGATGGTCGCCGCGCAGGCCGCCTACGAGAAGTCGAGCGAAAAGACCGACTTCTCCAAGAAGATGGACAGCGTATGGGAGTACCTCAAAAAGCTCTTCCGCCTGAGCCTGGACACCAAGTTTATCGCCACGCGCCGCGATGCGATCATCCTCAACATCCCCATCCTGATCCCCATCATCGCCCTGTTTGCCTGGGGCGCTACGATTTGGCTGATGCTGATTGGCCTGTTCTTTGGCATGCGCTACCGCATCGACAGCGACGGCGACGTGCCCGGCAGCATCAACAACCTTATGAATCACGCCGCCGATGCCGCGGACGACATCAAGCAAAATCTGAACGACGACAAGTAATCGCAGACGGGGGCACGCATGGCACGGATCCTGATCGTAGAGGACGAGGAGAAAATCGCCCGCTTTGTGACGCTCGAGCTGGAGCACGAGGGCTACCAGGTGGAACACGCCGCCGATGGCCGCACCGCCGTGGACCTGGCGCTGGAGCGCAACTACGATCTTATTCTGCTCGATGTGCTGTTGCCGCAGCTCAACGGCATGGAGGTCCTGCGGCGCGTCCGTAAGCACAAGGATGTGCCGGTGATAATGGTCACCGCGCGCGATGCCGTGATGGACAAGGTGGCCGGGCTCGATGCCGGCGCCGACGATTACCTGACCAAGCCGTTTGCGATTGAGGAGCTGTTCGCACGGATCCGCGTGGCGTTGAAGCGCTCGGAGGCCGTGCGGGCGGCTTCGGGCGTTGGCGGCATCGGGACGGGCGCGGCAGGCGGCACGGGTGTCGGCGCCACTGCGATGCCCCCGGTCAGTGACTCGACCCAGGTTTCCGCCTCGCTCTCCCCCGCCACGCTCGCCGTGGGCTCGGTTGCGCTCGACCCCGACCGCCGCGAAGTCACGGTCGGCGGCTCGCCCATTGCGCTCACGGCCCGCGAGTTCGATGTCCTCGCCCTGCTTATGGCGCATGCCGAGACCGTGCTCACGCGCGAACGCATCGCGCACGAAGCGCTGGGCTACGAATACATGGGCGACACCAACAACGTCGACGTGCACATCGCGCATCTACGCGCCAAGATCGAGGACGCCGGCGGCGCCCGCATCATCCAGACCGTGCGCGGGGTGGGCTATGTCTGCCGCGCGTAACGCCGAGGCCAAACGCGTCACCTCCATCGCCCGCGCCATCAACTGGAGCTATATGTGGCGCCGCCTGATGAGCTACGTTTGGCTCGACCTGCTGCTAGTAGTGATTGTGGCGGCGATCCTTGTCTATGGATACAACCAGACGCTGCCCAACGGCGCGTTTACCGCAGGATGGATCCCCAGCGCCACCGTTCGCGGCATGACGCTGACGCCCGCGCGCGGCTGGGACCTGACAACGCTCACCTATACCGTCGAGCTTGCGCGTACCACCAAGACTTTCCCCCTCGCGCAGGACCTCGTCACGCTATGGCCTCTCTACCTTGTCGTTGTGGGTTGGCAGGTCATCAGCGTGCTCAACATGCTCGGCGGCGCCCGCCGCGTGCGCCGCACCATGGCGCCGCTCAACGATCTGGCCCTGCGCGTGGACGAACTCGGCCGCATGCAACTCGCCGGCGGCAAGATGGAAACACTGGAGCAAGCCATCGAGCGCGCAAGCGTCGACTCGCCGAGCGTCACTACCGGCGACGCCGACCTGGCAAGCATCGAGGTTGCACTCAACCGCCTACTGCGCCAGATGCAAGAGGCCAAACTGCAACAGATGCGCTTTGTCAACGATGCGAGCCACGAGCTGCGCACGCCCATCGCGGTGATTCAGGGTTACGTAAACATGCTCGATCGCTGGGGCAAAGACGACCCGGACGTGCTGGCGGAATCCATCGCGTCCCTCAAGGCCGAAAGCGAGCACATGCAAGAGCTCGTGGAGCAGCTGCTGTTTTTGGCACGCGGCGATGCCGGGCGCACGGTCCTGCGGCGTGCGGATACCAACCTGGCCGCACTGGTCGGCGAGGTATGCGAGGAATCGCAGATGATCGATACCGCGCACACGTATCGGCTGGCGTACGACACCGCGCTTGTCAGCGATTCGCGCTGCGACGCGCCCGTCGACGTGGCACTCGTGAAGCAGGCGCTACGCGTGATCGTGCAAAACGCCGCCAAGTATTCGGACGCGGGAACGACCGTCACATTTGGCATAACGCCGGATGCGGGCGCGGGCACAATCGACATAAGCGTTGAGGACGAGGGCATCGGCATGAACCAGGAATCCGCAGCTCACGCGTTTGAACGGTTCTACCGCGCCGACAACGCACGCAATGCCGGCGCGCAGGGCTCGGGCCTGGGGCTTGCCATTGCCAAGTGGATCGTCGATAGCCATGGCGGTGTCATTGGCGTGACCTCAGTCGAGGGCGTCGGCAGCCGCTTTACGATTCGCCTGCCGCGGTAGGAAGCCCCTCGGCATAAATAAAGGGGTAGGGCCACGCGGCCCTATCCCTTTTTGCTAGCTATGGCAGCTTGTGCGCTATTCGCGGCACAGGTGCACGGCGAAACCGGCGAACTCGCGCTTAAAGTACACGAGCTTGGTACCACCGTCGGGCAGCAGCGCGCGCGACTCTTCGTTGACCTCGAGCCCGCGCTCGGCAAACCACTTCTCAGCTGCATCGATGTCGTTAACGGCAAAGCCGATGTGGCCCTTGGTGCCACGACCGTTCTGCTTCATGATCTCGACCAGCGAATCGTTAAAGTACGAAACCGGGGTCTCAATAACGGGCAGGCCCATCATCGTCGAGAACAGCTCCGCGATCTCCAAGGCATCTGCCGGGTCGGTGGCGTTAATGCCCACATGGGCAACGCGCATGCCAAAGAGCTCGACCGGATTGGCGTTCTGCTCATTCATACAGGCAGCGCCTACTGAGCCATGACGTCGAGAACGGCCTTCTCGGCGGCAACGCGGTTCATGCCGGTCATGAAGGGCACGCCACTCACGTACGGGCAGGTGAGGCCCTCGGGGGCAACGGTGGTGGCGATCAGCAGGTCAGCGCCCTCGTCGCAGTAATCCTTGGCCTCGGAGATGGCGCACTGCACGATCTCGTACTTGTCGGCATAACCGTTGGCGTCGAGCAGAGTAGCGACCTTCTGGGCAACGAGCGTGGAAGTAGCAGCGCCAGCACCGCAAGCCAAAACGATCTTCTTCATAGGTAATGTCTCCCTTCATGGTTTACTTTAGGTAAGTGTACCGCAGCGAGCGATGGCACTCGGCCTCGATGAGCTTTTATGCCAGTTTGCTTGCGCGCTGCGTATAATACATCTAGTACGTGTTGTCATACCGCTCGCTTTATGAGCGACTAAGGACCCTAATATGCCCGATTCCCGCACCCTCTGGACCGCCGTCGTTATCATCTGCATCGCCGTGTCGGTGTTCTTTAGCGTCAAAAAACGCACCACGTTTAAGCGCCTGCAGCAGCTTATGGCTGCCAAGCAGTGGGACGAGTTCGATCGTTTGCTCGACGGCAAACTCACCAGCATGCTGTACCCGCGCTACAACCGCGACTACCTGCGTCTGAACTCCTATCTGCTGCGCGAGGACCACGAGCGTGCCAGCGAGATGTTCGACCTACTGCTGGGACTCAACCTCCCCAAGATGCAGCGCGTCGACTTGGTGATTAAGGCCTTTAACTACTATGTTGGCCAGGAGGACCGCAAAAAGTCCAAAGAGCTGTTGCACGAGATCAAGGGCTTTGAGGGCGGTCAGGCCGAGGCAGTTGCGCACGAGTGTCAGCTGATGTACGACACGATGATCCTCAAGCGCCACAACGACATTCCCGAGCTGGAGCGCATGCTCGAGGATGTCGGCGACGACCCGGTCAAGCGCTGCCGCTTGGAGTACCTGCTAGCCCTGCAGTACCAGAACAAGGGCGACGAAGCCAAGTTCCAGGAGTTCCTGGAGAAGTCGGGCCAACACTCGATGGCCGTCAACGCGTAACGGACGGCTTGTGCTAGACTTCTAGTCTCACGGGGGCGTGGCGGAATTGGCATACGCAGGAGACTTAAAATCTCTCGCCGCAAGGATTGTGGGTTCGAGTCCCACCGCCCCTACCATATGGAGCTTGCGAGCCCGTGTTCCCCAGGGATGCGGGCTCGCTTCTTTTAGATGCCGGTGGGACTCGAACCCGCGAGGGGGCGAGCGTTAAGCGGACGCGCAGCGTCCGTAGCGAGCCGGCGAGGGCGCCGACAGGCGGCCGAAGCCGGTGCGTATTTGCGCAGCAAATGCGCGGACGTCCCACCGCCCCTACCATTTGGTTTTTACGAGCCCGCGTCCCCCAGGGATGCGGGCTCGTTTCTTTTACACGCCGGCGGGGCTCTAAGTTGCGGTGGAATAGATCCTGTTTATACCGTTTACCAGCTTATTTAGGAACTATTTCACCGCAACTCAGAGGAAGACGGTTAAAGAGCACTCAGGCTCGGGGTCCAGCCGATGGTGGGGGTCGCGCCGTCGAGAGTCTCGTTGATGGTGGCGGCCATGCCGGCGAGTAGGCTGTTCTCGCTTACGGTGAGCGTCTTGTAGCCGCCGGCACGCATGAGTTCGCGGATCACCACGGCGCCAGCCAAGATCACGCCCGCGCGTTTGGGCTGTACACCCGGTAGCGCGGCGATGCCTTCCGCGTCCAACACAGACATGCGCTCGATAGCGGCCGAGACCTGCTCCAGCGACAGCTCGCGTAGGTGAACAAAGCTCGAATCGTACGGTTCCAGCTCGTGGACCAGAGCCACCAGCGTAGTCACCGTGCCACCCACCGCGACCAGACGCTCGGCGCGCTCAAAGTCGCTGGGCAGGCCTTCAAAATAGGCGGCGAACTGCTCGCCTGCCCACGAGGCAGCGGCAGCAAGCTCGCCGCGTGCGGGCGGCAGCGCCGAGAAAAACCGCTCCGTCACGCGACGGCAACCGATGTCCAGTGAGCGCGTTCCCTCCAGCGCAAAGACCCCGCGCTCAGGCGCATAGACGCCCGTCGCGAGCTCCGTGGAGCCGCCACCCGAATCGGCGACGATGATGCGCTCGCCAGCAAAGTCGTGTGCCACGCCAAAAAACGTCAGGCGCGCCTCGACCTCTCCCGGAATCACCTGCGGTTCGAGCCCCAGCTCGCGCAGACCGTCCAGCAGCAGCGCGGCATTGGACGCATCGCGCGCGGCACTCGTGCACGTGGTGCAGATGCACGCGGCCCCAAAGGCACGGGCTTCGTCCACAAACATGCGGCACGCAGCGAGCACGCGCTCAACGGCCGCCTCGCAAAAGCGCCCCGTCGCGTCCACGCCCTCGCCCAGATCGGTAATCTCGGTATGCTTGGACGATTCCACGATCGCCCCGCCCTCGACCTGGGCCAACACCAGTCGCGACGACACCGTTCCCAGGTCGATCGCGGCTACCTTATAGCGTTTGCAATTTGTCATTGCGGGCTCCCCTCCGGGCGCTACTCGCCTACTCGCCGCTAGACGCGACCGTCTGACCCTCGACGCCGTTAAATCCAAACAGCATGTCGAGCGTCTGAATGTACCACGGCGCGTCCTTGCCGACTTCTTCGATCTCCTTGGCCACCTCGCTGGCTTTCTTGGCGTTCGACGACTTCTGGCTCGACGAGGCATCCGAATCGCCGTCTAGGCCCTGCACTTCAATCCTCTTCTCGCCGGGCATCACCAGGCCCAGGTCCTCGGATGCCGCATCCTTGATGCCCTCCTCCGAGAGCAACTTGTCGACGCTTTTTTGCAGCTCATCATTGTATTGCTGGCGAATCTCGACCTGCTTGGCCAAGATATCGCTCGAGCGCTTTGCCACATACAGGTCGCGCACGGGGAAATACAGGCTCACGAGCACCAGGGCAACGACGATGCCGATGAATAGCCCTCGCTGAGGACCGTGGGTAAAGTCGTAGATCGCCTTGACCACCGCGTTGTCGTTGGCGTAGTGCATAAAGTCCGAGCCCGAAAGACGGTTCGAGGGCCTGCTCGACCTATCGTGCGTTTGAGCCGACGAGCGCTGAGCATGCGACGAACGTGCTGGGCGCACTGGTCCATCTGTCGAAGTATTCACTTGAGCATTGGGGCGCGAGGTACTTGTCGGGCGCTGCGTGGAGCGGTCGGCGCCGGCGTAGGCGGACCCACCGAGCTGCACCGTGCGCGCACGGCGAGGCGACGGCTCACGCGAACCGGCGGAATAGTACCTGTTGTCGTAAATCTGATCCATGTGCGCCTTGTGCGGTTGAGGTTTGTTTGCGCTAAGTATTCTAGTTATAGCACGAGCGCGCGCACCGCCTTCGACAGCCTTTGCTCGACATAAAAAAGGCGCTGAGTCATATGGCCCAGCGCCCAATGGTGCTCAACAGCGCCCAGCGGGAGCGAAGCGAATCCGAGTCAGCCCCGCCCCGCGCACGCCGCTTGCCTAGCGAATGTTGTAGAACGCGGCCTTGCCGGCGAAGCGCGCGCTGCCCTCGAGCTCGTCCTCGATACGGATGAGCTGGTTGTATTTGGCGATACGGTCGCTGCGGCACGGGGCGCCCGACTTAATCTGGCCAGCGTTAACACCCACGACCAGGTCGGCGATCGTGGAGTCCTCGGTCTCGCCGGAACGGTGGCTCACGATGCAAGCGTAGCCGGCCTCCTTGGCGGTTTCGATGGCCTCGAGCGACTCGGTGAGCGTGCCGATCTGGTTGACCTTGACCAGAATCGCGTTGGCGGCGCCCAGCTCGATGCCCTTCTTGAGGCGCTCGGTGTTGGTGACGAACAGGTCGTCGCCCACCAGCTGCACCTTGTTGCCAATGCGACGGGTGAGCTCAACCCAGCCGTCCCAGTCCTCCTCGGCCATGCCGTCCTCGATGGAGATGATGGGATAGGTGTCGACGAGCTTCTCCCAGTAATCAACCATCTGGGCGCTCGTGTACTCCACGCCCTCGCCCTTGAGCTCGTACATACCGGTCTCGGCGTTGTAGAACTCGGTCGATGCCGGATCCATGGCGTACATGAAGTCGACACCGGGCTTAAAGCCGGCCTTCTCGACGGCCTTGGTGATGTACTCGAACGGCTCGGCATTGGTCTTGAGGTTGGGCGCGAAACCGCCCTCGTCGCCCACGCCGCCGCCCAGGCCAGCCTCGTGCAGCACGCCCTTGAGGGTGTGGTAGACCTCGGCGCACCAGCGCAAGCCCTCGGCAAAGCTCGGGGCGCCCACGGGCATGATCATGAACTCCTGGAAGTCAACGTTGTTGTCGGCATGCACGCCACCGTTGAGGATGTTCATCATGGGCGTGGGCAGCAGGTGAGCGTTGACGCCGCCCAGGTACTGGTACAGCGACAGGCCCGCCGACTCGGCTGCGGCGCGGGCAACGGCCAGCGACACGCCCAGGATGGCGTTGGCGCCGAGCTTGGTCTTATTGGGCGTACCGTCCGCGGCGATTAGCGCGGCATCGACGGCGCGCTGATCGAAGGCGTCGAGGCCTACGACGGCATCGGCGCACTCGTTGTTGACGTGCTCGACGGCCTGCGAGACGCCCTTGCCCAGATAGCGGCCCTTGTCGCCGTCGCGCAGCTCACATGCCTCAAAGGCACCGGTCGAAGCGCCCGAAGGCACCATCGCGCGGCCGAAGCTGCCGTCCTCGAGCACGACCTCGACCTCGACGGTGGGGTTGCCGCGGCTGTCGAGCACCTCGCGACCGTAGACATCCAAAATATCGCTCATGTTGTCTCCCTCTCACTTGGAAACGGGTTGAATGCTTGGCGACGCGGCTTGCACGCTGCAGCGGCGCGCAGGTTCATAAGTTAGCCTTGTCGCACTTTTTTATTATGCCCTAAGTTAGCCAAGGGATACACTCTTTTTAAAAAATAATGGAGCGATGGGACAAGTCCGTCCCGTCGCTCCCGCGGTATTACTCCCCTGCCTTTGCGGCATCCCACAGGTCGTTGAGACCGTGGGTCGAAAGCTCAGCCAGATCAACGTGGGCGTCGGCCGCCATCTGCTCCATCGCAGTCCACCGACGGCGGAACTTTGCCGTGCTGGCACGCAAGGCGCTCTCGGCGTCAATCCCCTCTTTGCGCGCAACGTTGACTAGGGCAAAGAGTAGGTCGCCAAACTCCATCTCGCGCTCGGGCGTTCCGGGGGCCTCGGCCTCAAACTCGGCACGCTCCTCGGCCACCTCATCCCACACATCTTGGACGGTCTCCCATTCAAAGCCCACGGCCGCCGCCTTGCGCGACACCTTTTGCGCCTGCATCAGCGCCGGCAGGTGCGTGGGCACGCCGTCGAGCAGTCCCTCGGGCGCGGCCTCGCCTGCCGCCACAGCTTGGTCCTTGGCGGCCTTCTCGGCAAGCTTAACCTCGTCCCAAATCTTGAGCACCTCGTCAGAGTTGTCGGCATCCACATCGCCAAACACGTGCGGATGACGGCGAATGAGCTTGGCATCGATATCGCGCGCCACGTCGGCCAGCGAAAACTCGCCGGCATCCGCCGCAATCTGTGCATGCAGTACGACCTGCATGAGCACGTCACCCAGCTCCTCGCGCAGATGCGTGGCATCGTCGGCCTCGATGCAGTCGAGTGCCTCGTAGGCCTCCTCGATCATGTTCTTGCCAATGCTGCGGTGCGTCTGCTCACGGTCCCACGGGCAGCCATCGGGCTGACGCAGACGCCAGATGGTCTGCACCAGATGCTGCAGCTCGGCCGACGCATCGACCAGCGTGGCCAGGTCACGCGAACCCTCGGCATTTTGCTGAGCCATGTGCTCTGCCATGGTTACTCCTCCTCCAGGATCACGTGGCGGAACGCGCCGCCCTCGTAGATGCCATAGCTGTGCGTGCCGTCCTTGGGGATGCTCACGCTGCCGGGGTTGAAGAGCCACAGACCAGGATGCTCCTCGCTCGCCTCGTTGACCTTGATGTGCGTGTGACCGTAGACGAGCGCGGAACCCTCGGGCAGCGCGGGTGCGTGGTCAATGCTGTTATGCATGCCGGCGCCAAAGACGTGGCCGTGCGTCAGGAACAGTTCGCGGCCGGTCTCGTCAAACAGCGTGGCGTAGTCGGCCATGACCGGAAAGTCGAGGACCATCTGGTCGACCTCGGCGTCGCAGTTGCCGCGCACCGCGATGATGCGGTCGGCCAGGGCGTTGAGCAGCGGAATCACGCGCTTGGGGGCGTAGTCGCGCGGCAGGTCGTTGCGCGGACCGTGATAGAGCAGGTCGCCCAGCAGCACAATGCGGTCGGGCTGCTCGGATTCGATAGCGGTGCAGAGGCGCTCGGTCCAGTATGCCGAGCCGTGGATGTCGGAGGCGATGAGGTATTTCATGGGTAGTCCTTTCGAAGTGGGATTGATGGGGGGGTTGAATACGGAGTCCGCGGATGTGGAGCCCATCTACCGTGTTACTCGAATCGCAGCGCCGCGCTCTGAGCCGCCTGCATCACGCGTTGGAGCGGCACGCCATGTTCGCGGGCAAGACGGGCGCAATCCTCGTACTCGGGCGCGGCGCGCTCGCTGCCGTCGGGCAGGGTCGCCACCTTAACGGATACCTCGCCCCAAGGCGTTGTCACCTGCTCGAATCGGCGCGGCAGGCAAACGCGTTCCATCACCTGGCGACGAATGCCGTTAGTCGTGGTCTCCAAAAAGATAATCGTCTGCAAGCGCTCAATATCCTCGTGCGAGCAGATCACCTGCAGCTGCCATCCGGGGCGGCCCTTTTTGCAGTAAAGCGGCAGCCAATGCACCTCGCGGGCGCCGGCCTCGCGCAGGCGGTCAGCGGCGTAGGCGAGCACCTCGGGCGACGCGTCGTCGATGTCGCACTCCAGCTTGACGATAGTTTCGGGCGCATCGGTCTCGCGAGACAGCGGGGATGTGCTATCGCATGGCATACGGTCCGGCTCCTTTCCGCATGGGCTCGTTTTATTCACCCAAACGCTAGCACATCGCGGGCTGCGCGAGTGTGACGGCACGTGATGAGCGCGATTTTCCTTGTCGGCAAGAAACCGACACTCCACCGCCTCAGCCAAACATGTACATCAGCCTCCAAACACGTCATTTTTTGCAGCTTTTGGAGGCTGATGTACACGTTTTAAGGCAGGGTCGATGTCGTGTGGCAGCCCTTGCGCGCCATCTGCCCTTTCCAGTCGGTTTCGACTTGCGGCGTTCCCGGCGCGCCAGGGGTCGCGCCATTACAATGGAGCGGATTCGCTTGACGCAAAGGAGCCGCCATGTCTGCTTGCCCGCTGATCGATTGCCATACCCATACCTCGTTTTCGGACGGCCATGCCTCGTTTGAGAACAACGTTCGCGCTGCTGCCGCTGCCGGCTGCCGCGTCATGGTCTCGACCGATCACCTCACCCTGCCCGCCAGCATGGACGCCAACTGCGAAGTGCAGGTTGTCGAGGGCGACCTGACGGCGCATCGCCTGGCATTTGAGGACGCCCGCAAGCTCGCCGCGCAGATTGCGCCTGAGCTCGAGCTTATCTATGGCTTTGAATGCGATTGGTACGAGGGCTGCGAGCCTTTGGTTGAGCGCTGGTCCGCGGGTGCCATAGTGCGCTTGGGCAGCGTGCATTGGATTGGCAACCCAGGCGATATCATGGCCGGCGCCGCGGGCACGGCGGGAACGGAAAACGTCGCTCGTCCCGATACGCCCGATTCGCGCTGCGGTTGGATCGACGACGACACCAACCTGCACGTTTGGGAAAACCTGGGCGTGCGCGGCGTGTGGGAGCGCTATGTCGATGACTGGTGCCGCGCCTGCGAAAGCTCGCTCAGCTTTGATGTGATGGCTCACCCCGACCTGGTCATGCGCTTTTCGAAGGAAGGCTTTGCGCCCGATTTTGACCCCGCGCCGTTCTGGGAACAGATGGCCGAGTGCGCTCACGACACGGGCCGCCGCGTTGAGGTCTCGACGGCCGCACCGCGCAAGGGCTTGGGCGACTACTACCCCGCAACCGGTCTTTTGCGCTGCTTTGCCCATGCCGAAGTGCCGATCACCTTTGGCTCGGACGCGCACCGCGCCTGCGATATCTGCTGGAACATCCGCGAGGCCCAGGCGCACGCCTACGACTGCGGTTATCGAACCTTCGACATCCCCCACGCCACCGGCGAATGGGAATCCACGCCCCTCGCCTAGCCATCCCTTCATAAGTTGCGGTGAAATAGGGATTGTTTTGCTTGATGAAGCGCTTAAACAGTCCCTATTTCACCGCAACTTCCATGACCCCGTTACACCAACAAAGACTGTCCCAAACGACTAGTGGCGGCGGGCGTTGAGTTCGCCGGCAAGCTCGTCGAGGGTGATACCGTAGCGCTCGAGCGTCACGAGCAGGTGGTAGACCAGGTCGCCGGCCTCGTAGCGGATGTGATCGTGATCGTTATCCTTGCAGGCCATGATTACCTCGCTTGCCTCCTCGGCAAGCTTCTTGAGCAGCTCGTCCTCGACGTCGGTCAGCAGACGCGCGGTATAGCTCTCCTGCGGCGATGCATCACGACGACCGTGAATCACCTCGGCCAGACCTGTCAGCGTCTCTCCGATATTTCCATCCTGAACGTTTGCGGTGCGCACACCCATAGTTCAATCCTTTCTGGTTGGCCAAGCGCCTAGTCGAGCGCCCGTCCTACGCGAGTTTCTTAAAGAAGCAGGTACGGTTGCCGGTGTGGCAGGCCGGACCCGGCGAGTCGACCTTGACCAGCAGCGTATCGCTATCGCAGTCGGCCCAGAGCTCCTTGACCTCCTGCATATTGCCGCTCGTCGCGCCCTTATTCCAGAGCTCCTGACGGCTGCGGCTCCAAAACCACGTGGTACCGGTCTTGAGCGTCAGCCCCACCGACTCCTCGTTCATCCAAGCAACCATAAGCACCTCGCCGGTGTCATATTGCTGAACCACACAAGGAATCAATCCTTTGGCGTCGTATTTAAGATCCGCTGGAGTAGTAATTTCTCTCATTTCAATTCCCCAATTTAAACATCGCCGGTCGGCGAGGGTTGTCCAGGTGCCCGAGATTCCGAGCGACAAGCCCGACGACGCGTACTTAAGTACGCGAGGAGGGTTGGAGCCGGAAGGTCGGGTGCCTGGACAAGCCGCAGCATTAGAAGTCCAATCTCACAGGAATGCCCTGTGAGGCCATATACTCTTTGACTTCGCGAATGCTGAAGGTTCCAAAGTGAAAGACGCTCGCCGCCAGCACGGCGTCGGCCTCGCCCTCGATCACGCCCTCGGCAAAATGCTCGAGCGTGCCCACTCCGCCGCTCGCGATGACGGGAATCGGCACCGCGCGCGCCACGGCGCGGGTGAGCGCCAAATCAAAGCCGGCCTTGGTGCCGTCGCGATCCATGCTGGTGAGCAGGATCTCGCCGGCGCCACGACGAGCCGCCTCCTCGGCCCACGCCACCGCGTCGATACCCGTAGCGTTGCGACCGCCCGCCGTAAAGACCTCCCACTTATCGGCGCCCGGCTCCCCGGGCAGCCCCACACGCTTGGCATCGATCGCCACGACCACGGCCTGGCTACCAAACGCCGCGGCAGCCTGGCTAATCAGCGATGGATCGCGCACGGCGGCAGAGTTGAGCGACACCTTGTCGGCACCGGCGGCAACCATGGTGCGCATGCCCGCCAGGTCGCGAAAGCCGCCGCCCACGGTATAGGGAATGGCCAGCTCCTCGGCCGCATGCGCCGCCATCTCGATAGTCGTCGCACGGTTGTCGCTCGTGGCGGTAATGTCCAGGAAGACGACCTCGTCCGCACCTTCGCGATCGTAGGCGCGCGCCAGCTCCACCGGATCGCCCGCATCGCGCAAGCTCACAAAGTTGACGCCTTTGACCACACGGCCATCCTTGACGTCCAAGCAGGGAATCACGCGTTTGGTAAGCATGGGCTATTCCTCCCCTCGAGCGGCGGCCAGCGCCTGGGCCAACGTAAAGTTGCCCTCGTAGAGCGCACGACCGGTAATGGCACCTTCAATCGCGCCCTCACCCACCGCGGCCAGTGCGCGGATGTCGTCGAGCGCCGAGATGCCGCCCGAAGCCACGACGGGAAAGCCCGCGACCTCGGCCACATGGCGATACGCCGCTACGTCGATGCCCGTCTGCATGCCGTCGCGCGCGATGTCGGTATACACCAGATGCTTAAAACCCAGCTCGGAAAGCTGCGCCAC
Organism: Collinsella aerofaciens ATCC 25986; assembly: GCF_010509075.1. NCBI lineage: Bacteria > Bacillati > Actinomycetota > Coriobacteriia > Coriobacteriales > Coriobacteriaceae > Collinsella > Collinsella aerofaciens. The sequence continues at coordinate 1,499,609 of NZ_CP048433.1, forward strand.
GGCGTCGTCGAGCGCCACACCCGCACCGTCACGCCAGCCATTCACCTTGACCTGACCGTCGCGCGCGGCAATGTCTGCCACCAGCAACTCGCCAAAGCCTTGGGCTGCCACTTCGGCAAAACCCGGCTCGGTCACCAGCACGGTGCCCAGCGCAATACGGCGAGCACCATAGCCGGCCAGCTCGTCGATGCGCGCGAGCGAGCGGACGCCGCCGCCCACGTCCACAGACAGGCCGTCGACGCCGCAGATAGCCTTTATCGCCGCCGAGTTGGCAGCGCACGTGTCCTCGTCCTCGCCAAAGGCAGAAGACAGGTCTACGACGTGCACCCAGCTTGCGCCCTGCTCGGCAAACGAGCGGGCAACGGCAACGGGGTCGTCGGAATATACCTTGCAGCGGCTCCGGTCGCCGCGCTCCAGGCGCACAACCTTGCCGCCGATCAAATCGATTGCGGGAAACAGAATCATCGGCCGGCCCCCTCGACGATGCTCACGAAGTTCTTAAGGATGCGCTGACCCAGCGCGGAGGATTTCTCGGGATGGAACTGGCAGCCCCACACGTTGCCGTGGCGCACGATGCACGGGAAGCTCCGCGTATAGTGCGTGCGCGCCAGCACATCGGCGGCATCGGCATCGTCGGCCACCGCGTAGCTGTGGGTGAAGTACATGTTGGCACCCTCGGCAAAACCAGTAAGCAGCGGATCGGCCGCACCGGCGGGCGTCATGTGCACCTGGTCCCAGCCCACGTGCGGCACCTTCAGGCGACTCGATTTCAAGCGCGTGCACGAGCCACGCATAATACCCAGGCCATCGACCCAGGGACCGCCAGCCTGCTCGGGGGTGTTGCCATCGGCAACCGCGCCCTCGTCCGCAGGCACGCCCTCGTTGCCGCGCTCAAAAAATAGCTGAAGGCCCAGGCAGATACCGAGTAGCGGAGTTCCGGCGGCGACGGCATCGAGCACCGCGTCGGCCTCGCCGCTCTGGCGCATAAAGGCGATCGCGTCATAGAACGCGCCCACGCCCGGGATGACCAAGCCGTCGGCGTTACGGATCTGCTCTGGGTCGTCCGACGTGCAGGCGACGGCACCGGCGCGCGCAAGCCCGCGCACAACGCTCGACAAGTTGCCCTTGTGGTAGTCGACCACCACGATCTTCGGTTCGCCCACGCGACCCCTCCACTTCTCATCATCCAAAACCACCACAAAGGTGCCTGTCCCCTTTGTGGTGGTTTTACCCTTGTAACGGTTACAGCGATCCCTTGGTGCTGGGGATGCCCTGCACGCGGGGATCGAGCTCGCAGGCGTGGCGCATCGTGCGGCCCACGGCCTTAAAGGCAGCCTCGATAATGTGATGCGAGTTGCTGCCCGCCAGCTCGCGCACGTGCAGCGTGAGCTTGGCGTCACGCGCAAAGGCGTAGAAGAACTCGACGGCCAGCTCGGTATCGAAGCTGCCCACGCGCTCGGTCGGCACGGGCAGCTCGCAGTAGGCCTGCCCGCGGCCCGAAATATCAACAGCAGCCATCACAAGTGTCTCGTCCATGGCGATCGCCGCGTCGGCAAAGCGCGTAATGCCCGCCTTGTCGCCCAGCGCCTGGCAAAACGCCTCGCCCAGCACAATACCCGCGTCCTCGACGGTGTGGTGCGCATCGACCTCCACGTCGCCCACCGCGTGCACCGTCAGATCGAACAGACCATGGCGGCCAAAAGCGTTGAGCATGTGGTCGAAAAACGGCACGCCGGTCGAGATATCGCACACGCCGCTTCCGTCCAGGTCGAGCTTTACGACAATGTCGGTCTCGCCCGTCTTGCGGGTCACCTCGGCATAGCGGTCCATCTACATCTCCTCCTTCACCAGCGCGGCAAACGCAGCCAGCACCTCGTCGTTTTCCTGCGGGGTACCCACGGTAATGCGTAGGCAGTCCGCGAGCCCCGGCGCGTAGCTAAAGTCGCGCACCAAAATCGAATACTCGTCGCGCAGACGCTCGCGCACGTGCGTGGCATGCGGCGTGCGCACGAGCACAAAGTTCGCCGCGCTCGGCCACGCCTCCACGGGCAGACCCTCGGCAGCCATTGCGTGCAGGGCACACAGTTCGCGCTCCCGCTCGGATGCAACCTGTGCCACCACGGGTGCGTAGGCATCGCGGGCACGCACGCAGGCAAGCGCGGCGGCCTGGCTCAGCACGTTAACCGAGTAGATCTGGCGAATCGCCGCAAACGCATCGATGACCTCGGGCGCCGCGATCACATAGCCCAGACGCGTGCCGGCGGCGCCAAACGCCTTGGACAGCGTATGCAGAATCACCAGGTTGGGATGCTCGGCGATAAGCCCCTGCGCCGTGGTAGCCGCGCCAAACGAATCGTCCGCAAACTCAACGTAGGCCTCGTCGACCATGACCATGCCGGGGCACGCATCGCACAGGGCCGCGACAAAGTCGAGCGGTGCCACGTCGCCCGTGGGGTTGTTGGGCGAAGTCACGATGGCCAGGCTGCACTCCGGCGCCGCGGCAAGCACGGCTGCCTGGTCGAGCTCAAAGCTCGCCGGGTCGCGCCACACGTCGCGCACCTCGGTCTGACAGAGCGATGCAAAGAACGCATACTCGCTAAAGCACGGCGGGCAGTTGAGCAGGGTCCGTCCCGCGCCGCCAAACGCCAGCAGGTAGTTATAGAGCAGCTCGTCGCCGCCGTTTCCCACGCAAGTATTCTCGCGCGTCACGCCATGCCAAGCAGCCAGCTCGTCGCGCAGCTCGTTGGACATGGGATCGGGATAGCGGTTGAGCGGTGTGGCAGCCAAGGCCGCGTCGATCGCCTCGCGCACGCCAGCGGGCACGGGATAGGTGTTCTCGTTGGCCGAAAGATTGATGCGCGTGGGCGTAAAGTTGGGATCGTAGGGCTCAATACCGGCCAAGTAGGGCTGGACGAGCTCCTTCATGCGCGGCGTGAGTTCGGCCATGTTAAGCCTCCTCGCCGGTCGCGCCAGCGCCATCCGAGCCTGCAGCCGCCAGGTCCACGCCCTCGGCGACCGTCACGGTCGTATCACCCGGCCAGGCGACCTTGGTCAGGTCGGCCGCAGCCAGCGACGCAGCGCTCACGGCATCCTCGCCCTGCTCCAACACGCGGCGACGCAAAGCGGCGGAAAGCGCGTGCGCCCACAGGCCCTCGGCCTCGGCCAGGCGCTGCGTCGCGGGAGCGTCGGAGAGCAGGCCCTCGGGTGTATAACAAATGACACTCGAGCGCTTAACGAACTCTTCGACCGAAAGCGGGTTGGAGAACATGGCCGTACCGCCGGTCGGCAGCGTGTGGTTCGGGCCGGCAACGTAATCGCCGAGCGGCTCGGAGCTCCACGCGCCCACAAAGATGGCGCCGGCGTTGCGAATGCCGCCGAGCAGGCCCATCGCATCCTTACAGTGCAGCTCAAGGTGCTCGGGCGCCACGGTGTTCACCGCCTCGACAGCGGCAGCCATATCGGCGGCCACCACGATGGTGCCCTCGTTATCGAGCGAGGCACGCGTGATCTCGGCACGCGGGGACTGCGCCACCAGAATATCGATACCCGCCTCGACCTCGCGCGCAAACTGCTCGTCGCAGGTCACCAAATAGCAGGCTGCCAGCGGATCGTGCTCGGCCTGAGCCATCAGGTCTGCCGCGACCACCATGGGCTTGGCCGTAGCATCGGCCAGCACGCAGACCTCGGACGGGCCGGCGACCATGTCGATTCCCACATCGCCCGAGACAATCTGCTTGGCCGCCGCAACAAAGGCGTTACCCGGGCCGGTGATTTTGTCGACGCGCGGAATGGTCTCGGTACCGTATGCCAGCGCGGCCACGGCCTGGGCGCCGCCCACCATATAAATTTCGTCCACGCCGCCGAGCTTTGCCGCGGCGAGCGTGTAGGGGCTGATCAGGCCGTCTTTTTGCGGCGGGGTCACCATGACCACGCGCTTAACGCCGGCGACCTTGGCGGGAATGGCATTCATAAGCACCGTGGAGGGATACTGTGCGCGACCGCCCGGCACGTAGATGCCGGCCGCCGCGAGCGGGGTCACTTTAACGCCGAGCATCGTGCCGTCCGGGCGCGTGGTAAACCAGCTCTGCTCGACCTCGCGCTGGTGGAACTCACGAATCTGGCGCGCGGCCTTCTCGAGCGCGGCGACAAAGGCCGGATCGAGGCCTTCGAGCGCGGCATCGACCTGCTCTTGCGGCAGACGGAAGCTCTGCAGCTCGACACCGTCAAAACGCTGACAGTAATCGCGCACCGCGGCATCGCCGTTGGCGCGCACGTTAGCCACGATATCGCGGGCGGCGTCGACGATGCTTTGCGGCAGCACACCCTTGCGGTTGAGCTGGTTGGTAACGAGGCGCTCACCGGGAGCAAGCTTGATGGTCTTCATATCGGAATCCCCTATCGGTCGAGGTTGAGTTCGAAAAACGAGAGGCCGGGCGGCGGCGCCAATCGGCCCGCAGCCCAGACGTTGGGACGCCCGTGCGTGCTCGCGCTATTGTGCCGAGCCCGCAACGGGCTCAAAATGCTTGTCCTTCACGGCCGCTGCCAAGCGATCTGCCAGATTACGCACGCGCGGATCCAGGCGCGCAGCACCCGGGTTGACGAAGAAGCGGGCCGTACAGTCCATAATGCGACCGGTGATGACCAGGTCGTTGTCGCGCAGCGTGGCGCCCGTGGCAGTAATATCCACGATGCGATCAGTCATGCCGACGATGGGGCCCAACTCGATGTTGCCGTGCAGCGAAACGATGTCGGCGTTCACGCCGCGCTCGGCATACCATGCACCCGCGATGCGCGGATACTTGGTGGCCACGCGAAGCGACCCGCGGCGAGTATAGTTGCGCTCGGCCTGACCGGCGCGCCATGCGGGCTCCGCCTCGATAAAGGTGCACAGGCCATAGCCCAGGTCGACCAGCTGCAGCAGGTTGAGGTCTGCCTCGATGAGCGAGTCCCAACCGCAGATGCCGCAATCGGCACCACCGCAGCCCACAAAGGCAGGCGCATCGCTGGGACGCACGATGACAAACTCGATATCGCCGACCGCGCCCTCGCCGGCACGCGTGTCGCGGCCGCGCACGATCAGGTGACGGCCGGGGTCACGCAGCTCGGAGACGTCCAGGCCCGCGATCTCAAGCACGTCGAGCGTGTCGGCCTTAAGCGAGCCCTTGGGCACGGCAATGCGCAGCGGGCCCTCGGCGCCACGGCCCACGGCGTGGTCGCCATCGGAAGCGGCATCCTCGGCCGAGGTGCGCGCGGCCTCCAGGCGCTCGAGCGAAAAGGCGAAGCCCGCCGCCGGCACCTCGATACCGTCGCCAAATGCGCCGGTAAAGATGGAGTCGTAGCGACCGCCCGAGCCCACCGGATCGGGCAGGCCGCCGGCATAGGCCTTAAAGACCAGGCCCGTGTAGTAATCGAAAGAGTTCATGATGGAGAAGTCGAATGACAGCACCTGGGCGTCCTCGGGTGCCAGGCCCTCGACCAGGGCACGCAGCTCGCGCGTCAGCGGCGCGACAACACCGGCGGTCTCCAGCAGCGCGTCCACGCGGTCGAGCACCTCGGCACCGCCGTGCAAACGCGGCAGCTCGCTAATGGCGGCCTTGACGGCATCGGACTCGGTGCTTGCCGCCACGCGGGCATCGAGGCCCACAAAGTCGTTGGCGTGCACGCAGCGCAGGGCCTCAGCGGCCAGCTCGCGATCCTCACACGCCGCGAGCAGCTCCTTAAACGGACGCACGCTACCCGCGATAATGTGCGCATCGGGAAGTGCCAGCTTGCGCACCGCCTCGGCCACGAGCGAGACGATCTCGACATCGCCCGCGGTATCGCCCGCACCGATAAGCTCAAAGCCCAGCTGTGTAAACTGGCGCGAGCCACCGGCATTGCGCTGACACTCGCGAACCACCGGCGCCTCGTAGCGAAGGCGTAGGGGCAGGTCGGCCGCGCGCATGCGGGTCGAAACCAGACGCACGATCGGCAATGTGTTGTCGGAACGGACCACCAGCAGGCGGCCGTCATCGTCAAAGAGCTTAAACGGCGTGTCCGCAATGCGGCCGCCTTCCTCGAGCGAACCCTTGTCCTCGAGCAGCGGCGTCTCGACCGGAAGGTAATGATGCTCCCTGAAGCAGCCCTTCACCGTCAGCGCAATCTCCTCGCGCGCCTGAGCCTCCTCGGGCAATATGTCCCGGAATCCCCACGGTGTGGCCGTCATCTGGTGAGCCTCCTCATGCTGTGTTTCGTATGGAACAGAAGACCGGCATAGCTCCGCCGGTCTTCTGGGTACTTTAGCATACTAGAGTGTTTGCGGGGAGAATCGTCCTCCTCGGCTCACACCGTATTCATTTGGAAACATAGGGCGAGCGGTTAGCAGCAGTCTCTTGTCGCAACGCAAAAAGGGCGCCCGCGCAAATGCGGACGCCCTTGTGCAGGGTCGAGATATCAACCAGCCAAGATATCGGACCCGTGACCAGCTCTTAGTAGTCGAACTGGTGGTAGTAGCGGCGGTACTTGAGGTTGTGCTTGGTGACCAGCTCGTAGTTGCGCGCGAGGCGGTCGGTGGTCAGCACGGACAGGATCCAGGGGGACACGATGACGCGGAAGTCGTCGTCCAGGCCCGGGATCGCGTACTCGGCGGTGTCGATGATGACGTAGTCCTCGTCGCCGGTCACGCCGCTGGTGAGGAAGGCGCGGACGCGCTCGTCGAGGGCGCGGCACTCGTCCTCTCCCATGAACAGGAACACCGGGACGCCGGGCTCGAGCAGCTCGAGCGTGCCGTGGAAGAAGTCGTGCGAGGTGATGTGGCGGATGCGCTTCCACTGCATCTCCTCGAGCAGGCACATGGAGTACAGGATGGTCTCGCCCCACAGCGCGCCCGAGCCGATGAACATGGTGTAGTCGGCCAGCGCGTACTTCCTGGCGAGCTCCTCGGCGCGCGGCTCGAAGCGCTTGCGGATGTCGAGCATGTCCTTCCAGACGTCCTTCGTCTGCTCGATGAACAGGTCGAACTTGGGGAAGCAGCCGCGGCGGTTGAGCAGGCGCAGGCCGAAGCAGTCGGCGAGGTAGTAGCCCTTCTCGCAGCCGCCGGCGCCGTGGTCGGAGGCCATCATGACGCAGTTCTCGGCGCCCACGGCCTGCCCGATCTTGCCCTCGGGGTTGGTCATGGCGAAGACGCGCACGCCCATCTCCCTCATCTTGCCGACGGCCTCGAGCACCTCGGGGGTGGTGCCGGACTCGGAGGCGGTCAGCACGACGGATTTGTCGGTCATGCGCTTGTGGCCCATGACGTTCCACTCGGCGGCGTGGATCAGGTAGACCTCGAGGTCGCGGTCGCCGAACTTGTTCATGAGGTACTCGAGCTGCATGAACTCGTCCCAGGTGCCGCCGACGCCCATCAGGAAGACGGCGTCGTAGCCCTCCTCGTGCACGCGGTCGGCCAGGGCGGTCATCTTCTTGCCGGCCTCGTAGACGTTCCTGCCGTCCTCGAGGTAGCCCTCCTGGTCGAAGTGCATGATCTCGATCTTCTCGGTCTCCTTCATGTGTGTCCTCCCATCACATGTGCGCAATTCTATACATCGCGCTTCTTGCTGATACCAATTATAGCCATACGATTGCTTGTTATTTAATACCAATCCAAACTCACGGAGATTTGCGGCGAACGGTCGGTTTCCTCGCCCGAGTGGTATTACAACGCCAATAGTTGTCTATTTCGAGCGCTACTGCCAACGGGTTCCCCACAACTCGCCAGCTATAAAAGCGTTGCGCCAGACCCGCCCAAGCGTTTCCGGCGCAACCGCGCAGTTTAGTTATTCGGCTTCCATCTCCGCTGTCACACGGCGATACATCTCGATAACCTGAGTCGTCGCCTTGGACGGATCCTGATAGTAGCGGCCATCACACGTCTCGGCCGAGACATAGCCCGTATAGCCGTGGCGCATGAGTGCCTCGAGGTCGGCACGCATATCACGCTCGCCGTCGCCCCAGGCAAGATGCGTCGTGCCGCCGCCCACATCTACAAAGTGGGTGTGAACGATCTTGTCGCCCAAAACCTCAAAGTAGCCGTCGATCGTGTCGCCGGCAACTTCCATGGCGCCAAAGTCGATACAGGCCTTCAGGTTGGGACGATCGACCGCCTCGAGGATGCGCGCGACATCCTGTGCGGTGTTGACCAACACGGACTCCGACGGCTGCAGGGCCTCGAGCGCGACGCGAATACCGCGCGTATCGGCGTAGGCGCACACCGAGCGCAGCATGGCAACGCTGCGGGCCCAGGCGTCCTCAGCCGGCTCGTCCAGATAGGCCCAACCACTCGTCACCAGAATCTGCGGCACGCCCAACTCAACGGCAACGTCGATCACATTCTTAAAGTACGAGAGGATGCGTTTTTGGCCCGCCTCACCGCGCACCGCGACGTTCCACGGCTTGGGGTTGTTCTGCTCGGGGCACACGCACACGATCTTGATACCGTATTGGGCGGCAAGATCGCGAATCTTATCCACCGAATCGTGCTCATGGCAATCCACATACAGGTGCATCGAGCCGGTCCACAGCTCGATATTGCGATAGCCGGCCTCACCTGCAGCCTTAAAAAACGTCTCGATGCTGTAGTAACGATGGTTGATGTTCATGAGCGAAAGCTCGGGTACGACCATAGCCCTCCCCTTTCGTACGGAGTTTTAAAAAACAGGGGGCCGCCGCAGATGCGACAAGCCCCCAAAGATCGACGCAACCGTTAGACGCGATGGAAGCGCGATTCGAACATATTAGGCAAGCACGCCAAAGTAAGCGCCGATGATGCCCACGACCATGGTGCAGAGGATCAGGACCATCGGGTTGATCTTCTTGGAGAGCAGCCAGTAGTAGAGCCAGAAGGCGGCCATACCGAGCATACCGGGCATGATGCCGTCCAGGATGTCCTGGAGAGTCTGGGCGGAGTCGCCCTGACCAATGGCGATGGGCAACGAAGCCCAGAACATGTCCTTGCTCATGGCGCCGACGACCATGACGCCGACAATGCCGACGCAGGCCATGATCTTTTGCATCAGGCCGGTCTTCTGAGCCTCGTCGAGGAAGCCAATGCCTAGCTCATAACCCTTGATAGCGCCAAAGATACGAATCAGGAACGCCGGGATGTTGTAGACGAGCAGGAAGGCGATGGGGCCAAAGACGTTGCCGGCCTGGCACAGGCTGATGCCCACGGCAGCGGCGACGACGCGCAGGGTGGACAGGAAGAAGGAGTCACCCAGGCCGGAAAGCGGACCCATGAGGGCGGCCTTGATGTCGTTGACGCTCTCGGGCTCAACCTCGCCACGAGCGACCTTTTCTTCCATGGCCATCGCGATGCCACCCACGAAGGGAGCGAGCTGCGGGGTGATGTTGAAGAATGCGCTGTGACGGTGCAAGGCCTCGGCGTAATCATCGGGACGGCCGGCATAGATCTTCTTGAGCATGTTGGCGACCATCAGGCAGAAGGCAATGTTCATCTGCTTGTAGTAGGTCCAGGAGAATTCCATGCCCAGGGCGCCGGTGTTCACGGCGCTCTTAATGAGGTCGGAGCGAGTAATCTGGTTCTCGGAATTAGAAGTCATCGTCCTCATCCCCTTCCACAGAAAGCTGGGACTGGGCGCCACCAAGGCCCAGCAGGTCGTACTTGTCGATGCCGATGATGATTGCGATCAGGGCGACGCCGAGGACGGGCACGTTGGCATAGGAGCACAGCAGGAAGCCCAGGAAGTAGAACGGCACGAGCTGCTTGGTAAGCACCAGACGGCCGAGCATGGCGAAGCCCATGGCAGGCAGGATGTTGGCTGCGACGCCAAAGCCATCGAGGACGAACGTCGGGATGAAGTCGAGCAGGCCCTGAACGGCGTCGGCACCCAGATAGAAGGAGACCGAGCACAGGATAAAGGCCAGGACGACAATCACGAGACCGATAATCCAGTGCATAGCGTAGATACCCTTGAGGTTACCCTTGCTGGCAAAGACGTCGGCACGGTCGACCAGAAGGGGCATACCGGCGTTGACGACGTTCTTAATGGCCAAGCACAGAGTGGCGATGGGCATCGCGAGCGCGATAGCGGCCTCGGTGCTCTGACCCAGCTGAATAGCGAAGGCGCAGGCGAGCACACCGCCAATACACTCATCGGGCGGCACGTAAGCGCCGATGGAGATTGAACCCATGAAGAGCAGCTCGAGGCTCGCACCGATGGCGAGGCCGGACTGCAGGTCCCCGAGGACTATGCCGACGAGCGGGCACAGAACGATCGGGCGGAACGCATAGAGCGTACCGAGCTGATAATCGAGCTTACCGAAGGCAGCGATAAGTCCGATGAGGATCGCTTGAACAAGCATTGTTCCTCCCTTTGATCCCTCTTGGATCCGCGCGGCGATTCCCGACTTGTCAGCGCGCCCTTTTCCATGCCGACAATCGCCTAGACAGATCCAGCTTGTACCGGTGTGCTGTTAACACCTAAACCGGTGCAAATGATTTGATACCAATTATATAGTCATGAGAAAACTATTTAATACCAATCGCTCAACGGGCGTGTACTCCCGGTGAACGGTAGATGGGGGTAACGGGTAAAGCGTTTATCCGGTACGCCCACGAATAGGGGCGGCGCCGTGCGCGCCGCCCGTGGTTCCCAATTAGAGGGCGCTTAGGGCATCGACCTTGGGGTCGTCGGCCAGAGCGCGAATCTCGACCTCGACACCGCGGCCGACGAGCTCACGAATGTCCTCTTCCTCGGTAGCAGTCACAAAGATCTGGCGGGAGATCTTACGGGCATCGGGACGCTGCTCGTCCTTGGACTTGGTGTTGCCCAGGTTGATGGAGGTGATCTGCGGGCAGCCGTCGACAAGCTGCTTGGCCTCGGCGATGCTGGCGACGCAGATGATCATCTTGTACTTATCGGTAACACCGGAGTTGATGGCCTCGATGGCGTGCTCCATGTCCTTGATGACGAGCTTGACGTTGGCCGGCTTTCCCATCTTGAGCGTAGTCTTCCAGACGGGATCGTTGGCAACCTTGTCGCCAACGCAGAAGATGCAGTCAGAGCCCAAGCCCTGGACCCAAGAGACGGCCACCTGGCCATGAAGCAGACGATGGTCGACGCGAAGCAGTTGAATCATGATTGACCCCCAAAGGTCTCATGCCGGAAACCCGGCCCCATTAATAGCAGGCGGTGACTAGAACTCTTCCTCGTCATCCGCATCGGTCAGCAGGTCGTTGACAAACTTGACGCGCGTGTCGTCAGCCGCGAGGATCTCGCGGATAACCTGATCGGCGGGAGCCTCCTGGTCCGAAAAGAGCAGCTGGATCAGCAGCGGCAGATTCATGTTGGCAACCAGGTAGGTGTTGGGGCGCGTCTGGACGATCTTGGTGAACTCGTTGTTGACGCTGCCGCCAAACAGGTCGGTGCACACGATTACGTCGTCGGCGGGGTCGAAGGTCGCCAGGAGCTTGGCGGCCTCCTCGGCGACGTCGGTGCGGCCGTCGACAAACATCGACAGGTCGTGGACGTTATCGCGCGCGCCCGAGAGCAGCTCGGTGCTCTCCTTGATGCCGGTCGCAAAATGCGCGTGGCTGGCGAAGATGTATTGCCTCATTGCGGTTTCCCCCAAATGAAATTAGTAGTCGAACTGGTGGTAGTAGCGGCGGTACTTGAGGTTGTGCTTGGTGACCAGCTCGTAGTTGCGCGCGAGGCGGTCGGTGGTCAGCACGGACAGGATCCAGGGGGACACGATGACGCGGAAGTCGTCGTCCAGGCCCGGGATCGCGTACTCGGCGGTGTCGATGATGACGTAGTCCTCGTCGCCGGTCACGCCGCTGGTGAGGAAGGCGCGGACGCGCTCGTCGAGGGCGCGGCACTCGTCCTCTCCCATGAACAGGAACACCGGGACGCCGGGCTCGAGCAGCTCGAGCGTGCCGTGGAAGAAGTCGTGCGAGGTGATGTGGCGGATGCGCTTCCACTGCATCTCCTCGAGCAGGCACATGGAGTACAGGATGGTCTCGCCCCACAGCGCGCCCGAGCCGATGAACATGGTGTAGTCGGCCAGCGCGTACTTCCTGGCGAGCTCCTCGGCGCGCGGCTCGAAGCGCTTGCGGATGTCGAGCATGTCCTTCCAGACGTCCTTCGTCTGCTCGATGAACAGGTCGAACTTGGGGAAGCAGCCGCGGCGGTTGAGCAGGCGCAGGCCGAAGCAGTCGGCGAGGTAGTAGCCCTTCTCGCAGCCGCCGGCGCCGTGGTCGGAGGCCATCATGACGCAGTTCTCGGCGCCCACGGCCTGCCCGATCTTGCCCTCGGGGTTGGTCATGGCGAAGACGCGCACGCCCATCTCCCTCATCTTGCCGACGGCCTCGAGCACCTCGGGGGTGGTGCCGGACTCGGAGGCGGTCAGCACGACGGATTTGTCGGTCATGCGCTTGTGGCCCATGACGTTCCACTCGGCGGCGTGGATCAGGTAGACCTCGAGGTCGCGGTCGCCGAACTTGTTCATGAGGTACTCGAGCTGCATGAACTCGTCCCAGGTGCCGCCGACGCCCATCAGGAAGACGGCGTCGTAGCCCTCCTCGTGCACGCGGTCGGCCAGGGCGGTCATCTTCTTGCCGGCCTCGTAGACGTTCCTGCCGTCCTCGAGGTAGCCCTCCTGGTCGAAGTGCATGATCTCGATCTTCTCGGTCTCCTTCATTCCCGCTCCTTTCACGAGCAGTTTGAATTGTCGCACGGAATGAACAGGCTTGCCGCCCCGTCGCACCGCTTAACCTTGTGGACATCTTGGCCCCAAGCTCAACAATTCAAAGGTTCTTAATACCAGTGAACGATTACAGGTTAGCCGTTTTTAATACCGATTTTATGATTTCATCCTCCCCTCTCGGTAGACGGTCAGTTTTTGCCGCTCATCGGTCAAGCGACATATATCCGTAAAAACGAGCGCCCCCGCCATGCGCAGGGACGCCCTAGACGCTAATAGTTGTAGGTATATCCGCCGGCGTCGCCGCGGGTAAAAGACTTGGCATGCTCGATTGCCTGCCCACTCGAGTCATAGGTCAGGCCTTCCAGCACGAGCGCCAGATCGCCCGGTTCAAGATTGAGCAAACTCGCATCGCGTGCGCCCAGCGCCTCGATATCGAGTTTCTCTACCGACTGATCTGGCTTGCGTCCCAACATATCGTAGGTCTCGAACAGGCTGAAGACCGAAATGTCCACGTCTTCGATGCCCGGAAACAGCAGGCACGGAATCAGTGTCATCTCGATCGATACGGGCTCACCATCGATGCAGTTGAGGCGGCGCACCGAGTAAAGCAGATCGTCCTCGGCGATGCCAAACAAGTCGGCATAATACGGGCCGGCGTAGCGTTTGGAGCGCGCCAGGATGCGCACCGACGGCGTCGCGCCCGATGCCAAAACCGACTGGCGGAAGCCGCCCTTGCGTTCGTGCTCGTCAAACCACTTGTGTCCCACAAAGGCGCCTTTGCCCTGCACGCGACGGATCTGGCCACTTTTGACCAGCTCGTCCATGGCGCTTCGGATTGTCAAGCGTGTCGTGCCAAACTCCTCGGCCAGCTCGTTTTCGGACGGAATCATCGAGCCCGTCGGGTAGTCGCCGCGCTCGATTCGCTCCGCAATGCAGCGGCGAATTTGTTTGTAAACCGGCAAGTCTTCTACTGCATCAGCCATTCGACACCCACCTTCGTCGCAACGCCGTCTGCCTCGCCGTTATCGGCAAAACGATACTTGGTCGGCAGAATCACGGACTTGCAATACTCGACAAAGCCATCGTTCTCGTCACGCTCGTGCGAAGCCTTGTAAAACACCGGCGTGCCCTCCTGAGCACCCAGCAACTTGGCCTCGTCGGCGTTCAGACGGCTGATGGAAATATGCTCCTTGCCGTGCGCCACATGGACATTCCCCTCTTTGAGCAAAACGTCGTAGAGGCTTTCCTGCTCAAAATCGTGATCGGGAAGCGAGGGGCACAAAGACAGATTGACGTGAGCCGTCTCAATCGACGCCGGGGAACCATTAACCACGCGCACGCGCCGAATGCAGAAGAGCGGCATGCCCAGGTCGATCTGGGCTTTTTGGGCCAGATCGATATCGGCGTACACGACCTTGGACCAAACCAGGCGTGCGGTCGACTTTGAACCAACCCTCTCCACCGCCTGCGTATAGTTCCATGTTTCCTGAAAGATATTCAGCGGTTTGGGAGGACACACATAGGTGCCCGAACCGCGACGGCTTTCCAAAGTTCCGCACGAAATAAGACGCGTGATCGCAGCGCGCAACGCCGTGCGCGACACGCCCAGCTCTTCACAGAGCACACGCTCGGCGGGCAGCCGGTCACCACCCTGCAGGTCATAATGTTTGATATACCAAAGAATGCCCTCAAAGGCGCGATCTTTGGGCGGAATCGCATATGGTTCACTCGACATGGGCAAGGCTCCTCAACCGCTTGATGCTGCGGGCATCATTGCTCCGGACGCCCCATGGCGTCGAAGGCTTCTTTGATCTGCTCCGCAACGTTCCGATACGATCGATATAGGCCGGAGTCTCGCTTGACTTCGCCCGCGGTCACCGGAATCTCAAGCTTCGAAATCTCATCCTCGCCGGTTTGCACGGCAACGATGACACCCATACCAAGGCATATATTACGCTTGGCAGCGTTGTTTTTGGTAGCCTGAGCTGGATTAATCAAAATCTGCTGAGCTAGTTCGCGCTTGCTAACCTCCGGCACATCCTCGGGATTTCCGGTCTCGACAATCTCGCACTGCAGCACGTCCGCATAGTCAAAGATCTTCGGCTCGCCGCCGCGCTGATGCACGGCCCACTTGCGGCGCGTGGCATCCTGGTAGATGGCCGGCAAAAATGTAAACCGCGGCGGGTCCAAAATCGTATCCGTGATGGTAAACACATCGGGATCAAAGGCATCCTGCGGGTTTTTCTTCTTGAACAGCCCCATATCAGCCTCCCGTACTAGCATTAAACAACTCAAGCTGAATATAGCACCAATTTCAAGCCGCTGCCTTACCCTATCGGTGCGCGGCGTCTAAGGCTCGCCCAGCGGAAGAGTTAACGGACGAGGGCCGGGGTGCCTGCCTTGTTTTGAGAAGTGGGCTCCGCGAACTTCTCAAAACAAGGCAGGCACCCCGGCCCCGCCGGCAAATAGCGGACACTCCGCATGCAATCTATGCAAACAAACAAGTACGCTTAGCTACATTCAAGTACGCTTAGCTACATTCGGTAAGTTCGAGCACGCTGCCCTTAACGATAAGCGCCGGCTCCAGGACGACCTCTTCGGCACGCCTGCCGCCCCTACCGGCAAGACGCTTGGACATGCAGCCAAAAGCATGCTCCGCAAGGACACCAGGATCCTGCTCAATGGCGGTCAGCGCCGGCTCAAAGAGAACGTCGGCGGCCGAGTTGTCGTAACTCACCACCGAGATGTCGCCCGGAATGCTCTTCCCCATCTCGTGTAAGCGCTTGAGCAGACCGAGGGCAATGTTATCCGAGCTTGCGAACACAGCGGTGGCATCAGTTGCGAGCACCGCCTCCGAGGCCTCATAGGCACTCGGAATGTAGTACTCGCTCTCAAACTCCAAACGTGCGTCGATAGGCAGGCCAACCTCGCGCAGCGCGCGCTCATAGCCGGCAAGTCGCTTACGCCCCGTATTGGAACGGCGCGCGTTAACCAAGCAGGCAATGCGACGGTGGCCCTGCTCGATCAGATAGCGAGTGGCCATGTAGCCACCCATCTCGTGGTCGAACATCACCTTGTCGCACTCGAGCCCCTCAATGGCACGGTCGACCATCACGGCAGGGATAGGCAGATGGCTGACTTCTTCGCGCAGGGCGCGGTCGTCGGAGAACTCGTCGCCTACGACCAGGAAGACGCCATCAACGCCGCGCGTCACCAGCTGGCGCAGCAGCTCCAGATCGTCATCGGCGCTTCCGCCCGAGCTGGTAATGAAGAGCGCATAGCCGTCCTCGCGGCAGCGCTTTTCCAGGCTACCGGCGAGCGAGGCAAAAAAGCGGCTCTCGATGTTAGGGACGATAAGGCCCAGGGTGCGCGACTCGCGCATGACCAGGCTGCGCGCGATCTGGTTGGGAACATAGTGGTTGCGCGCCGCGACCTCCTTGATGAGCTTGCGGTTTTCTTCCGAGATGCGACAGGGCCGATTATTGAGCACAAGCGAGACCGACGAGGGGGAAAGCCCCACCTCCTGGGCGATCTGCTTGAGGGTGACTTTGTTGGCCATCTCGCTCCTTCCGGGTTTACGCGCAATCTCTTGAAAGTATAGCGACTACCCCTCTACCTCGGTGATAAACACTTTACCAATCCGGTAGACGGCTGTTTTATCGCCGCCAGCGCACCAAATCCGTCCGGGTGGGGTATATTGCAATCGATTGATGACAACGACCACCAAAAGGCGGATATTCGTATGCACGAGAACGACTTTTTTAACGAGGACCTGCTGTGCGCGCTTGCTGGCGTTGCCGGCGAGGACAACGTACTGATGAGCGAGCCCATGCGCGAGCACACCACGTTTAAGATCGGCGGCCCGGCCGACGTCTTTGTCACGCCCGATACCGAGCAGGGCCTCGTCGCCACGCTCGATACCTGCTATCGCTGCGATCTGCCCCTCACCATCGTGGGCAACGGCTCCGACCTACTCGTCGGCGACAAGGGCATCCGCGGCGTCGTCGTGGCGCTGGGCGAAGGCCTCTCCGACATTACGATCGACGGCACGCACGTCACGGCGGCAGCCGGCGCGCTGCTTTCCGATGTCGCAGCCGCGGCAGCCGAGGCCTGTCTCACCGGCATGGAGCCCATCTCGGGCATTCCCGGATCGGTCGGCGGTGCCTGCTACATGAACGCCGGAGCATACGGCGCCTGCATGGCCGATGTGCTGGAGTACGTGCGCGTCTACAAACCCGCTCGCCAGCTCGACGACGGCACCCGCGGCAGCGGCAACATCATCGAGTTCGATGTCGACGAACTCAACCTGGGCTATCGCAAGAGCCGCATTGCCGACGACGGTTTCATCGTGCTTTCGGCCACTTTCAATCTCACCCCGGGCAACGCCGCGATGATCAAGGCCGACATGGACGACTACCGCCAGCGCCGCGAGGACAAGCAGCCGCTCGACATGCCGAGTGCTGGCTCCACTTTCAAGCGCCCCGAGGGTTACTTTGCCGGCAAACTCATCATGGATGCCGGCCTGCGAGGACACGCCGTTGGCGGCGCGCAGGTGAGCGAGAAGCACTGCGGCTTCATCGTCAACGCCGACCACGCCACCGCCGCCGATGTCGACGAACTCATCCGCCACATCCAGGCAACCGTCAAAGACCAATTCAACGTAGACCTAGAACCCGAAGTCCACCGAGTAGGCGAATTCCTTTAACAAAGAAGGCCCCGAAAGGGGCCTTCGCCATATTTATTCAGATAACCCAGTCCGGTGTGTCGCGCCCCGAACCCGGAAGGTCCGGGACCGCGGGCGAGGCATAAGGTTGGTCGCGAGTTCCGCACGCAAAGAAGGCCACTTAATGTGGCCTTCGTCTTGCGCAGGACTGTAGAGCAGGCAACCTTATGCCTCGCCCGCGGTCCCGGACCAACTTACTTCAAACCGCAGCTACGACAGCGCAATACCGCCAAGCCAGCCCCAACGCACGCCAGAGCCAGTGCCATAGAAGCTAATAAACGAATCGAGCGACTTAGACGTAATGGCACCCTCGTTGCTCATAACGATGCCGCCGCCAACGTAGATACCCACATGACCGTAGATAAGGCCCGGAGCACCCGTGCCGCTGTGCGAGGAATCGGCCACGATCATGCCCACCTGCAGCGCCGAGCGGTCGGAGCTATAGCACCATGCGTTAAACATATCGCACGCGTTACCGCCAAAGTAGCCAACGCCGGCGTTACGGAAGACATTGGTAACCCACGCCGCACACCAGTTCTGACCCGGCGAAGGCGTGGAGTAGCACGCGTTGACGACGGCCTGCTGTTTGCCCGAGCCGGCATTCTGTTGCGGGGTTCCGGG